>CACWIO010000024.1:0-731 GCA_902760855.1 uncultured Eubacteriales bacterium
GCGAGTATCGCGATCGAGAACGTGTTAATAATGGCCCCCATCATAATACGGCTATGGAACAGTTCCTCGTACCATCGCAGACTGAATCCCTTCCATACTGCCATTGACTTGGCCTCGTTAAACGAGAGCGCTATAAGGGTCAGTATCGGCAGATACAGGAAGAGCATTATTATTAGGATGTAGATTTTACCAATAGTTTTTTTCATCTGTCTTTTTATAATAATTGCGATTTGCAACACACTGAGACGAGCGTTGTGGAGAAGCTGCTAAGAATACCCCGAAGAAGCCGTAGTCGATTGGCTAAGAACACGCTGAGCAAGCGCAGCGCGTCGAAGCTGTTGCTCCAAGAGACAAGGCAATGAGGATGGTATTCTCAGCGACGGAACACAGCGAGTCGAAGTGTCGTTGCAAAGCGCCTTTTATATTAAATTCTGTCCTCCGGTTTTGTCGAATTTCTGCAGTGCGAGCATGCTGACGATTATGAACAGCATCATTACCAGCGATAGTCCGGAGCCCAGGTACCAGTTGGAGTTGACCGTGAACTCCTGCTCTATGATATTTCCTATGAGGTTGATCTTGCCTCCGCCCAGCATATTCGAAATAACGAAGGTTGTAAGGGCCGGTATGAATACCATTGTGATGCCGGAGACAATGCCCGGAATCGAAAGCGGAAGTATGACCTTGGTATAAGTCGTAGCTTTGCTCGCTCCGAGGTCGTAGGCCGCTTCGAT
>CACWIO010000024.1:786-17679 GCA_902760855.1 uncultured Eubacteriales bacterium
TGATTATCGAGTTGATAACGCCCTTTCTCTCGAGCAAGACCTGCCATGCCATAGTTCTGAGCAGGAAGTTCATCCACATCGGAAGTATGATTACGAAGATAAGGAAGCCTTGTTTGCCGAATTTGCTCTCCCTGAGAATCATCGCCATAGGAAATGCCATGATAAGGCAAATCGCCGTGCTTATGAATGCGAGCAGCAGCGAGAGCCCGAGGGCCTGCATGTGATCCGGGCGGAACATTGCCGTAATGTTGTCGAAAGTAAAAGCGCCCGCCCTGTTCGTAAAGCCGTAGTAGGCAATCGAAGCAAGCGGTATCAATGTGCCCGCAATTATCCATATTATGAAAGGCGTAGCATATTCTCTTTTTGCAATTAAGCTTTTACCCATTATCTATAAATCTATATCTATTGCGGACTCAGCGTCGCTCTTTGGTTTGTGCATTATCTGGATGTTCTCGGGGTCGACCTTCATTCCTATCTTCTCCCCTACATCATGCTGGTCATAGTTCTGAAGCAGCCATTCGATCTTTCCGTTCTCTGACTGAACGAGCATCTCATAGTGAACTCCGATGAAGAGTTTGGAGATGATCTCACCGTTCCACTGGCCTTTACCGTAAGGCACTATGTCTATGTCCTCAGGCCTTATGACCACGTCGACCCTTCTCCTTGGCGGGAAGCCTTCTGCGGTACCGTCTATGCAAGGGTACTCAATTCCGTCAATTTTAACTACTCTCTCGTCGACCATCTGTCCGGACACGATATTGCTGTCTCCGATGAAGTCCGCAACGAAAGCGTTTACAGGCTCGTCGTAAATCTCCTGCGGAGAGCCCTCCTGCTGTATATATCCTTCGTTCATTACCACGACCTTGTCGGACATCGTAAGAGCCTCTTCCTGATCGTGAGTGATATATATAAATGTAATTCCGAGCTCGTTTTTAAGCCTTACAAGCTCATACTCCATCTCCTGCCTGAGCTTCAGATCGAGCGCACCAAGCGGCTCATCGAGCAGTAGCACTCTCGGCTCATTCACGATGGCTCTGGCCATGGCAATTCTCTGCTGCTGTCCGCCGGAGAGCTGATCTATGCGCCTGTTTTCGAAGCCTTTGAGATTGACGAGTTTGAGGGCTTTTCCGACCCTTTCTCTTATCTCGTCTTCCTTCTTATTCTTAACTCTCAGGCTGAAAGCTATATTCTCACCGACCGTCATATGCGGGAAGAGCGCGTAGTTCTGAAACACCGTATTGACCGGCCTCTCATTCGCAGGCATATCCGTAATGTCTTTGCCATCGAAAAAGACTCTGCCCTCGTCCGGTTTTTCGAAACCGGCAATTATCCTGAGGGTAGTTGTCTTGCCGCAGCCCGACGGTCCGAGCAGCGTGACGAATTGATTCTCCTCAACGCTGAGATCGATGCCGTTCAGCACTACGGTATCATCAAAACTCTTTACAATTCCTTCAAGTCTGATTAATTCACTCAATTTATTATCTCCTGTTAGTTCGAAAGACCGAGGCCTGCCAGAACTTCCAGCACGGACTCCATCTCGGTTCCTTCGTTAAACTCAATCTTACCAGCGTCCGCCTCTGTCGAAAGAAGTGGATTTATAGGCAATTTCTCGAGCAGTTTAATACCGTTTTCAACGGCAACAGCCTCGGCCTGGCTAGGTCCGAATATCTCGTGTCTCGAGCCGCAGCCCGGGCACTCGAAATAGCTCATATTCTCTACAAGGCCCAACACCGGTATGTTCATCAATTTAGCCATATTCACGGCTTTGGTGACTATCATGGAGACTAGGTCCTGAGGTGAAGTTACCACGATAATTCCGTCAATAGGAAGTGACTGGAATACCGTCAGCGGTACATCGCCTGTGCCCGGCGGCATGTCTATAAAGAGAACATCGAGATCTCCCCATACGACATCAGTCCAGAACTGCTCCACAACTCCTCCGATGACAGGTCCTCTCCATACGACAGGATCCGTCTCGTTCTCTGTCAGGAGGTTGATAGACATGATCTTAATCTCCATCGGAGTCTCCTCCGGCAGAATTCCAAACTCGGATGCTCCGGCCTTCCTGTGAATTCCGAACATCTTAGGAATGGAAGGTCCTGTGATATCCGCATCCATGATGCCGGTTTTAAATCCGTGGCGTGATGCAGCAAGAGCGGAAAGCGCCGTCACCATTGACTTTCCGACTCCGCCTTTACCGGATACTATTCCTATTACCTTCTTGACTGAGCTGAATTGATTGAGCTCTGCCTTCTGTATGCCACCACCTGCTGACGGGCATGAAGCTCCGCAAGTGCTGCAATCATGAGTGCAATCTTCAGGAGCTGCGCCCTGATCTACTGCATTGTTTGTTTCGTAATCGTTATTAGCCATTTCTATCCCTCCGATAATCGCTTGTTACTCTGCGTCAGTTTCTTCTTCGCTGCCGCTGTCTTCTGCAATGGATTTCATAGCGTCTACCATACCGCCTGACAGAGCATTCATAAGCGATTCATTATTCTTTACATCTGTCTCCCAATTGCCGTCTCCGTTTGGATCGGTGCAGATTATATCTACGTCAGTTACGAAGTCCTTCTTGGTCATCGATGCGCATTTGAACATCAGGTTGCTGATGAATTCGTTCTCTTTTGTAAGGCTGTCGTTCATCTGAATGAACTCATTCCATGTGCTGATATATGCATTTCCGAAATCATATGTTGTGATTCTGGCGGTCACGCATACCTTCCCGTCTTCGAGCTTAGTTGTATTTACAAGCTCATACTCGAACTCTTTGAGTTTGTCGATATATCCGCTTAGAGCCTCGCCTTCCTCCTTTGTTCCGGCAAGCTCAGTAATCTTCTTGAATGTAGCCTCAGAATCCTCGTTGTTCTTGATCTCATTAAGTGCATTTTGAACTGCTGCTTCCGCCTCCGGGAAGGTATCGGGCTCCTTGGAGCATCCTGTCAGCACCATCGCAGCGATTACTACCGCCGCAATGAGGAGCAGGATATTGAAAATCAGGAGAATCTTCCTGAATATTCTCATCCTTCTTCCTTTTGACGATATCTTGTTATTCGTTCCGTTATTCATTGTGATATCCATCACCTTTCATCTACCTCCGATTATTTAGCCTTTCCTTCAATCTCATGCCTGCCCTCGATCAGTTCCTGTCCGCATGGCTTGGTTGTGATAGTCTCTCCGGGATTCAGCGAATGTGTCAGCCAAACGTTACCGCCGACCACGCAGTCATCGCCTATCTTGGTATCTCCTCCGAGAATTGTCGCTCCGGAATAGATAACTACTCTGTTGCCTATATCCGGATGGCGTTTAATACCCTTAATTGGAGTTCCGTCCTCTGCAAGATCGAAACTCTTGGCTCCGAGTGTCACATGCTGATACAGCTTAACCCTCTCACCTATAGTCGTAGTCTCCCCGATAACGACGCCGGTGCCGTGGTCTATGAAGAAATATCTCCCGATAGTAGCTCCCGGGTGGATGTCTATGCCCGTGATCATGTGAGCGTATTCGGTCATTACACGCGGTATCATCGGAACTCCCATCTCATAGAGTTTGTGGGCAATTCTGAATATCGCTATGGCTTTAAATGCCGGATAAGTGATTACAACCTCATCTATGCTCTTGGCAGCAGGGTCACCTTCGTAGCCCGCCTGCACATCTGTCTTGAGTATCTCAAGTATCTCAGGCAGAGCATCTATCAGCTCATCGACCTTATCCGATGCTTCGTCACCGTCCTCATACACGAGGCCCAGTGCTCTGTTAAGTGCATCGTAAGCCCTCATTAGCTCCCAAGTCCTCTTCTCTGTCTCTGCGAATCTGCCGCGCCACTTCCCGTAGTGGTAAGGAAACATCGCGATCAAAAGATGCTCTATCGATTCCTTAACGACCTCCTCGATGCCGAGGAATTTTCCGTCATCCGGAGTCGTATTAATCTCAGCCATTTGAGCTGCTATATCTTCAAGGTGTGCTACTCCCGCGCCCTTTCCTTGTGCTGTCATATCGTCTTCCTCACTGTTTAAAAAATCTTGTCTTTACCGCCCGATAGAACTGTCAGGCTGCAAATATATATTGTACTATATTTCAATTGCTATATCGACTACTTTGGCAAATGTATTCTGCACCTTTTGCGCTGCTTCGGTGACTTCAGCTCCGGAGAGAGGCTGGTCGAGCACGCCTGCAGCCATGTTGGATAGAAAAGATATTCCGATGACCTCACAACCCGCATGATTTGCGATAATTGCCTCAGGCACAGTAGACATTCCGACCGCATCCGCGCCTACCGTTCTTGCAAATACAATCTCAGCAGGTGTTTCAAATGTCGGGCCGCTGAACATCATATATACGCCCTCTCTAAGCTCTATACCCTCTTCATTAGCTCTTTTCTTTAGCTCATCTCTAAGCTCCATGTTATATGTATATGTCATATCCGGGAATCTCGGTCCGAACTCGTCGATATTAGGCCCTATCAGAGGATTGGCTCCTGAATAGTTTATATGGTCTCTTATGAGCATAAGATCTCCCGCATTGAAATCCTCGTTGACGCAGCCCGCCGCGTTTGTAATGATGAATCTCTTCGCTCCGAGAGCCACCATAAGCCTTGCTGGGAATGCAGTCTTATCCATATCTCCGCATTCATAGTAGTGGAATCTTCCGGCCAGGAGAACTACTTTCTTAGCTCTGTACTCTCCGTATACGAGCTGCCCTCTGTGATCTGACACAAGGCCCGCCTGCATATTCGGAATCTCGTTGTATGAAAGCACCAAGGCGTTTTCGATCCTATCCGCATAGTCATTGAGGCCTGAGCCGAGTATAACCGCGACATCTACTTTATCTATTCCTTTATCCCTAAGAAATTCCGCGCTTTCTTTTATCTTATCCGCTAATGTATTGCTCATCTTGTCTACCCCGCTTTTCTATGTATAGTGCAGCTCTCCGCCGTTTACGTATTTGCTCACATAAGGCTGAACGAGCTCCCTCGCTGCCGCTATGCTGATTCGTCTGGCATCCGCTATCTTGGCTAGGTCGTCGTACTCTATCTTGGCCTTCCTCGCGCCGTAGCCTTTGGCAATCTTGCATCTTACCTTCCCATAAGGCGTCTCTATAGTCTTCTCTTCGCGCTCAAGTATATAGCGCTCAGATATTATCTCGCGCACCCCGAGTGTTGTCGTATATTTGAAGAGAAGCGTCAGCATCTTCTCCTTCTCGTCATCGTCATCTGCAACCATAACGGTTAATAACGTCGCCGGGCGTCCCTTCTTCATCCCCATGGGTCTTAGCGTCACATCACGTGCGCCCTCCCTCATCAGGATCTCAGCCGCATAAGCGAGCTCTTCACCCGTCATATCGTCTATATTGCATTCGAATTCGCAAATCCTATCCTTATCACTCATTGATTAATCCTCCACGAGTATCAGCGATACGCAGTTCGGGCGTTCGAAGTCCTTGCGTCCGGTCCCGCGTCCCAAGCGTATGCTTTCTCTGTATGAGCTCGCTCCGTCCAAAGCCTTCTCAGCCTCGTTGATTAGTTCGGCAAACCTCCCTCCGAACTCAGTGCCGAAGTATTTGAGAAGTGCGGCGCCGGTCGGCGTACAGAGTTCTCCTTCTATCTCGCCTCCGTAGGTCGGAAGGTCTGCGAGTATATTGGCTGTCGCAGGCGCCGGCACGAGCATCAGCCCATGCGCGCACATCACATGCCCCGTGCCGACATGGATGTCCGAGACTGCTGCGG
Organism: uncultured Eubacteriales bacterium; assembly: GCA_902760855.1. Lineage (GTDB taxonomy): Bacteria > Bacillota > Clostridia > Peptostreptococcales > Anaerovoracaceae > Crickella. The sequence continues at coordinate 6,512 of CACWIO010000024.1, forward strand.
CGTCTGGCCTTATCTTATCCATGAGGTAGCACACGGCCGCCGCATCCGCCACGGCATCCATGCTTCCGACCTCATGGAAATGTACCTCGCTTACCGGCGCATCATGTGCGATGCTCTCCGCCTCAGCGATGATTTCATATACCCCTATTAAATCCTCCTTAACAGCGTCGGATAAATTGAGTCCTCGTATAACCGCCTCAATATCTCCCAGTGTGTTGTGCGAGTGTGAATGAGAATGGGAATGTGAGTGGTCATGACCATGCACGTGCTCGTGCTCGTGCTCATGCACATCCTCCGTCACTTCCTCTTCTCCCTTATATGTCACCGTCACGTGAGTTCCGGGAACTCCGCACTTGATATCAAAGTCAGCTTCATATTTGATGCCCGGTATATTTATCTCATTTAGCTCAGCTACTGCCTTCTCCTTGTCAGGCACAAGCTCGAGCAGTGCTCCTGTGAGCATATCTCCTGCGGCTCCCATGCTGCAGTCTATATATAGTTTCTTCATTCTCTTTCCGTCCCGTTTTACTTCTTCGACATGTGATTTATCATATGTGCCATATAGCCTGCGCCAAATCCATTGTCAATATTTACCACCGACACTCCGCTTGCACATGAGTTGAGCATCGAAAGAAGGGCCGATAATCCCTCGAAAGCCGCACCGTATCCTACGCTGGTCGGAACCGCAATCACAGGGCAATCCGCAATGCCGCCTACCACGCTTGCAAGAGCCCCTTCCATGCCCGCGATGGCAATTACTACGCTCGCTTTCATTATCTCTTCCTTGCTCTCGAGCAATCTGTGTATGCCTGCCACACCCACATCGTATAGCCTCAAGACTTCGTTTCCGAGAGCCTCAGCCGTAACAGCGGCTTCCTCAGCCACCGGAATATCACTCGTGCCGCCTGTTGCGATAACTATGCGGCCGATTCCTGAAGGCTCTGGCGTCTCACCTACTATTCCGATGCGAGCCTTGTCATAATATTCGAATTTGATGGATTGGCTATGTAAAGTTTGCTTTACATCTTCAGCCTTCTCAGCATCCATTCTCGTAATTAGCACCGCGCCCTGGTGTGCCGTTGCGATTGATTTGGCAATCCCTGCTATCTGCTCTGCCGTCTTGCCCGCGCCGTAGATAACCTCAGCCACGCCCTGTCTGACACGCCTGTGTAAATCAACTCTCGCATATCCGAGATCCTCAAAAGGTTTGAGCTTAATCTGAGTAAGCGCCTCATCGGCACTCAGCTCTCCTCGCTCTACGGCCTCAAGTATCGCTCTTACGTCTATATCCATCTATCTTCCCTTCTCATCTATTTCTATATCGTCATATATGCGGCCCAGCGCAGTTCTTATCTCGTGCTCTCTGGCAAACGCCTCCTCGAGCTGCTCTTCTTTAACCTGCACCAATGCGTTGTGACCGCGCCACCTTACTCTGAAGTCCCTGAATCCCATATCGTGCATCAGTTTCTCGGCTTTCTCCGTTCCCTTTAGCTTGGAATCCGTTATCCTCTCTCCGGCCGGCACTCTTGTAGCCAGGCAGGCATATGCGGGCTTATCCCACACATCAAGGCCCGCATCGCGGGCTCCCCGCCTGATCACATCCTTGGTGAGCCCGCAATATCTCAGCGGAGAGATTATGCCTGCCTCTCGAAGGGCCTTCATGCCCGGCCTATCCGTCGCATCATCCGACGCATTCGTCCCATCGACCAGCATCTCATATCCATCTCTTAGAGCAGCTTCCTTTATGGCTCCCATTATGCGTGTCTTGCAGTGATAGCATCTGTCTTCGGGATTGGAGCATATACTCTCATCCTCCAGTACAGAGAGCTCAATTATTTCAAGCTTCGCTCCTATCTGCTCTGCAATTTCTTTTGCATCTTCAATTTCAAATTCAGGCTGGAACTCAGACCGCACTAAATAGGCTTTGACATCAGCTCCGAATCGCAATGCTTCGCTTAATAAAAAGGCGGAATCCACTCCTCCGGAGAAGGCCACAGCCAATTTGGGATTGTTTTCGAAAAATTCCTTTAAACACATGAGGATATTATACGGCTAAAGCCTTTATTTTTCTATATTTTAGACAGATTTTAAAGGAAGTCTCATATAGCACAATTCATTATGTGATGTGTGTCGTTTTTGTGAAAATAACTAAAAAACAAAGAAAAACATTATTTCTATTGCACAATTGCATTTCGCGAGGTACAATTAGGTCAAGAAAAAGAGTTAGAGATAAAAAATACGCGTCAGGGACGCAGAAATGAGAGGACAGACCAATGGGAACATTTAAGAAAGGGCTGTTCCACTAGCAAGCACTGTAAGGCAAGCCGACTTTCCGGCAGACAAAAAGTGCGCGAGACGGAGCACCAATTGACAGCAGCAATGTAGTCGGACAGCCTGAGACATGAGAAGATGAATCAGTTTGGACCACCGTCCTGTTGCAAACGGTAACAGGGTTCGAGCAAACCGGTAGCACGAGGATACGTAGTGCAAGAGAGCCGGACAACAGAATATTAGGAAGTAACGGACGGGCAAATGCCCGTCCGATTTGTTGTTCCCTATCTCGTCTCTACCCTCATGATATTCTCTATCGAATGCACCGCGTCAGTCTTCAGAATTGCATCAAGCGCTTTCATCAGCCTGCTCTTTTCGGTATCGAAGAGAATAACTATTAGTGACACAAGCTGCTCTTCTCCGATCGCCTCATCAGCCTCCTGCTTGATAACTTCTATACTGATATCATGCTCTCCGAATATGGTTGTAATCTTACCCAGTATTCCGGACTTCTCAGGCACAGCCATGCGCACATAGTATTTGCTGCTTCCCTCGCCGGCAAACTCAGATCCCGAGTCATAGCGTAGCCTCGACAGATTATCATAAGCCGATTCTTTTTCGATCTTCCTCGCGATATCGATGATATCCCCGAGCACAGCGCTTCCCGTCGGTAGCGGGCCCGCGCCCCTACCGTAAAACATAAGCTCATCTGCTGCATTTCCCTCTACGAACACTGCATTGAATTCGTTATTGACCGAAGCCAGAGGATGCGATGCATGAAGGAGCACCGGCTCTACGTTTCCGTACACCTTATCCCCGATATGTTCAGCACTTCCGAGTAGCTTAATCTTGTAGCCTGCTTCCTCTGCGAACTCAATATCCACATTGCTTACGGAGGTAATGCCCCTGGTCGGAATCTTGTCCGGCGGTGCAGACACTCCGAATATAAGAGAAATCAATATCGACAGTTTGTTTGCGGCATCGAGTCCTTCGACGTCAGCTGTCGGATCTGCTTCTGCGAAGCCCTTCTCCTGCGCGTCTTTAAGCACCTCTTCATAACTCTTGCCGTACATGCTCATCTGCGTGAGTATGTAATTGGTAGTGCCGTTCAGTATGCCGTGCACCTCGCTTAACTCATTCGAAAGAAGCGCCGTCGAGAGAGAATTCAGAATCGGAATTCCTCCCGCAACAGCAGCCTCAAATCTGAGAAGCACATTATGCTCCTGCGAGAGAGCTGCAAGCATAGGGCCGTTTGCGGCAAGCGCTGCTTTATTGGCTGTCACGACGTGTTTGCCATTCGAAAGAGCCTTAGCCATATACGTCGTTGCAGGCTCGATGCCGCCGATGAGCTCAGCCACTATGTCTATATCCGGGTTGCCGAGTATCTCTTCTACATCCGCCGTGTATTTCTCCTTGGGAATATCAATTCCCCTATCCTTATCCGGATTTCTGTTAAGTATCTTTGTAATCTCAATATCCAGCCCGGTCTTTTCGGCTATGAGATCGTGATTCATCTCAAGTGCCTGATAAGTGCCTCTCCCGACATTACCTATTCCGAGCATTCCGACTTTAATCTTTCGCATATCCTTTTACTTTTCCTTAATTTACTATTTCTCGAGCAAGAGCTCGGCAATCTGAACTGCGTTTGTGGCAGCGCCCTTTCTGACCTGGTCACCGCAGCACCAGAGATTGATACCGTTCTCGTTTACGAGGTCCTGTCTGATTCTTCCTACGTAAACTATATCCTGATTGGATGTCAGAAGCGGCATCGGATATACGTGATTATCTCCGTCGTCGTAGAGCTTAGCTCCCGGCGCCTCGCTTATGACCTTCCTTACATCATCAAGTGATACCTTGTCTTCCGTTATAACACACGCGGATATGGCATGCGATCTCTCCACAGGCACTCTTATGCAAGTGCAGGAAACCTTGAGATCCGGAACATGCATAATCTTCCTGCCTTCGTTCTGAAGCTTCATCTCCTCGCTCGAGTACAGATTCTCACCGAATCCTCCGATTTGAGGTATGAGGTTAAAGGCAATCTGATGCTGGAATACCTGAGGCTTAATATCTGCGCCATAGGAATTGCCCGTGCCACCGGCAGCTCTAGCCTTGAGAATCGCCTCGGACTGTTCATACATCTCTATAGGTCCTGCAGCACCTGCTCCGCTTGTAGCCTGATAAGATGATGCGTAGATGCCTTTAATAGTGGACAGTTTATTGATGGCGTTGATTGCCACGAGCGTCACTATTGTGGTGCAGTTCGGATTGCTGATTATGCCATTATGCTTTAAAGCATCTTCCGGATTAATCTCCGGCACTACCAGAGGCACATCATCCTGCATTCTAAATGCGGAAGAATTATCTACGAATACAGCTCCCGCCGCCTTGATATGAGGAGCCATGGCTTCGGCTATATCATTCTCCGATGCGCCCAGGACAATATCCAGTCCCTCAAATGCGCCCGGAGCCGTCTCAACTACAGTCACCTCACCGAACGGAGTGGACAGAGTCTTGCCCGCAGATCTTGAACTTGCCAGGCATCTCAGTTCTCCTATGGGGAAGTTCCTCTCACCGAGCACCTTGATCATCTCCTGTCCTACAGCGCCCGTTGCTCCCATAATTCCTACATTGTACTTTCTCATTATATATTCCCCTTTCGCTTACAATTGCGTCTTTCTTAGCATATTTGTCAGATGCTTTTCATCATTGTGAACTTGTCTTTAACAAATCCATATTGTAACATTATCGCATCATACGAATAAATATAACAGAAAATTTGTGCAAAAGTAAGTAATTTACACAAAATTATTGCAAAAAATAAGTATTTTTCACAAATTTTACGCGGAGGATTAAATGAACAAATATGTAAGCACCCGAAATAAGAACATCTCAGTCAGCGCATCCGCGGCGGTGTTAAGCGGCCAGGCATCAGATGGCGGGCTATTCGTACCGGAGGATATAGAAAATCTCAAACTCGATTACCATGAAGTGATTAGCTCCGGCGACTTCAAGGAAATGGCCAAGGTGATTTGGAATCACTTCTTCGACGATTACGGCAGAGATGTAATTGCTGAGCTTGTAGAGAGAAGCTACACAGGCAAATTCTCATCAGACAAGCTGACTCCCCTTGTTAAAGTCGGAGACGATTACGTACTCGAGCTCTACCACGGCCCGACATCTGCATTTAAAGACGTCGCCCTGTCGGCTCTTCCTAACCTCCTGACCAAGGCCAGAGACATGAACGAAGTCACCGACACCATACTCATTCTCACAGCCACATCGGGAGATACAGGCAGCGCAGCCATGGCCGGATTTAGCGGAGTACCCGGCACCGGAATAGTCGTCTTCTATCCTGAAGGCGGCACATCCGAAACTCAGAGGCTTCAGATGGTAACAGATGCAGGCTCTAATACTGCAGCCTGCGCTATCAGGGGCAATTTCGACGATGCCCAAAACGGAGTCAAGAAGATATTCCGCGAAATAGATCATCCGTCGGAAGGCGTCTCTCTTTCGAGCGCCAATTCCATCAACATCGGAAGGCTCGTACCTCAGATAGTATATTACTATTCAGCATATAAGCAGCTTCTGGACATGGGTGAGATCGCTGATGGCGATAAGGTCGACTTCGTAGTTCCTACAGGCAACTTCGGAGATATCATGGCAGGCTACTTCGCATACAGGATGGGGCTTCCGATCAGGCAGCTCATATGCGCTTCCAATAAAAACGACGTCCTTACAGAGTTCCTGAATAGCGGACATTACAACAGGAAGAGAGAATTCTTCAAGACCACTTCCCCATCCATGGATATACTCATCTCCAGCAACCTCGAGAGACTTCTCTACTATGTCTGTGGAGAAGAGAATACAGCGAAGTATATGAAGCAGCTTGAGGCTCAGGGAGAATACACTATCAGCTCTTCCGAGCTCGCCGAGATTAAAGGAATCTTCACCGGTCTTTGCGCAAGCGATGACGAGGGCCGCGCAGCCATACGCAAGACTTTCGAGGAAGAGCACTATCTGATGGATACGCATACTTCGATTGCCTGGTCTTGCCTCGGCAAGTATAAGAAAAAAGACGGAGTGCCTAAAGTGGTCCTCTCCACTGCATCGCCTTACAAGTTCTGCTCTTCCGTACTCGAAGCCCTCGGTCTCGAGCTTACGGGCAGCGATAAGACAGACATGGAGGCATGCTACGAATATACCAAGGCTCCTATCCCTAAAGGGCTTGCCGGAATTTGGGAGAGGCCGGTCCTCCATAGCGATGTGATAGACCCTTCAGATATGAAGCAGTATGTTATTGATAAGTCCGCCCAAAAATAGTACCATCTATTGAGAAAACTAATAGTTAAACCCTGCTGTTAATAGCAGGGTTTTTTCGAAGGAGCGATTATGGATTTCAAACAAATCGAAGCTTTTGTAAACGTGGTAAGGTTTAAGAGTTTCAGCAAAGCAGCTGACGCCTCTTTCTTCTCACAACCTACCATAAGCACGCATATACAGAATCTCGAAAAAGAGCTCGGAGTTAAACTGCTCGACCGCAAGAGCCGCACGGTGGAGCCTACCCCGCAGGGTAATGCTTTTTATAAATATGCCGTGGAGATGCTGAACGCCAGGGCCCGCGCTATAGACGCCATCGGCAATGCCTCTGATTCAGTCAGCGGTGTGCTCGAATTGCAGAGTTCCTCCGTGCCAAGCGTAAGCTTCCTGCCGGAGCTTATGGCAGAATTCAAGAAATCCAACGAAGGTATACAATACTATCTCTCGGTATCCGATACCCAAAACGTAATCGATAATATCATGGACAGGCGCGGAGAAATCGGATTCATCGGAGAAGAAATAAAAAATCCCGCTCTTAAGAGCGAGCTCGTATTCAAAGATAAATCCGTGTTGATTGCACCTGCTTCATATAAGATAGGAAAGAAGATCAAGCTCGCTGACAGCTTTAGCTATCCTTTCATCTGGCGCGAGAGCGGCTCTGCCACGAGAGCCAATTTCGAAAAGGCCGTGCGTGCAGCAGGCCTTGATTCCTCAGAATTGAAATTAGCCGCCTTGGTAGATGACATCGATGCCATAGTCAGGAGCGTAGAGGCCGGCCTCGGCGTATCCATCATCTCCGAGAAGATAGCCGCCTCGCTCGAAGGCAGAGTTAAAGTCGCCAATATTACGGACTTCGACGAGAAGAGATCCTTCTACATGATTCACTTGAAGAATTCTTCCCTCTCACCTGCCGCCGCGGCATTTGCAGAGTTCGTACAGAAAAAAACTATTTAGTCGTGAATTTCTATAGCGTATTTGCCGCGTGCTTTGAATTGGCCGATGACCTCTGTCTGGCAGCAGTTCTCTCCGAGGCGCTCCTGTAGCTCTTTCACATCCTTCTCATCCACGGATATGAGCAGGCCTCCCGAAGTCTGAGGATCGTACAGGCAGTCAATCCTGGCTCTCAGCGCATGATCCTTCTCAGGGTCCTTAGACAGGAAATGCGTTACCTCAGGGCTTATGTAATCCTTATTTCTATATGCACCCGCAGGAATAATTCCCATCTCCGCCATCTCAAGCGCTTTAGGGAATATAGGCACTTTATGGCTGTATAGCTCCAGAGTAACATTTCCGGCATTCGCCATCTCGGCCGCATGCCCCATCAAACTGAATCCCGTCACATCCGTGCATCCGTCTATATCAATTCCACGCATAGCATCATATGCATATTTATTGAGGCGGCAAATATTAGCCTCTACCTCGTCATTCTCCTCTTTGGTCAGAAGGTCGACTTTAGCCGCAGTCGTCAGAACTCCGGTGCCGAGTTTCTTGGTAAGAATGAGGAGTTTGCCCTCGCTTGCACTGTTGCTTAATATCTCGCTAGGATGGGCAAATCCAACGACAGACAAGCCGTATTTAGGCTCTTTATCATCAATGCTGTGTCCGCCGACTATCGTAGCGCCGGCCTCCGTGACCTTGTCGTTTCCGCCCTCGAGTATGGCCTTGACTGCCGAAAGAGGAAGCGTGGCATTCGGGAATGTCAAAAGATTAAGCGCGAGCTTGGGTTGTCCGCCCATCGCATAGACATCGCTCAGCGCGTTTGCTGCGGCTATCTGTCCGAACATATAAGGATCATCCACTATAGGCGGGAAGAAATCTACAGTATTAATCAGGCAGATATCATCATTTATCTTATACACGCAGGCATCGTCCCTATGATCGAAGCCGACCAAGATGTTCGGGTCCTCTATTTTTGAAAGCCCCGAGAGAAGTTCAGTCAGAACTCCCGGCCCTATCTTCGCTCCGCATCCTCCGGCCGCAGTAAATCTCGTCAAGCGGACATTTCCCTTTTCGTCGAAGATATCCAAAGGCTTATCTTGAGCGCCGGCCTTTAGGCTCGGTCTCTCGTCTACGAAATCGTCGCTCGTCTTAAAAGTTGTAGGCTCTATCTTGCAGGCCAGTTCTTCTTTAGCCTTAGCCAATGTCTTTTCGTCAATTGCCATTTCACTTTTGCGCAGCTGCGCCCTCCGTCTTGTTTTTATTTACAAATCAATAATAGCACTGTGAGGCTCATTTTCAAAAAGATTTTGGGGCTTCAAAAAATGATTCTGTATATAGTGTCCAAAAATGCAATATTACGTTTTTTAGTACAAGATATAGTGTATTTGCCCTTGTATTTTCATTATCACTTCTTTAAAATAGTCGTGATAATTTTAGGAAACCTGAACACGAAAGAGAGGTCACATGGCTAAACAACGACAAATCATTCAGATTCAGGAGAGAGTCCCTCTCAGTAAAGGGATACCCCTCTCCATCCAGCACACATTCGCAATGTTCAGTGCTTCAGTATTAGTACCTTACTTATTCGGGATAAGTCCTTCCATCGCCCTACTCATGAACGGCATCGGAACACTTATCTTTATTTTTGTCACCAAGGGAAGAGCCCCGGCTTACCTAGGATCATCATTCGCCTTCCTCGCACCTGCGGGGATCGTTATAAAAGAGATGGGCTTTCCTTATGCACTGGGCGGCTTCGTAGTCACGGGACTACTGATGTGTCTTGTAGCACTGCTCATTAAATATGTGGGAACAGGCTGGATAGACGCAATTCTTCCACCGGCAGCAATGGGACCTATAGTAGCCCTCATCGGTCTTGAGCTTGCAGGCTCAGCTGCACAGACAGCAGGACTTATCAATCCTGAGACCGGCGGCATGACAGAAAACCTCGACCCGAGGGTACTCGCGGTATTTCTTGTAACACTCTTGCTCGCGGTATTCGGAGGCGTTCTATACAGAGGATTCGCAGCAGCCATAGCAATTCTGATTGCTATCATCGCAGGATATGTGCTTGCACTCTTCTTCGGACTTGTGGACTTCTCTGCAGTCGGAGCAGCCAAGCTCCTGGAGCTTCCGGCATTCCAGCTGCCTAAGTTCAACCTCCAGGCAATCCTCATAATAATTCCAGCCACACTGGTAGTCGTATCAGAGCACATCGGTCATCAGGTCGTAACCTCGGAAATAGTCGGAAAAGACCTCGTAAAAGATCCGGGACTTCACAGATCCATGTTTGCAGACGGATTCTCCACAGCACTATCCGGATGCCTCGGTTCCTGCCCTACCACTACTTACGGTGAGAACATAGGCGTTATGGCCATTACAAAGGTATACAGCGTATGGGTTATAGGAGGAGCTGCTATATTCTCAATTGCCCTCTCGTTCATAGGTAAAGCCTCAGCTCTTATTCAGACCATACCGGGACCTGTAATGGGCGGAGTGAGCTTCCTGCTCTACGGAATGATAGGAGCATCCGGTATCCGCCTCATGGTAGATTCCAAGATTGACTACTCCAAGGCCAGGAACCTCGCTCTTACATCTGTAGTATTCGTAGTAGGCCTCTCCGGCATAGCAATCAAGCTCGGACAGGTTGAGCTCAGAGGAATGAGCCTTGCCGCCGTAGTCGGAATGCTGCTCGGACTCATCATGTATATACTCGATAAGAATCATCTGACCAACGAATACGAAGAGTAAAGACATCATAAATCGCGCCCCGAGGGGCGCGATTTAAATTGCCTTATTTATATAAGATTGAATCTCTTTCCGAGATTATACCAAGACTCCTTGGACCTTTTGATCATGCTATTCGATCCGCAGAACGAAGCTCTCACCCAGCCCGGTCCTTTAAACGCGCTGCCCGGAGTGATCAGTATCCTCTCCTCTTTAGCAGCCTCCACGAATACATATTCATCAGGAATAGGAGACCTTATCCACATATAGAAGGCGCCTTGAGGATATATGCATTCAAGCCCTGCACCCTTGACTATATCGTACAGGTCCTTGGCATTTCTCTTGTAGTAATCGAGATCTGACCTGCACTTGAGGCATCTTTCGACTATGAGCTCCGGTATGGTAGGTGCGTTGGTTGAGCCCAGCACGCGTCCTGCTATAACAATTGCCTGGCAGAGCTCTTCATGTCCCTCAGCGCATTTAGGCACGGCCACATATCCTATGCGGTCTCCCGGCATAGAAAGCGATTTGGACCATGAATATGCTATAAGCGAATCCTCGTAGAAATCTCCGGGGAAAGGCACCGGATGGTCTGTATATGCGAGCTCCCTGTACGGCTCATCGCATATGAGATGCTTAAAGGCCGTTCTTTCGGCCGTGATTGCCTGCCAGATCATGCGGTCTGTGGGATCGCCGTTTTCCCTTGCCAGCTTTAAGCAGTGTTCCACCGCCTCTTTTTCCAAGGCCACCATCTTCTCGGACAGGCCTTTTCTGCTGATTAAGTCGTCCATGCCCGCCTCCTTTACATGATCGCCGCTACGACTTCGGAACCGATTTCGTTCTCGTTGTCGGCGTAGCGAATCTCTACCACGTCGTAGAACTCGCCTTTCTCTGGCTTATTCGCCGCTGCCCAG
>CACWIO010000025.1 GCA_902760855.1 uncultured Eubacteriales bacterium
AGACACACAAGGAGTATGATGCAAATAATGCAAATACAGTAACGCTTACTCTAACCAGGCGTTCAGGGAGCCCGTCCGGCTACAAGCAATGGATATTCAGTAACAAGCAGAGCTATACACCATCCTACTCAAGCGACTTCTTTGCTGTTAGAGGCACTGACCAAGGATCGAAACCATATGTTATCTTTAGACCTGCCGACATCAGCTATCGCGCAGGAGACATCTTTGATGTGAACATTCAGGGCTTGAGTGATGAACCTATCAATTACACCGTGGAGTTTTTCCATGGTTATAAACAGCCTCAAAGTGTAGGCCGATCGACGATAAGAAATACTATCGCCAACACACAGGCCAATCCTAAGTACAACGACGTAATCTATGATAGAGTGCCCGGTGCAACAAGCTACGATCTTGCTTATAAACATGCCAACTCCAGCACTTGGACCATCAGAAATGTTGGAAACACAGTGAGAGGCCGCATGAATAAACTGAGCATACGAGGACTGTATCAGGTTAAGGTAAGAGCCAGAAAGGCTGAAACGGACTACTATAAACCTGCAGTAGGCGATTTTTCTCCGGAGGTATATCGATATTTCTTCACTGTTCAAAAGATTCGCCTCGCCTCAAAGCGCAAGGGGAGTTTTACAATAAGCTGGAATAAAGATCCCGGAGCTACCGGATATCAAGTAATGTTCACCACTAACAGAAACGGTGCAGGCGCCGCGAAAAACATAAATAACATCGGAGCGAACGGAACGAGCTTCACCAAGAGTGGTCTGCAGAGCGGTAGGACATATTATGTACAAATTAGAGCAATAAAAAGATATAAAGGAAAGAATTATATCGGCAATATTTCAAAACCGATCCCGGTTAAAATCAGGTAGGATGTCACATCACTAATTGGCATTATCTTCTGATGAAGAGCTTTGATTCTCAGGTGCTTCCGGATTATCTCTGGAAGCACTTTTTCCTTCGCAAATATCAATGAAAGTATCTAGTGGCAGATTTCCGGGTATCTTTATTCTGTTGACAGCGTATTTATTGTCCGATCTGAGTGCATAATAATATGGCTTGTATGTAAATGCCATTTTATAGTTGCAATCTTCCAGAACCTGCCAGACGGTATCACTGTAATTGCCCCACGGGTATGCCAGGTAAGAGAACTCATACTTGGCATTCTCATTAAAGTCATCCATCATTTGGTCGTAGGTAAAGACACTTACAGGAGGTTTACCGTCAACCCTTTTGTGCATGTTATATGTGTGGCTTTCAAAATAAAAACGCGGATACTCCTCTCGGACCTTGCTAATTACATCTTCTCTTACATAGTCGTTAACGTTTACATCTGTGTTGTATTCCGGAGTAACACCTGCAAGGTTCTTACCGATGCAGAATACTGTAGCAGAGAAACCATACTTCTTAATTATCGGATATGCTATATAGTAGGCATCGTAACAACCATCATCAATAGTAATCATGACAGATTTCTTAGGAAACTCTTTTTCCCCGGCGTGCCACTGATAGAACTCATCCGGTGTCAGTGTGGTATAACCATTATCATGCAGGTATTTCATTTGATCGTCGAAAATACCCTCTTCCACTATGGTGAGGTCATCCGAGAACACTCCCTTGGCGGAAAAACCGTGATAAGTCAAAACTGGAATCTTCTGAGCATACTCGGAGCTTTCGTAGATGGCGTTTACAATATCTGCATTTTCACCCTCGACACTTTTTCCTGTAAGCAGGTTTGTGACATAGGCATTTACTCTAAATGAATATGCTTGGTCATGTGTATAATCGCCAATTTAATATTCACATGTATCTTTATCAGTCTCTCCAACTTTCTCGAAAGACTCTCCGTCATCAGACATATATACATAGTAGCCGGAAACTCCCTCGCTTTTATCCCAACTGAGGTTCATTGAGGCATAGCAAGGATCAACTTTTAAACCAGTCACCGCAGCAGGTGCGGCACCTTTCTTGTATACGAATCCTATTGCTATCAACAATACAAGAAGCAATAGTGTGGCAATTGACAATATGTATTTAATCTTACTGTTTTTCACTTGTTATCTGACTCCTTGATAAAATGATTGGTTATTATGCTACACCTTCTCTGTGATTATAACAACATTCTGATTGTCGCACAGCCTTTAACTCGTTATCAATCATTGTTACGACTCACTCTGTTTGTGTTAAAGCAGGTGTTATTTCAAATAATATTATCACGCATTAACCAGCCCATTCAAGCGTTTCAACCCTTGAAATTACTGGCTTTCGTCTGCAGGCTAAATCCCTTTCAGGCTCATTTCTTGCACTTCAAACTTGATTATCAAATCTTTACCTTCCGCACTTTTCTTATAATTGCTCGCCTGCTCCTCCGTCCTGGTAAACTCTATAACTGTATCGTTATACATCATGCCATCTCGATATATGGTATACTTGACGCAATAGATGCGACTTGTAATTGTCAGGGAGGTCAAGATGTTGATAGTGAAGGATAACACGAAAGGAAACGGGACAGACAGAAGCAATTTGCTTATAAGGGTTGCAGCTATAGTCGTTGCGATGGCCGTTGCCTTAAGCATAAGTGTTGTAAGCACTTATGCGGATGACAGCGGAGTAAATTCTAAGCCGACACTCAAGCAATTAAGAGACAAGTACAATGAAGCGGGGACGCCGCCGCTGGGTGAGGCAACTTTTGCGACTCCGGTTAACACCTCGGAATATACACCGGCGACGCTGACCAACGCGTCGTTGACCTTTGCTCAAAAGTACATCAACTATATGCGTTATCAGGCAGGGGTGGGAGAGATTGCTCTGGACAGTACTGTCAATGCCAACGCTGCCCAGGGCGCGCTGATATTGGCAAGGCTCAACACAGGATTATCACACTCACCTGCAGTTCCCAGCGGAGTATCTGCTACAGCCGCTGCGCCGGGACAATACGCCACCGCAGCCAGCAATTTGTCCTATTCAAGTTCTAGTCCATATCCGGATTATATGTCTATCATTGAAGATGCCATCAGTGGCCAGATGAGAGATGATTCAGGTAAAAATCTTAACAGCGTAGGACACAGACGTTGGCTTATTAAACCTAGCACTTCTACCATGGGGATAGGTTCTGCTCTTATAGTTAATAGAGGTGGCTGGAACACGGCATATACCGATGTGAGAATAATGAATAGAAATTCAAATCCGCCTCACAATAGCTCATACGGGACTATTCAGAACAACAACTCAACAGACTACGACTTTGTCGCATGGCCGGCGTCGGGTTTTATGTTGAATGAGACTTTCAACAGCAACACACCATGGTCGATTCACATCCACGAAAGCAAATATCAGCAGATTCCGGACACTGCACAGATCCAGATCACCCGCGCGGATGGTAAGGTGTGGACAATCAACAGCAGTGCACCAAACACACTTGCTAATAGTAGAATAAACAGCAACTATTTCAAAATCAGTAATAACAGCAATAGCGGATTCACAGGCGAAGGACACACCCTGATTTTCTGCCCCAATCCAAATGAGCTGGGGTCCGGAAAACTGCGCGACGATTTCAATGTCAAAATCACAGGACTCAAATCAAGCAGCGGAGCATCAAAGACTATCGAGTACACCGTAAAATTCAGAGGCCTCAAGCCGAACCTTGACGAGATGTCCATCTCCCTTGAGTCCACATCTTTGGAATACACCGGCCAGGCGCTTAAGCCAACGGCCACGGTAAACTATGACGGAACAACCCTTACCGAAGGAACTGACTATCAGATAACCTACAGCAACAATACCAATGTCACCAATGGCGGTGCAACTGCAACCATAACAGGAAAGGGTGCATACGAAGGCTCGGTACAGATGACCTTCAGCATAACTCCTAAGAAAATATCAGTTCCATCTGCTAAAACTGGACTTACCTACACGGGTCAACCTCAGAATGGAGTTGACACATCGGATTATTATACGGTTGCTGATGGAATTAAAACCGATGCAGGCAGCTACACTGCAAAGCTTACTCTGAACGATCCCACCAACACCATGTGGGCAGATGGAACTACCGGTCAGAAAACAGTTAGCTGGTCCATCGCGCAGAAGAGCATCACTTCGGGAATGGTCACCATAAGTCCAACCTCCATGGAATACAACGGATCAAATCAGAAGCCGACGGTGACAGTGAAGGATGGGAACAAAACTCTGACATCAAATACCGACTACACGCCGACTAATAACGGCGGGACAAATGTCGGAAACTACAACGTTATTGTTGATGGAAAGGGCAATTATCAGGGTCGCGTACAAAAGACTTTCGTAATAACTGCTAAGAAGGTCAGCATACCTATAGCTATAAGTGGACTGACTTATAACGGTCAATCTCAGCAAGGCATTCCAAGCTCCATATACTATTCGGTAACAAACGGTAGCGGTACAAATGCCGGAACTTATACAGCATCCTTGACTTTAACAGATACCACGAATACGACCTGGGCCGACGGGACTACCGGTCAGAAATCAGTCAGCTGGTCTATCTCGAAAAAGAGTCTGGCAGCTAACATGATTGAACTGGCACCAGCGGAATTTACATACAACGGAAATGTTCAGAAACCATCACAGGTCGTTGTTAGAGATAATGACATAAATAAACTGCTTGAGCAGGACGACTACACACTGACAAATAACGGCGGAACAAATGCTGGAACCTATAGCGTTACAGTTACGGGTAAGGGGAACTATCAGGGGACCCAAAGCAAGAGCTTTGAGATCAAAAAGAAAAACCTGTCCGATTCTAACGTTATCGTCACCACAAATTCTGAGTCAATCTCATACACAGGCGCATCCATCACACCTGGGGTTTCGGTTAAAATAGACGGATTGCAGCTGAGTACATCAAAAGATTATTCCGCAAAATATGAAAACAATATTAACGTAGGAACTGCAAGGGTGACTGTAACGGCAAAAGACAATAGCAATTATACAGGATCAAATTCAACCACTTTCCAGATTACGCCAAAGCAAATCACTGCGTCCATGTTCACGTTGGAGCCGGCAGAATACGATTACCAGGGAAGTCAGATCGAGCCAGGCGTAAGATATTCAGGCCTAACGTCAAACGATTACACTAAGAGTTATGGACAGAATCTTAATGTTGGTCAGGGATGGGTGAGGTTCGCAGGTAAAGGCAATTACACTGGCTCTGTTACGAAGTATTTCACCATTAAAAAAGCCCAGAACAGAATAACCAGTTTCACTGTCAAAGGGGGACAGATAGGAGGATCAGAGTTATACTATTGGGATGTGAAATCCAGTTTTGGCGCAAAGCAGGCGGTCATATATTTCAGCAACTCGGCAAACGGCAGTTATACAACAGACGAGCCTACTAAGGCGGGAACTTATTATGCCAAGGCATGTATTCCAAAAACTGCAAACTATACGGAGGTCTGGAGTAGTCCCGTTCCATTTGAAATTTTACCTCAGTCCGTATCAACACCTCCAACTACATCTAATGGTACTCCAACAGGTAAGGTGACAATTCTCAACACGATAGCGAACTCCGCCAAGAGGACTAATGATGTCATCTGGGATAAATCAAAGGTGAAAGGTGCAAGCAAATATGAGATCAGCTGGAGGAAAAGAGGCGCAAGCAAGTGGAATACAAAAATTGTGGGCAATACTGTGCGAGGAACTACTACAGGTCTGACCATAAAGGGTCTGTATGAGATTCGAGTAAGGCCAAGTTCCGCTTCAGGAAAAATCGGAGCATATTCCAACACAGTATATCGCTACTTCCATACAACAGAGAAGATAAGGCTTGCATCTAGGAGCAAGGGAACGTTTACGATGAGCTGGCAGAAGAATCCTGAGGTCACAGGCTATCAAGTTCTTTATACAACGAACAAGAACGGAACAGGAGCCGCGCAGAATATCAAGTCAGTAGGAGCATCTGCAACGAGCATTACGGTTAAGGATATTAAAGTGAACGGCAAGACTCAGAAACTCAGGAGTGGCATGACATATTACGTGCAGGTGCGTGAGATTAGGAAAGTTGGCGGTATTAACTACATTGGAAATATCTCCGTACCGGTGGCTGTAAAGGTCAAATAGAACAACAATAAGATAACTCAGAGGACGATATAGTGAATAGCATTAGCAATAAACAGAGTGTCGGAAGCCATAACGTTATAAGAGTAATATGCTTAATTATGATCATGGTGATGGTCGCGATTAGCATTCTGGTTTATGGTGCGCCAATAGGACAGCTCGCGATCATGACAGCATATTTCCTGTTTTATGTGCAGCTGCCCGGCTTATGTATAACAAAGTGGGCAGGTCTTAACGAAGGCCATATATCGACTATGCTGATAACAGGGGCTTTCTCCGGATGGGCATTAAATATCATACTATACTTTATTGCAGACATGATGGAGAACCACATAGTGCTTCTGATTATGGGACCTCTAATGTCCTTATTGCTGATAGGGATGCTTATACATAGCAAAAAGCAGAACTCTCTGAGCAGGCGATTCAGGCCGAGCAGACTTTCAATTGCCCTATGCTTTTTCATCTTGATTGTCCTGCTGTACTGCCTGCTGGAGACGCAGTATCTTTATCTATCACCAGCGATAAGTGATTATACTTCCATGAATGCAGACAAGGCATATCATATGGGATTGATTAATTCGCTTTCTCACGATTATCCTCTTGAGAGCCCTTGGATTACGGGCGTGACTATTAATTATCACATCTTTAGTGAGATGATGCTGTCCATACCAGTGAGATTGTTTGGCGCAGAATCAGACTTTGCAACCCAGTCATTCGGACCTCTTCTGACGACGTATATATTCGGGACGGCGTATTACAGTTTCTTTAAAGAGATGTCCAACAAACCAAAGCGCGCCGGGTTGTACTGCCTGATAGTTCTGCTTTCAAACATATACGTTACGCGTAATATAAGCACATCCATCGCATATATTTTCGCTCTTACTAATGACAATTCCTCCGGATACGGCATAGCGGCTGCGCTGGTTGCAATCGTACTTTTTGACAAATGGTATAAAGCAACGGCAAACGGAGATGATAAGCAGTGGAAGTTACTGATATTGTGTACGGCCATTGCGATGCTCGCTACGGGAATCAAAGGCCCTATCGGAGCTGTTACTGTTCTGGGCATTTGGAGCACGGTGGTATTGGGAATCATTTTGAGGAAGATTTCGATTAAGAACATATTACCGTTATTGCTTATTACCGCAGGGTTCTTGCTCGTATACACTTTCGTGTTGGGATCAAAGGGACAGAGCAACGCATCGGGCAATTCCGTGATTGCATTTGCCAAGATAGTGGACATAGCCTTCTGGAAGAAACCTTTGCTTGCGAGTTTGAAATCGATAGGCATTCCCAAAATAATAAGGTATCCGATAATGCTCCTGGTATTTGCAATATTCTTCCTGAGCATATTCTTCGTACCGGTTTGTATCGGATACATCAGAGAGCTGGCGCTCGTCCTGACGGGACGCAAGGAGTATGAACCCGGAAAAGTACTCGTGTATGCTGAGTTTGCAATAGGTTTTATAGCGATGATGCTCCTTAACTATAGCGGGCACAGTCAAATATATTTTGGTCTGCTTGCGGTATTCTTGGCGCCAATGATAGCTTTCTGGTTCTTGGAAGATATGGAGGAGCTTGGACAGACATCGGAACGCGCAGATGGGGTATTGGGCTTTTGCGTAATCGTTATGGCCGCGATGATGATATTTACTACAGGTGCGTTTGCCACATATATGTATAGAAGCGTGGGAAGCGCAATTGCCAATGCGAATCCTCATCCGAAAGAGTCCTTATACATGAGCGTAAGCAAAGATGAGTATGAGGCTATGGAATGGATAGAAGATAACACCGAAGAGGATGCGCTTCTGGCCACTGACAGATATTACAGCGTTGATCCCGCGAAGTATTCATACGAAAACCGCTGGGACAACAGATTCTTCCTATATGGAGTGTATGCGAATCGTTTTATATACATCGGAGGATCCGGCTACAATATGAAGCAGTCGGAGTGGCCTAAGAGAAAAGAAATGATAGAAACGAATGAGCAACTGTACGACGCCTCCAACGAGAAACGCGGAGATCTAGCCAGAGAGCTCGGAGTTGATTACGTAGTAGTTTCAAAGAGATTTACCCAGATACCGAGTTTGGAGAATAAGGACTACGAACTTTGTTACTCTAATGAAGATGTGGATGTATATAAAATAGCTGAGTGATAGACTGTTGCAAATAGAGATAGGTAATAATTCAAAGAAATACGATATATTTGTCAGATGCTGCTGTGCTCTGTTTATACTGGGCATGATAGGCATAGGGATAGTAGTTTATGGCGCATCACTTAGAGGATTTGCGATTTGCGTGCTCTTCTATTTTGCATACATTTTGCTCCCGGGAATGGAAATTCTTCGATTGCTTATGAAAGAGCGATTATGCACTTCAAGCGCTTTGGCAAGCGCATCTTTTTTGGGATGGGCGCTCTGTGTCTTCCTAGTATATGTATCTTCTTTTATTAATACAGATTATCTCTTAGCTTTGACAGGGCCGGTTCTAAGTGCCTTTTTCATATGGCATATAATAGCGAGTGGCAGAAGAGATCTGCTTATGAAGAGAGCGCGTGCAGCAATGNNNNTCCTGCTTCTCGTTACGCTTTTTTGTTTAATTGGAACGCAGTACCAATACTTGGCGCCGCCAAAAGGGAGCTTTGCTTTTATTAGTGGAGACAGGGCATACCATATGGGCATGGCAAATGCTATTTCGCATAAGATGCCGCTTGAAAGCATTTGGATTAAGGGGATTCGTGTTAAGTATCATATCTTTACAGACATATTGTTCTCGGTGCCGATAAGATTGTTCGATGTCAGAACAGATACGGTCGGACAATTATTCGCACCTGTCCTTACAGCCTGGCTGTTTAGCACATCACTATATGCTTTTTTCAGAGAAATGACAGATAGACCAAAGCGGGCGGGTATATATTGTCTGATTTTTCTGTTGTCCAGCATGTACATTACTCGCAGATGGACATCATCGCTGGCATTCAAATTTTTATTAACCAACGATAATTGTGCAGGTTTCGGAATTGCAGCATTTCTGATATTCGTCATCTTGTTTAAGAAATGGCATGAAAAGTACATGGAGAATGATTCAAATCATTGGAAGATCCTGCTATTGTGCCTGATACTCATGATGCTGATTACAGGAATCAAAGGGCCAATCGCAGCGGTGCTTGCTGCAGGCCTATGGGGAACGATGATACTTGGTCTGCTGCTCCGAAAAATGAAGCTTAAAATGCTAATCCCAACAGCGCTTTTAACAATCGGATTTATAGTTATATATGTAAGCGTTTTGGGTGCGTCAGGACAGGTCAATACAGCAGGAGGCGCAACTCTATCCTTCGCTGAGATTACGAGCATCGCATTTTGGAAGGAGCCTTTGGTGGCTGCTCTTAAATCACACGGAATCCCAAAGCTTATCAGGGTGGCTGTGACATTGATAGTGTTTGCGGTATTCTTCCTAACGGTCTATACGCTACCGTTTTGCATAGGCTATGTGAGGGAATTATATCTTGTCTTTACAGGCAGAAAAGATTATTATCCTGAAAGGGTTTTAGTATATGCAACATCTCTGGTAGGCTTCCTGGCTATGATGATGCTCAGCTTTACAGGGCACAACCAAGTGTACTTCGGGCTGGTTGCGGTAATAACTGCTCCAATCATCTCTTACTGGCTCCTGGAAGATTTGGAAAGGGCATCAGATGCCTCGAGATTTGCGGCTGTTCTTCGAAAGACTATCGTCGCAGCTATGGCGATAACTATAATATTTACATCAGCGTCGCTGGCAGGGTATATAATCAGAAAAGGCGGAGAAGCGATTGGATATGCAAACCAGTCGATTGCCCTGAGTAAATACGGCGGAGTCTCTGCTGATGAGTATAGTGCGATGATGTGGATAAGGGAGAATACGGAAAAGGACGCATTGCTGGCAAACGACAGATATTACAGCGTGCCTCTAAAAGAGTACTCGCCGGAAAATCGATGGAACAGTTCCTTCTTCCTATATGAGGTATATGCGAACCGTTTCAGCTATATATCCGGGTCCGCTTACGATTTGGATCAGTCCGGTAGCTCCGTGAGAATAGACAGAATAGAGAACAATTTAAAACTATATGATCCTCAAAATAATGAGCGTGGAGCACTTGCCAGAAAACTCGGGATAGATTATGTAATAGTCAGTAAAAGATTCTCCGGAGAACTTGACCTTGAAAATGAAGATTATGAACGCTGTTATTCTAATCCGGAAGTAGATATATATAAGATTACAGGATGATGTAGGGAAAGACTTAAGACAATGCAATTAAAAAAAGAACTTAAAAACTTAATGACATTCTATTATCTTGGCAAGCTGGATAAAAAGATTCCAACCGACTACAAGAAAGCAAAAGAGCGTCAGGATAAGCTGGTACATCAGACCATGAAGAGGGCTTATGAGCATGTGCCGTATTACCGAGCAATATTCGAAGAGAAAGGCCTCACACCGGACGACTTTCATTCGACGGAAGACCTCGTAAAATTCCCCGTTATGACGAGGCAGGATCTGCGCGCCTGGATGCAATCCGAGTTCGAGGCTCATCCTGACCAAAAGGATGAATGGGAAATCTTCAGCACGAGCGGATCGTCAGGAGTCCCTCTTAAATTCGCAACGACGCATAGAGAAGCCGCATGCATGAACGCAAACTGGATCAGAGTTCTCATGTTCGCAGGATACAAGCCTTTCACCGGGAAGATGCTGTCATTCCTGACTACGCATTCCAAGGTCGATCCTAAGAAGGGCGACTCATGGGTACAGAAGCTCGGGATAATGAGAAGGAAAATCGTGCCGGAGCATCTCTATGTAGGAGAGGGCATGAGAGATCTCATTGAGCTAGTTAACGACTACAAGCCGGACTGCCTATGCTTTCGTAAGAACGTGCTGGTCAGGATGGCGCTGTATGCCAAAAAGCACGGCATGAGCATACATAAACCTAAGGTATACACTCCGGTAAGAGCGAGATGGTAGACGAGGCCACCCGCAGGATGCTGCTTGATACCTTCGGCCCCGGTCTTATGGATGCATACGGCTGCAACGAGACGGGAAGCTGCGCGGTTAAACTGCCGGGCATGGATTCGTTTTACGTATACGCAGATACGCATGTGCTTAATTTGATAGACGAGAATGGAAATCTATCCGATGAGGGAAGGGTCATCGGTACGACTCTGTACAAAAAGGACTTCCCGATTATCAATTATGAAATCGGAGATACCGCTACATCGGAGACTGTTGACGGATTGAGATTTATCAAGACGATTAAGGGCCGGACCAACGATATGGTTAAGCACGCCGACGGCACAGAGACGTCAGCTACCGAACTGATGAAGATTCCTAACGGTATCACGGGGATTGCCCAGTTCAGATATGTGCAGACTGCCATTGATGAGATTCACATACTGCTGGTGCAGGACCCGGGAGACACATCCCACAGCAGGGAGGAGATAGAGGAGTTCTATAATCGCAAGGTCGAGGATCTGTACGGCAGGCCTGAGTACAAGTTGGTATTTGAATGGATGGACGAGATACCGCCTGATGAGAACGGTAAGATGAGGTGTTTCGTTCGAAAGATATAAATAATGAAGGCTATAGTAAGGCTGCTTGAAAAAACGAATAATATCGAGCGCAGCACATATGTGTGGAATGCGATTAGCGCAACTATGCTGGCTATGCAGAGTCCCGTTATCCTTGCAGTTATGAGCAGGACGAACGGAATTAGAGACGCCGGCATATTTTCTATTGCGATAGCCGTGGCCAACCTCATGATGTATGTGGGACAGTATGGCCTGAGGAGATTTCAGGCGTCCGACGTAAAGGAGCAGTTCAGCTTCGAAGAATATCACGGAATGAGAGTGCTTACATGTGCAGCTCTCATAGTGGCATCGCTGGCATATTGCTTAATCGGTCAATCGCTGAGGGGATATTCTCCCGACAAGTCCATAGCGATATTCCTAATCTGCATGCTCAAGATGCTGCAGGCATACTCAGATGTATTCCATGGGAATATGCAGCAGAAGGGGAGGTTCGATGTATCCGCAAAGGCTACGGCCTTCAGATATATCGCTGAGATAATAATATTCTGCGGCATGCTTATAGCCACTCACAATTTGATTGTAGCGGCAAGCGTGTGTGTGGGTCTTTCAACTATACTCATGCTGCTGTTATCGGTGAACACCGGCAGATACTACTGCGAAAGCATAAAGCCTGTGTTCAGGGCAGCTGCGATTAAGGGCCTTCTGATCGAAGGCTTCCCTCTGTTCGTAAGCATGTTCCTCAACACATATGTGGGCAATGCTCCGAAGTACGCTATAGACAGTTACCTAAACGACGACATCCAGGCTATTTTCGGATACCTGTTCATGCCTGCCTTCGTAGTGCAGATAACAGCTCAGTTTATTTTCAATCCGGTCA
Organism: uncultured Eubacteriales bacterium; assembly: GCA_902760855.1. GTDB lineage: Bacteria > Bacillota > Clostridia > Peptostreptococcales > Anaerovoracaceae > Crickella. The sequence continues at coordinate 12,535 of CACWIO010000025.1, forward strand.
TAACGACATATGCACATATATGGACGAAGCAGACGAGGGAAGCTCACGAGGAGTTCACGCGCAGGATTAAAAAAATGTGCGTGCTGGTGCTGGGCCTAACTGCGCTCGGCCTTATAGTCGCTGCCACGATAGGCATTCCTGTGCTGTCTGCGGTATTTGGAGTTGATCTGTCGGAGTACAGGCGCGAGCTATGCATCATCATGCTGGGCGGAGGACTTCTCGCATTCGCCACATACTTCAGCACGATAATAGCCATCATACGAGTTCAGAAGAGCCTGATTGTATGCTACGGAATAGTGTCCGCTATGTCGCTTGCACTATCAGGGATATTTGTAAAACCTTACGGTGTTTACGGCGCAGCGTGGCTATATGTGATACTCATGGGAGTTCTGGCTCTTTCTCTCTTCATAGCCATGAAGGTCAAACTTGACCAACAAAAGAGCAGCCTGCCCGTGCAGGGACAGACTGCTGTAAATCGGGATGTACAATAGAAGCTAACGGTTTACTCTACTTCTATACTGATATTATCAAGGGCTTTGTGAAGCAATTCTACTGCATCATCAAGGCTCTTTCCTTTTGTAATTACATGTCCTATGCGATGAGGCCCGACTCTGAAAGCGTGGACAGGATCACCCGGCTTGTAATCGAACTGAATCTCTACAATATCCGGATGCTCTGCGTTGGAATTTGTCTGGCTTTTAATAACGCCATCCTTATCAGACATCAGGAGCATGCTGGCATTTGCTACGCCATCCTGCTCTGTAGAATTCACATCAACTCCGAAATCGACCTTCTCTCCGATGGCTACGCGGATGATCTTTTCATAATAATCAAATCCGTAATAGATGGATACCAGCTCTGCCAGGCAGGTAGCGCCGGACCTTCCGCCCAGCTCCAGTACATAGGTCTGTCCGTCCTTGAGTATAAAATCGGCATTGATCGCACAGTTGTTGAGCTGCATGGCGCGAGTTGCCGCAATCAATTGCTGCCTTGAATCTTCAATGATGGCAGGATCCAGATCGTACGGAGCGAAATGACCGATAGGTACGCCTGTATCTCCGTTAAATACATAGTCTCCGTGTGGAAGAATAAATTCGAGTTTGCCGTCCTGCACGAAGGCCTGGGCGCCGAACTCCTCTCCTTCGATATATTCCTCAACGATGAAGTAATCTGATCTTGTGTTATCTAAAACGATATTCCGGGCTGAATCGAATTCGCTCGGAGAGTTGACTTTCACTATGCCGCGGCTGCCGGATGAGTCAACTGACTTGAACATAACAGGAAGACTTAGATCCGAAATGATATTTGCGTAGTGTTCATCATCAAAGGAGACCTTCCTGAATTTGGCGCTTCTGACTCCGTGTTTCTCATAGCACTGCTTCATGAGAAGCTTGTCTGTGGCGAGCTCTGCAGCCTCCGCCGAAAGCCCTTTAAGTCCCAGAGCATCACATACCTTGCCGATAGTAATAACGGCGACGTCCGTACCGGCGGTGACTATTCCGTCAACCTGCTCTCTTCTGGCTATGCTGAGTATCTTGCGATGGTCAGTTGTATTTTCATAGTAGACCTTATCAGCAAGTTCAAATCCCGGATAATTACCCTGAATACTGGCAACTATGGTGTAGATGCCAAGTTTCTTTGCAACCTTGATAAGCGGAACCTGATAGATGCCGGCTCCGAGGATTAGGATTTTCTTCATTTTGAAATATCTCCTTTTTTTGATTTGCCTTCAGGTGCTCCCGTGTAGAAATCTCGCACCACATATTGAGGGTTATTTGACATGCCTTGGAACATGCGTCCCAGGTATTCTCCTATGAGCCCGAGGAATATCATGATAAGTCCTGACAGGAAGAAGATGCTTACTATCAGGGAGTACCAGCCAACCGCGCTCGTAGGGGCAAATATTTTCTTGAGTATAATAGCGATTGCGCCAAGTATGCTGAGAACAGCGAAGAATACTCCGACTCTCGTAGCAATTCTCAAAGGAACAATCGAGTATCCCATGATATTGGACCAGAGCTCGATCAGCTTTTTGAACGTATATCCGGACTGACCGTAGCCTCTGTCGAAATGCTCCACAGGTACGCTGGCTATATTGCGTGTGGTGCGCAGGAACAATCCCTGCAGATGCGTATAGTGACTCTTATATTGAATTACATAATCTCTCACGAACTTCTTGATAATCCAAAAGCTCGAAGTTTTCAGATCTTTGGGTTTGCCTATGAGAATTCTAACCGAAGTGTAATTAACCCAGCTACCGAAGTTACGGAACAAGCTATGATGCTTTTGCGGATAATGGCCGTAAACGATATCATAGCCTTGATCAAACGCTTCAAATAGTATGGGTAGCTGTGATGGATGCGTCTGAAGATCATCATCCATAGCGATAAGAACATCTCCCTTGGCATAGTTGAGACCTGCCATAACTGCGTTGTGCTGCCCGGAGTTCTGCGCAAGCTCAACGACATGGACAGATTCGTATTCATCCGCAAGCTCCTTGAGGAGACTTATAGTCTCACCGTTGTCAGGAGAGCAGTCATCTACAAGCACGAACTCAAAAGGAGTCCTGCCCATCTCTTCCATCTTGGCAGAAGTTAGCTCAACCAACTCGCGTATAGTATGCGATGACTTGTAACAAGGTACGATTATTGAATAAAGCATTAATATCCTCTTCTCCTCCAATGCTTCGCTCTAGCTCAGAAAATTGTATTATACTTGCGTTTTATATTCAACCTTGACCCTGCCATTATCATGAATAAAACGATTAAACTTTTTGAATTAAAAAATAATTAAAAAACTTGCGTTAATGGCCGCTGTAAGCCTTGTAAATATTGAAGAATTATTATAGTATTTTAACGACAGATTATTAAGGATTAACGAAGAAAGGAATATGGAGGTTATGAAGAGAAAGAGCATAAGCCTATTGGTTCTTTTGGTATTGACTTTAACCCTGCTGGCAATGAGCGCACTCAGCGTATCTGCTGCGATACCAAAACCATGGATGCCAAAGAACGTCAAGACGCATCCTGGATACAAGTCAATTGCCATTCAATGGGAGAAATCATCACAGCCCGACATAAAAGGCTACAGAATCTACTACAGCAACGATGGCAAGAAATTCTTCCTAAAGAAAACTCTGCTATGCAAGGATTATCCGCAATGGAATAACTCCAAGAACATCGTATATAAGATTACGGGGCTTTCCGAAAACGTTTTATACAGATTCCGCGTAGTAGCTTATGTAAATGATGAAAAAGGACATGCCCTAGAGTCAAATTATATGACAGTGGCAGCCCAAACAGTCAGACCGATGAGAATACGCTTCAAAGCAGGCGGAAAATCATACATCGCTGACAGATTCTCAGGCGGAAGATTCTACGTAAAGGGCAGCGGCCAATCATTTGCCGGATCCAGAGTCTCAAGCGAAGTTGCGGACTATACAAATGCATTTAACTACAGCCGTTTGAGCGCGAACTACTTCATCAATGACAAGGGGTATTCAAGTAAGACAGGGTATCTTGTCTGGATCAGCACATATACACAGCGAGTGTATATAATGAAAGGCTCTAAGGGCAAATGGAAATGCATAGATGATTGGGACTGCGCGACAGGTAAACCATCATCGCCAACTCCTACAGGAACTAATCATATAAAAGCTATCCACAAAAAAGTAAGACTTAGAAACGACGTTAACTGGTGGTCGCCGTTCTCTTCGTGGAATTCACTGCACGGCTGTGTCGGAGACAGTCTGGTGCTGGCAAGACCTGCTTCCGGCGGTTGCGTAAGAAACCCGGATATAAAAGCGAAGTGGATGTATGACAATCTTCCAATCGGAACGACAGTAATTGTTTACTAAGACACTCCTAGTGGAAGGCTGATACTCAATCAAAAGATAAATAAAGAGGAAGCCGGACTTGATCTGACTTCCTCTTTGCATTGCATAATGTGTAAAGGTTAATTCACTTAATTACCTGTGCGTTTCAGGACGATTGTAATATCAGGATCCTTGGAACTTTGGAATACCAAATTTCCATCGGAAACGAAGAACAGCTTCCAGTTTATATATCCTTCATCATCCTTAATGTTAATTCCCGGAGTCTCCACGAACCACTTACCTGTATATTTGTCATCTGTAATTACGCCGCTCCATGTGTGATCGGAATTAATTACGAGATTGACATTTCCATAGAGATGCTCGGCATATTCAGAAAGTGCAGCCCATTTGCCTACAAATTCATCTTCGGGACGAGCAACTGATATGATTTCGGCACCGTCTTGCTCATTCAGATAAGCAGGATCTTCGAAATCGTCTTCGGATTTTTGTGGCGGTTTCTGGCCTGTCACGACATCCCCGCTATCGGAGCCGCCAAAGCATCCTGTAAACGTACAAGCGATCATTAGCATACACATAATCGCGATTATTCTCTTTTTCATTTCAAAATCTCCTCATGCATTTACTAATTTCAACATTGATCTATGTTGATTGATGTATAATACCACCTTTTTTTACAAAATGATACATTTTCACAGAATACACAAAAATGAGGAAATCAGATAATGACCGATTTCCTCACTTCGTAAGCATTTTTTTAAGAAGAATTATTTAGTTTTTACCTATATAGCGATACACATGTGTGAAGCCTCTGTAACGGCGGTCTGTCAGCGTTGAAACCGAAATTGAATTATTCCAGGAGCTGCTGTATTTCTTGCCGTCATCTTCAAATCCGGCCTCTACCAGTTTGCCGTCACCTATGTACATGGCCATGTGACCATCAAGACAGAGAACATCACCTTTCTTCAGGGATTCCTTTGCAGGATGTCCGAGTTTGGCGAACAGCTTGTTGTGTGTCTTCAGGTACTCCCAATCATAACTGCCGTAGTTTTTGCATACCTTCAGCATAGTCTGATCTTTTCCGCCATGTGCGTATGCGGCGTGAACGAACGGATTGCAGCAATATGTCTTCTCCCATCCTACAACATATTTCTTCTTGCTGGATGGCTGAGTATTGCAGAAATAGCATCCGTTGTGATGTGCGTGATGACCGTTTCCGTAGTGGAAGCTGTTATCGTTGGCTATCTTTATAGCCCAAGCTACCGCATCTGCAGCGACCTTCTGCGAGGCAGCTGACTGCTGGACGTTAGGGTTAGCAGTGTCTCCGCTTACAACTTTTTTCGATGTTGTAACTGATGCAGCACCATCGCTAGGCTTGCTGAAAGTTACATATGATCCTACTACATAGTAGAAGGTGTTATTAACTCTTACTTTATACCAGGTTGCTTTAGAGCCGGCTGCAGTTGCAGGAAGGACGGTGTAGAAAGATTCTCCCTTGCTGAAAGCTCCTTTTCTCTCTCCGTTTGTTCCCGGTGTCTGTCTGAAGTTCAAGTCATCTGTAGCCCAGAGGGTGTTGGCCTTATTATGTACGACCTTGTTAACCAGATCCGCTCTTATAAATCCGTTATGACCGTTGGCTGAGATATAGAACCATTTTTTAGTCAGAGCGGTGCTGTTTGTAGTAAAGTGCTCTCTCAGGATTGTTACCTTTGTTCCCTTTTTCAAGTAGGTCACTTTTTTCGTTGCTGTACTCGCACCGGCTCTCACATTAGCGCCTTCAGGAGAGCAAACAACTCCCGTCACGTTATAACTCGGCGCTGCGCTGGCCTTGAACTCAAACTGTAATGCAAAAGTAGCTACAAGCATAGCTATTATGATTACCTTCGTTATTATTCTGCTACTCTTTCTACTGATAAACATTTTTCTCTCCCTCACTATCATTAAAACAATGATTTATATATAGAATTATAGTCTTCAAGTTCTCGGGAACAATAAACCTTGATGACTCTTAAGATGATAAACAATTGTTAAGATTCGGCTGAAAACATGAGGAGACTCCACAAGCAATGAGCAATCTCACAGGTGTGGAAATATAGGGAGAGAAAGGGTATAATAATTACGTATGCATATCTGTAACGCCGGGTCGCTGGGAAATAATCATGAAAAACAAGAGCAATACTAAAAAAGTAAACAAAAAAGTTACCAAAACTTTCCTTATAGCAGATGCTGCTATGATTGTGATTACAATGCTTGTAATCGCATTGTCCGTTAAGCCCGCAGATGTTCAGGGGCTAAAACTTACAAACAGCACTTTTTCCTCCGCGACAATTGAGTGGACTGCATCTGATGGAGCCAATGGCTACAAAATATACAGAGCAGAGGAAGCCGGCGATTTTCAATACATCGAGTCCACACTTGACAACAAGTTCGAAGATATCAATCTCGAGACCGGGAAGAACTACGAGTATGCAGTAGTAGCCAGGAATGGATTAAAGACGAGCGAATTAAATAAAAGCAATGCCTTGAAAGTAATGCCTGCGCTCGAGACTCCAAATATATCCGTTGAAACGAAAACAGGTAACATCGAATTGAGCATTTCTAAAATCGACGGAGCCAGAGGATATGAGATCATCAGAGACGGCAAACCAATAGGAGAGGCAACAGACGTTAAGTTTGTCGATAAGGATGCAAGCACAGATGAAAAGCATTCATACACGGTTAAGGCCATAAGATACACAGAGAATCCCGTATATAGTAAAGAAAGCAACAAAGTAGAAGCAGAACTTCACTCGATACCGGGATTTGAAATGACCGCGGATGATCAGACAATATCTTTAGAATGGGCATCCAGTGAATACTATGACGGATACAAGGTATATATGGAAGACGAACTTCTGACCGAAACAGAAGGCACAAGCTATACACTTGATGATTATGATATAGATAAAATTTACAATATTAAAGTAGTCGGCAGCAATTCAGAAACTGAGTATCTGAGCCCGGCAATAGCAAAGAGAATTAAGGTGGCCGAGGAGCCAATGGATAATGAGGGTGCCAGAAAAGCTGCCTGCGATTGGGGCGTAATGATAGCCAACGATAATTCATTTGCCTACGGAGAAGGAGATACCGCCCATAGAACAGGTTGCTATTTCTGCGGCACGAATACCAGGAAGAAGGGCCCTGGCTATGAAAAGACCTATTGCTGCAACCCGTTTGTGCACGCCGCGTACGCACATGGCGCAAGAGATCCGCAGATGCTGGCTACATGTCAGAGAGGTGGCTCAATAGGCATGAGCGAAGGAGACTACACAAGATACGGAAATTGGGATATAGTCGGAAAACCATCTATTCCGAATCTAGAAATGGGAGATGTTCTCGTCTCAGGCGGACACGTAATGCTCTATATCGGTGACGGCACGATTGTACACGCGGCTGATGAAGGCTGGGGAGCCGGTACGATTTCGGAGGCCAGCTGCTCCAGATTCTATGGAATGGTGGAATTCGTGGCCAGATATAGAGGAAACGGAGACGGTACCATGTATAAGGTTAGAGAGGTAGATGAAAACGGCAACATCATCGAAACGCCGGCCGAAAATACAGAAAACACGGAAAACACAGAAAACACAGATAGCGAAGAGGAAGAGGAGGATTAATTGATGAAAGTTCTGGTAACCGGTGCAGCCGGATTTATAGGTAGCAATTTTGTATTCCATATGTTGGAGGCCCATCCGGACTACGAGATCGTCGGATTGGATGCGTTGACATACGCGGGCAATCTCGAGACACTCGCACCTGTAATGGATAATCCGAAGTTCAAATTTGTCAAGGCGGATATTACAGATGCGGCAGCTATAGATAAGCTTTTCGAGGAAGAGAAGTTCGATACAGTAGTTAACTTTGCTGCGGAGTCTCACGTAGACAGATCTATTGAAGATCCGGGAGTATTTCTCAAGACCAACATTCTCGGCACACAGGTGCTGATGGACGCTTCGATAAAGTATGGAGTCAAGAGATTCCATCAGGTAGGAACGGATGAAGTATACGGAGACCTGCCTCTGGACAGACCGGATCTTTTCTTCGTGGAGACTATGCCACTGACAGCATCGAGTCCTTACTCGGCATCCAAAGCGTCGGCGGACTTGCTGGTTATGGCATATAACAGGACATATGGATTGCCTGTGACCATAAGCAGATGCTCCAACAACTACGGCCCTTATCAGTTCCCTGAGAAGCTGATCCCTCTTATGATTGCAAACGCTCGCGCTGACAAGGCTCTTCCTGTTTACGGAGAAGGCCTGAACGTCAGAGACTGGCTCTACGTGGAGGATCACTGCAGAGCCATCGACATGATTCTGGAGAACGGCAGAGTCGGAGAGGTATACAACATCGGAGGACATAACGAAAAGGCCAATATCGAAGTTGTAAAGATTATCCTAAATGAGCTGGATAAACCCGAGAGCCTGATTACATATGTAACTGACCGCAAGGGACACGATCAAAGATATGCGATAGATCCGACTAAGATTCACAACGAACTCGGATGGCTGCCGGAGACCAAGTTCGAAGACGGTATCAAGAAGACGATTCAGTGGTATCTCGATAACGAAGACTGGTGGCAGAATATCATCAGCGGTGAGTATCAGCAGTATTATGAGAAGATGTATGGGGATAGATAGATGATTAATTTCAATGTCCCACCGCATGTGGGAAAAGAAGAAGAATATATTAAACAAGCCATAGAATCGCATAAGATTTGCGGTGATGGCGAGTTTACCAAGAAGTGCAATTCATGGATTGAGCAAAGAACAGGTACTTCCAAGGCGCTGCTTGTTACTTCGGGATCGACGGCGCTGGACATGGCGGCTGTTCTCTCTGAAGTCGGACCGGGAGACGAGGTGATTCTCCCTTCGTATACTTTCGTATCTACAGCCAATGCTTTCGTACTGAGAGGCGCGGACTTGGTATTTGTCGACATTAGACCTGACACGCAAAACATCGATGAGAAGCTCATCGAAGACGCTATTACTGACAGGACTAAAGTGATTGCCCCTGTACACTATGCAGGCGTAAGCTGCGAGATGGACACTATAATGGATATAGCCAAAAGACACAATCTCGTAGTTATCGAAGATGCGGCACAAGGAGTAATGTCCACCTATAAAGGAAGAGGGCTTGGCAGCGTAGGAGACTATGGATGCTACAGCTTCCACGAAACCAAGAACTACAGCATGGGTGAAGGCGGAGCCCTTCTGATTAATGACGAATCCAAAATCGACAGGGCGGAGATTATCAGAGAGAAGGGCACGGACAGGAGTAAATTCCTGCGTGGCGCAATCGATAAATACACCTGGGTGGATATGGGATCATCATACCTGCCTAGCGAACTGAACGCAGCATATCTCTGGGCCCAGCTTGAAATGGCAGACCCTATTAACGAAGACAGAATGGCTAACTGGAACGCCTATTACGAGCAGCTTTCAGAACTGGCTGATGAAGGCAGGCTGGAGCTCCCTGTAATTCCGGAGGGCTGCGAGCACAATGCTCATATGTTTTACATCAAGACGGCCAACCTGGAAGAAAGAGTGGCTCTGAGCACATATCTGAAAGAGAAAGATATAAGCACGGTGTTCCATTATGTTCCGTTGCACAGCGCACCGGCCGGATCCAAGTTCGGCAAATTCCATGGAGAGGATAAATACACGACCAATACATTCGAGAGACTCTTGAGACTTCCGATGTTCTACGGTCTCAAAGCGGATGACGTTCAGAAGGTATGCGAAGCGATAAAAAGCTTTTACAATAAGTAGCTAAAATATGAAGAAAAGGACACCAATTATTGCAATCCTTAATATGGATATAACAGAACGAGACGGCTGTATTAATGCCGTCGGTCGTTGTGTTATGAGGCTGAATGGATCCTCAAAACATATGGATACCAACGATATTAGGATTGATGTGCCTTTAAGAGAAAATATCGGAACTATTGAATTCGGCTCAAGGTACGGAAAGAAACTACCCGCAGGTTTCAGCTATAATACATTCTCAATGTCAATTAACATAGAGGATGCGAAGAATTTGGACATACAAAACAAGATAATTCCGGTATATAAGGGAGAGTATCGAGGCCGTTTCCTATATGATTTTCGCGATTGGAAGGTAGGGCGCAACAAGAGTAGTAAAGTATTCATCTCCGACGGGATATCTCTCTATCTCAGACAAACCATATTCAACACTCTGACGCTTACCGTAAGAGAGACCAATAAATACGATACGGAAGAAGGACAAAGGCGTATAGCTGCGGCGCATAAAAGAGCCAAGTCCATGAAGGACCAAGACATCATTCTCATGTACGAAAAGAATTGCATGAGATATGAGGAGAGCGCCTCTGTTCTTTATGAAAAACTCATCGATGCGGGATATAACAATGTTTATTATATTGTTGACACGTCAATACCTGCCGTAAAGCGACTTGATGAGAAGTATAAAAAGAATCTTATTGAAAAGGATAGCGATAAACATCTGGAATACTTCTTCGCTTGCAAGAGATTCGTGGCATCAGAAACCATCGACCATGCACTGCAACTACGAATAGCAAACAAAGAAGTTCTGGATAAAATAAACGGGAAAGGCATATCGTATGTGTTCCTGCAACATGGCGTAATGTACATGGTGTCGCTCAATTCAAAATTGCGGACAGGATTTAAAAAGAAAAGAAATTACAAACTACATAGGACGGTAGTATCCTCCGAGGCGGAAGCTCAGCACTTCATAGATATGGGAGGAATGAAAAGAGATGATTTGTACATAACAGGCCTCGCGAAGTACGATACATCCTATAAACACGATGATGCAGACAAGATAATTATAATGCCGACATGGCGTAGGTGGGAAAGCAACCAAGCCAAGGAAGATGTAGAGCAAACCGGATATTTCAAAATGCTGGAGAGGATGTATGCTGCAGTACCTGATGAAATAAAAGAGAAGGTTATCATACTGCCTCATCCGTTAATAGCTGAACTGTTTAAAAATGAACATACATTAGGCAACCATTTCCTGATGGCGGAGAGCTATGATGAAGTGTTCAGAGATTGCAAATTGCTCATCACAGATTATTCATCCATAGCATATGATGCATTTTACCGAGGGGCAAATGTCGTCTTCGACTGGATGGACTTGGACGAGTGCATGGAGCACTACGGAGAGGAAACTCATCTTATGCTTAACGATGACAATGTATTCGGAGCAGCCTGCAGAACTCCCGATGAATTGGCGAAGGCTATTCAAGATGCATACAATCGCGAGCAAAGTAAAGAGGATATAGAGAGATACAGACAGATTGTGGAATTCCACGATGGTAAGAATTCCGAAAGAATAATTGAATGCTTGAAGAAAGACGGAGTGATTTAGGAATGAAGATTAAAATCGATTTAGCACATGCCGGAAATGCAGAAAGCTACGCAGCGAGCAATTACAAAAAAGCAGAAGAAATCAGAGCTTATCTTTGCAAAGACGAAGAGGATTACACCGGTTGGGTTAATTGGCCATCCGAGATTCCTACAGAGTGGATGACAAAGATGGAGAAAGTCGCTGAGGATATCAGATCTAAATGCGACAGACTCATAGTCATCGGAATCGGAGGCTCATATCTCGGAACCGCTGCCATAATTGATGCACTTGGCGGATCGAAAAAAGGCTGCCCTGAGGTAATATATGCCGGAAACAATATGAGCGGCTATTATCATGCCGGCCTTAAAGAAGTGATAGATAATCACGATGTATGTCTCTGCGTCGTATCCAAATCCGGCGGGACTATGGAAAGCCGCCTGGCGTTCAGCATACTCAAGGATTGGATGTATGAGAAATACGGAAGAGAAGAGACTGCTTGCAGAATCGTAGCCATCACAGATCCCGCAAAGGGAATTCTCCGCGAGGAGACCGATGCAGAGGGCTATGTGGACTTCGAGATTCCGGGCAATATCGGAGGCAGATACTCCGCATTCACCCCGGGGATTATGTTCCCTCTGGCCGTTGCAGGCGTAGACATAAAGGCACTTCTTAAGGGTGCTGAGGATATAAGTAAGGACGAGACATTCTGGCAGGAAGGACTCAAGTACGCACTCGCCAGATACGCCCTCTATGAAGCCGGCAAATCTGTAGAAGTGTTTGAATACTACGATCCTTCATTAAGACTCATAGGAGAGTGGTGCAAACAGCTCTTTGGAGAGAGCGAAGGTAAAGAAGGCAAAGGCATATTCCCTGCTTCTCTTACATTCTCAACGGATCTCCACTCTATGGGACAGTTCCTGCAGGATGGTCATCAGATATTCTTCGAAACCATCGTAAATGTGGTGAAGAGAGAGAAAGATGTTATCGTCCCTGAGTCAGCAGGAGCTGAGCTTGCGGGCAGATCCCTCAATGAGATCAATTCGATGGCGGTGAAGGGCGTAATGGCGGCTCACGCCAAGGCCGACATACCGATGATTAAAATCGATGTTGAGGATATGAAAGAAGAAGCTCTCGGACAGCTGCTTTACTTCTTCATGATGAGCGCGGCTGTGACCGGCAAACTCATGGAGATTGATCCGTTCAATCAGCCGGGGGTAGAAGACTATAAACAGGAGATAAGGAATCTGCTCGGCCAGTAATTGAGCGAAGATTCTTAACAAATAGATTTAGCACATGTCAAACATATTTTATTTAGGCTACATATTAGAGACAATTCTTATAAGCGTGACAGTGGCAGCCGCTGTCACCCCGGTTAGCATACGACTAGCCAAGAAATGGGGCATTATAGATAAGCCTGAGGAAGCCAGAAGAGTTCACAGGAGGCCAACTCCGAGATTCGGAGGGATGGCCATATTCCTCGGAACCACAGCCGCACTGCTCATACCGGCAGGTATGAGCGAGCAGATTAAGGTTGCGATGCTGGGCGGCATTCTGATGTATGGACTTGGAGTTGCTGATGACATCCATGACATCAAGCCTATTACGAAATTCATCGGTCAATTCCTAATTGCATCACTGGTCTATGCTCTCGGCGTCAGAATAAGATTTATAAGCAACTATTTCGGTTTGGAAAATGCAGACGTAAATGCCAACGTAATTCTGGGAGAAGGCGTTGCGTTCCTCCTGACAGTCTTTTGGATAGTAGGAGTCACAAATGCAGTAAATCTCATGGACGGACTGGACGGTCTGGCGGCAGGCTCGGTGGCCATTATGGCCTCATCGCTCGCATATATCGCATACATACATGGCGCGAGGCTGGGAGCTATGCCGGTATGCATAGCGCTGGTCGCGGTTGCCGGAGCCTGCATAGGTTTTCTGCCGTACAACTTCTCACCTGCCAGGACATTTATGGGAGATGGGGGCGCGCTATATCTCGGATATATGATAGCCGTGCTCTCGGTAGTATCACCGCTGAAGAGAGCTACCGTCATCGGAGCTATAATTCCGATAATGACCTTGGCGGTTCCACTTTTCGATACAGCTATGGCCATGCTCAGGAGAACGCTTAAGCACGAGTCTATAATGCATGCTGACCGAGGGCATCTCCATCACCATCTGATGGCTGCGGGATTCGGTCAGCGCAGATCCGTGCTCGTTATTTACGGAATAGTTGCCATCATGGGAATGGTAGCCGTATTGATAAGCAGAGACTTATATATCGATGCTGTATTCCTGGGAATGGTTGCGCTGCTCTATATGGGAATCATTATGATACCGAGGAAATCCCAGAGAGGAATTAAAAGAATAATTACTCAAGATGTAATGGAACTTGAGAAACAATATTTTGTAGAATACCTGAATGCAGAGAGAGAAAGAAGGAAGCATCTTCGTGAGACAGAAGAAGACAACGACGACGCATAGCAAACATCATAAAAAACATCATCTTTTCCCTACCAAAGCACCATACAAGATTCTTATCATACTCCTGTCTTTGATAGCAGCTGCTTTTATGTGCATGGTAATAGTGGTAGATGCATTCCCTGCAGACCTAACCTTATCCATGATAGCAGTTATGCTGGCAGTCCTGATTTTCAGCTGCCTGCTCTTTGCGAGCGAAAAAAGATATAAAAGAGTTCTCGGATTATTTCTTGCGATTATATACATCGCGGTATTTTCGGTTGCAGGCAATTTTATGGGATCCACTTATGCAATGTTTAATAAAATCAGCGACAGCGGAACAAAAGCTACAGGACCTGCGGCCAAAAAGGTCGATATTTGCGAAGAAACATTTAATGTATATCTTACAGGCATAGACCAGTGGGCAAGCGAGAAAGGTCTGGACTTAGAGCGTAGCGACGTAAATATGCTCGTTACTATAAACCCACAAACTCACAAAATACTGCTCACATCCATTCCGAGAGACACTTATGTAAAGCTACATACTGCGCAGCAAATGGACAAGCTTACACATACGGGAATCTACGGAGTAGAAGAAACGCTTACAACAGTTGAGGACTGGCTTGGGATAGACATCAACTACTATGCCAAGATGAACTACACAGCTGCTCGAGATATTATTGATGCTATGGGAGGTATCGACATATATTCCCCGGTTGAATTCTACAGCAGCATAAAAGGTTATCATTATAAACAAGGATGGAATCATTTGACAGGAAAGAGAGCTTTGTTCTTCGCAAGGGAGAGGAAATCTTTTGAAGGACAGGATGAAGTGCGAGTTGAAAACCAGCAGCGTGTGTTAAAGGCCATAATTAAGAAGATGACATCCTCGACAACGCTCCTGACAAAATACGGAAACATAATGGACGCAGCAGGAGACAATCTGCAGACAAACTTCGACACAAAAGATATGAAAGAACTGGTAAAGATGCAGTTGACGGATCTGGCTGAGTGGAATGTCGAGACACAGAAAATAGAAGGAAATCCTGATCAGGACTACTGCGCATCATTATCAAGCAAAAACAGATATGATATATTCAGACCGTCAGATGAATCTGTAGAAGCATGTTTGAAGAAGATTGAAAGCGTTAAGATTGTGCCGGAAGAAGACATGGCATCATTGCGAAACAAACATAAGAGTTTCTTCATAAATGCAATTAAGAGAATCATGAAAAAAGAGGAAGAGGTAGCGGATGAACAGTGACAAAAAGCATCTCTATGCCGCAATAGATAACAGGAAGGTTGCAATTATCGGAGCAGGATACGTCGGAGCGTCCATTGCTTATGCTTTGACTGTAAGAAATCTTGCGACAAGAATAGTATTCATAGATATCAACGAAAAGAAATCGATAGGAGAAGCGCAGGATATCCAGCACGGCATACCGTATATGGGTACGTCTTCAGTAAGAAGCGGAGATTACTCAGACTGCAGGAACTGCGACCTGATTATTATCACTGCCGGCAGAAACAG
>CACWIO010000026.1 GCA_902760855.1 uncultured Eubacteriales bacterium
GTTATCAACCCGAGGCAGATAGATCCGCTTCACAGGCTGTTTAAGCCGAGCCAGAAGGATATCGATAAGGCGCTCGCGATTATGGGAGCTATCAGAGAAGCCAATGCAAAGGGTAGCGGAGTTGCGTCGCTTAACGGCAAGATGATAGACAAGCCGGTTGTGCTGAGAGCCAAGTATCTGCTCGAACTTGCCGGGCTTGCGGAAGAGGCCGAGGAGGTATAGACGATGAAGAATATAGATATTTCGAAGATACCTAATATCGATCAGATCAATTTCAACGGCGAATATACTCCTGACGCTGTTAAGCCGAAAAGCGAAGTCGAGATGCCGAGCAAGGTGCTGCCTTCGATCAGAGATGCCATCATCGCATCTGGTCTTAAGGACGGCATGACCATTTCCTTCCACCACCATTTCAGAAACGGTGACTATGTAGTGAATATGGTCATGGATGAAATTGCCAAGCTCGGGATTAAGAATCTGACAGTGGCCGCCAGCTCACTTGCGAGCTGCCATGCGCCGCTGATAGAACACATCAAGAATGGTGTTATCACACATATCGAGACTTCCGGAATGAGAGGAGAGCTCGCAGAGGCAGTATCCCGCGGACTTATGGATGTGCCTGTAGTATTCAGGTCTCACGGCGGACGTGCTGATGCTATCGCCAACGGAGAGATTCATATAGACGTGGCATTCCTCGGTGCGCCGTCCTGCGACGTGCTCGGAAATGCCAACGGATATACACGTGATGAGAAGGGCGCTACAATGTGCGGATCCCTCGGATATGCTAAGGTAGATGCCGAGTATTCGGACTGCGCCATAGTAATTACGGATCACATCGTGCCTTATCCCAATACGCCGCTCGCTATTCCTGCGGTGCACGTAAGATACGTGGTAGAGGTGGATGAGCTCGGAGATCCGGAGGGAATCATGAGTGGTGCTACGCGCTACACCAAGAATCCTAAGGAACTGATGATAGCTAAGAACGCAGCGAATGTTATCGAGCACTCAGGATATTTCTATGATGGCTTTGCCATGCAGATGGGCTCGGGCGGAGCTTCTCTGGCCACCGCGAGATTCCTCAAGGATAAGATGATCGAGAAGGACATCAAAGCTCACTTCGCTCTCGGAGGCATCACAGGGCAGATAGTCGAGATGCACGAGGAAGGGCTAATTAAGAAGATTCTGGACGTGCAGTCATTCGACCTCACGGCGGCGGCTTCGCTGATGAATAACAGATTCCACACTCAGATAGACGGTTGCTTCTATGCGGGTTATGACTACAAGGGAGCTGCTGTAAACGCGCTGGACTTCGTGGTGCTGTCTGCGCTTGAAATCGATACGGATTTCAACGTCAACGTGCTGACAGGATCGGATGGTGTCATAAGAGGAGCTATCGGAGGACATCCGGACACTGCAGCCGGAGCTAAGATGTCCATAGTAGTGGCTCCGCTTACTAGAGGACGTATACCGACCATAGTGGATAAGGTAAATACCGTAATTACGCCGGGCATCACGGTGGACGTGGTCGTAACAGACCAGGGAATTGCGGTCAATCCTAACAGACCTGACATCATCAAAAAACTCGAGGCGGCTGACATATTGCTGACAGATATCGAGTCGCTCAAGGTGCGCGCCGAGAAGATAGTCGGTAAGCCGGATCCTATCAAGTTCAAGGACAAGGTAGTCGCGCTCGCCCTCTACCGAGACAATTCAATAATCGATGTCGTATACCAGGTAGACGACGAAGACGAAGACGAATAAATTGAGAGTCCGGCTTAAAGGCCGGACTCTTCTCTTAGTTGCTCTGCGAAAGCCCATATATCTCTTAGGGGCTCTGACATTTCTTTGGATTTGTTCCGTATCAGGCACACCCTCCTGGACATGTTCGTGTCGGAGAATGGAATCATCTTGACGTTGAAGGTCTCGAGTATCGGCAGTATAGGCATGATGGCCACGCCTGCCCCTGTCGCAACTGAGGCGGCAATTGAGCTGTACTCGTCGGCCTCGAAGACGGTGTTGGGCGCTATATCCGCTTTTTTGAATCTGTCCTCGAGCTGGTGGTAGATTACTGTATCGTGGCTGATGGATATGAAGCTCTCTCCCGCAAGGTCTCCAAGCGATACGGATGTGCTGCTTGCAAGAGGATGATCCGGTGGAACAGCGAGGAAGAGTTCCTGTCTGTATATAGGGAGGAATTCGATAGACTCTATATCCGGCTCATCTGTCATGCCCGCTATCAGGATGTCCAGACTGCCGTTGAAGAGCTGCTCGAGCAGCTCTCCGGCCATGCCTTGCTGGAACCTGAATCCTATCTGATGACTACCCTGATAATCATAAAACTTATTGACGAATTCAGGCAGCACGCTGAAACTTACGCTGTAGATATAGCCGAGATTGACTATGCCTGCAGCAGGCTGCTTCAATTCATTAAGTCGGTTCATGCCTTCAGACAGCTCTCGGAGGACGCTCTGCGCAAACGGAAGGAAGGCCTCGCCATACTTGCTCAGCGAGACTTGTTTGCCGTGCTTTTCGAAAAGCGGCACGCCAAGGTCCTTCTCAAGCTTTCCTATGGCGTAGCTGAGACTTGGCTGAGAAATGTACAGCAGATTGGCTGCTTTGGTGTAGTGCAGGACTTCTGCAGTTACGCAGAAATATCTGATCTCTTGTAGTGTCATAGATTAAGACTCATCTCCTTCCACTTATCAATCAGGTAGGCGAGTGCCAGCATGTCTGCGCTGCCTCCCGGCGAGAGATTTCTTTTTATCATTTCTATATCTAATTCAGCTATGGCTGCAAGGCGTTCCGCCTCGGGAAGCTCAAATATCTTAGCGGCTGATTGCCTTGCGAATTCAAGTCCCTCGGGTCCGCCGCGTCTTAGCAGATTTGTATCTTCTACTTTGGCGATGCTGTCCATAAGGGCATACACAGCCGCGTCGTTATCGTTCTCAGTCTCCTTATAATGCGCGAGATGATCTGCACAGTAGACTGCATCAGGAAAGCCTGAGACAGCGTGGGCTGTCGCACCATAGGCTTTCTCGCCGTCCTCTCTTGCGAGATTTGAGGCGTGTTCTATGAAGTCCGAGCCTGTGGTGAGCTGAGAACCCATACCGGCCAGCAGCAGACCCATTGAATAAACCATGCCTTGGTGAGTGTTTACCCCGCCTGTGGCCTCGAACATTTCGCGGTCGGCTTCTATGCCGCGTGTGCGAAGTTCTTTCATGCCGCCTCCCATCATGCCTATAAGCGCGGCATCTTTGAAATACGGAACTAAAGTCTCGGCGCTTTTGCGCATGAGAGCGGCATCCATATCCCGGTGAGAGCCGTTGTTATTCATGTCAATCAGGCCCGGCTTGGGAGTAGTCTCAAGCTCCGCTATCAGAGCATCATATGCTGCTCGCGCGAGAGTGTGTGCGCCGAATTCACGGAGCAGGCGCTCGGTCTCGGCCTTTATTGCATCGAGACCGTGGCTGCGGCTTCTTGCGCATTCCGCAGCCGGCCGCTCGCAGAGCAGGCAGCGCCTGCTGTCCTTGCGAGTGAGTTTTTCTATGCCGAAGTCTCCGTTAATTAAGACATCAAAGTCAAATAATCTGGATGCAGCAATTGAAACATCCTCTTCAATAAG
Organism: uncultured Eubacteriales bacterium; assembly: GCA_902760855.1. Classification (GTDB taxonomy): domain Bacteria; phylum Bacillota; class Clostridia; order Peptostreptococcales; family Anaerovoracaceae; genus Crickella. The sequence continues at coordinate 3,623 of CACWIO010000026.1, forward strand.
CTCAAGCTTCCTTTTGACTTCGGCAGCGTCTCCTTGAATCAGCCAAAAACTCTCAGTCCCTGTTGGCTCATCTATTTCTAAATGCTCGATTACATTAAGGCCGAGTTTGTCCAGCTCCGAGATGCCGCGATCGAAAAGCATGCGGCTCATCGGAGTCCTCTTCACATCTCCTGCAATATTGAGAGTCAAGCAGACCAAACATGAATCAGAGGCGGCGTTCGCCAACATGCTATTTTGTATATCCACACGCCTGTCGCGTGCTGCGAGCATCATATCTAAATCGACTTTCATGCTAAGCATCCACCCGCTCTTTATCTTTCATTATCGTGCTGATTATCTCAAAGCTGGTCTTCGGAAGCAGCATGCGGGTAGCCTCAATGTCCCCGTCCTTAAGCAGCTTGCGCACCCTGCTCGCGCTTACCGCAAGCCCGCTGTCATCTCCGTCTGCTTCGAATCTCAGCACTTCTATGAGCTCTATGCCATGTTTAGGCAGCAACTCTTTCATCTTGGTATTATATGCATTTGTCACGGGAGAGTAAGGCTCGCTTCCTACAAATCTCTTGCTGATTCCGAGCTTAGGTGCTATGCGCTCAGCGAAAAGATTAATGTCGATCTCACTCTTCGCGTTCTCGGCATCCTCTTCATTTCTAATGAAATACGCAGGGAAGGTCGCGCGAGATACCAGGTACTTATCGCTCTCATACACCCGGCAATTCTCAATGTCTGCGGTCCCTGCCTTGATCATCGCAAGTCTGTCAGATGGATCGAACATCGAGCCCGCCTCGGATACCGCAAACACATACAGGAAGTCGCATTTGCCCGCCGCATATTCTATGAGATAACTGTGTCCGAGCGTGAAGGGATCGCAGTTGCAAACCACGGCTCCAATGACGCCGCCCGCCAGATCTATCCCGTGCTCCGAGGCATATTGCTCAGCATCCTGCTTGATGGATGCGAGGAAATTATCCAGACCGTTCCTCCTGTTCTCCATCAAAACAGCATCCTCGGCTGAGGCCAGAGTGTAGAATCCCATGGAGCTTAGCATTTGGACATTCCTAGGTTTCGTGCAAAGAAAAAGCCTGCTGCGGCCGTCCGCATAGGCTTCGTCTATAAGTTTGGTCATAATTTGGGCCATTGCCCCCGTGCCTTCGATCTCGGGTGCGACGGCAAACTGCTTGAGAGTGTGTCCTGCAAGAGATCCTACTGCAACCAGGGCACCGCCTTCGTTTCTCATCCATGCGATAATATCTGAGTCGCCTTCATCGCGGAGGCCGGCCTTGGAGATAAAGTCTTCGTATTCTTCCTGAAGCTCATCTGCAAGCGGAGCTCTGTATGTCCTGATGTCCATAAGCACACTTTCTTGTCTCAATCCCTAAAACTCTCCGCTTGAATTATAACACATGGAGAGAGCAGATATTGCGACTTTATCAGCGCCGATACTAATGATAAAATAAAGCATGCTTCAAAACTTCCTGATATGCGTAAATGCCGTAATTCCTACGGCCATATATCTCGTAATAGGAATGGTACTGAGAGCTTCAAAGGTGTTGGGCGACCGCTCGGTCAAGAAATTCACCCATGTAATCTTCGTGGCGCTCTACCCATTTTTGATGTTCGACAATCTCTACAACAGAGATATAGAGAGCAATCTAAATCCTACGCTTATCATTTATGCGATGGGCTTCACGACCATGCAGCTCATTATTTCATGGATCGTAGTTTGCAAGATAGAGCCCGACAACTATCATCGCGGCGCCATGATACAGGCTATGTTCCGAAGCAACTACGTGCTGATGGGAATTCCGATTGCCATCAATTTAATAGGAAAGGAGAATATAGCGCCTATTGCGGTAGTGCTGCTGTTCATCGTTCCAATATACAATGCGGGCTCCGTCATAATATTCGAGGAGTTCCGAGGCGGCAGGGCTAATTTTAAATCAATGCTACTGCACATACTGACAAATCCTATTATCGAGGGTGGCCTCGTGGCAGTGCTGTTTATGCTACTCGGAATCGAACTCCCTGAAGTCATAAGGGGCACGGTAACAACTCTCTCAGATTGCACATCGCCTATAGCCCTTATGCTGCTCGGAGCGGGTCTGAACTTCGGAGCGTTCAAGAGCGATAGATTCAGGATAGCATTTTGCACGATAGGCAAACTCGTGGTATTCCCTGCAATAGGAATACTCGGAGGCGTTCTCCTCGGGTTCAGAGACTCAGAGCTGCTTGCGGTAACTCTCATGACTTCGACTCCTGTGGCGCTTGCATCATATGCCATGGCATCGTCAATGGGCGGCAACGGCAGGCTGGCGGGAGAACTCGTGCTCATCACAACTACACTCGCATGCTTTACAATCCCGATTTGGCTATTTATACTTAAGACCGCGGGAATGTTCTAGATATAGAGGGAGAAGTATTATTTACAATCTAATTATTACAAGCGCCTTGCTCGGCGCGGCTCTGGCCATGGACGCCTTTAGTGTGTCTATTGCAAACGGGCTTACAGACAGAGAAATGAAGACCTCCAAGGTGGCGGCTATAGCCGGCACTTTTGCGCTGTTTCAGTTCTCAATGCCTATGATAGGATGGCTACTCGTGCATACCGCAATGGAATATCTCGAGTGGTTCGAGAAGATGGTGCCGTGGATAGCTCTTATACTCCTGTGCTTCATAGGAGCCAAGATGATAATAGACGGCCTCGCTGAGAGGAAGTGCATCGAAGGGGATGCAGCCTCCTGCGAGATAGGAGAGAGCATAAGCATCGGGCTTTTGATCACTCAGGGAATTGCCACGTCGATAGATGCGCTGTCGGTCGGATTTACGACTGCAAGCTACGGCGTAGCAGAGGCGCTGCTCTCTTCGGGAGTGATAGGTCTTGTGACATTTGCCATTTGCACGGCGGGTTGCCTGATAGGAAAGAAGGCGGGCAGCATGATGTCTTGGAAGGCTACGATACTCGGAGGACTCATATTAATCGCCATCGGAATAAAGATTTTTGTCGGTTAGAGCATTAAAATTACATTAATTCATCAAATGCTCTTCTCGAAATCTTCACTGTATCGACATATTCGGGGGGTATTATATACACACGGAGGAAGTTTCCTCCAAAACCTCCATATAACAATTTTCCATAAAATACCTAAGACAAGAAAGAGAAGCGGGATCGAACACCGCTTCTCTTTTGTTTTGATTCGTATCGATTGCTATATCAGCTACTCTGTCCGCAGGGCGACTACCGGGTCTTTGCGGGAGGCCATGCCTGATGGGATGAGGCCGGCGATAACCGTGAGCAGCACGCTGATGATTATGAGCGCTATGGCGCCTTCGGTAGGAAGGATTGCCTTGAGCGCAGCTATCTTGGTGAGATTTATAAGTATCTTGTTGATAGGTATCAAAAGGAGCAGGCTCGCAGCTATTCCTATGATGCCTGCGCAGAGTCCGACTATGATGGTCTCTGCATTGAATATCCTCGAGATGTCTCTCTTCGATGCTCCGATGGCGCGGAGAATGCCGATCTCCTTGGTGCGCTCGAGCACGGAGATGTATGTGATGACTCCTATCATGATGGAGGATACTATCAGGGAGATGGCGACGAATGCTATGAGCACGTAGCTGACTGCATTGGTGATGGTCTTAACTGACTTGATCAGCACGCCGGTTATATCCGTGTAGCTGATGACCATGTCTTCATCACCGTTATCCTGCATCTTTTTATTGTAGTCATCGATGAAGCTTAGGAAGTTCTCCTTGGACTCGAAGTCCTTGAGGAAGAAGGATATGGCAGTCGGCTTGGCTATGTCGGCATAACCGAGCTTCCTGAGATTGGACTCGTAATTTGTCTCTCCGCCGCCTGACACGTAGGCCGTTATGAGGCGCGTTATTTCCTCCTCGCTCATCTTCATAGTGAACGCATCGGCAATTCCGGATGGGTCGATGTTAAGTTGTTTGCCTACAGCCTCGGCGGCTTTACCGAGGGCCGGGCCGACAACCATGGAATCTTGGAGCATCTCAAGGCCCTGTCCGTACTGCCCGATGCCTTCTTGGAATTTATCGTCATCAACAAGTTTATCCGTCGCAGCATTGAGGCTCTGCTTTAGGACTTCCGCCGGATCAGGCATCTGCTCTTCGATTGCCTGGTCGATTCTGTCGTTATATTGCTTAACCGTGTCATTAATTTGGGCTGCTATTGGTTCTGCTTGCTCTTTTGGAAGAACGCCGCCGGATCTTGCGATAATATCCTCTGCCGTGATTCCGTTTTTAAGTATCTCGAGAGCATCGGCCTCTGTTATGCCGAGCTCCTTAGGCAGATTTGAGACCAGCTCTTTTGCGGCTTCCTTCTGTGCGGCTTCTTTGGCTTGGGCTTTGGCTTCCGGCCCGCTTACTGCTGCTACGGCCTCCATTATCTGCGGACCGCCTGCTTTAAGGCCGTCTGCGTAGCCGCTGATAAACCTATTAACAAGTTCTGCGTGAGGACCTTTATCCAGCGAGCTTGCAAGTGCCATATCCAGCAGATTATCGTCGAATTTGAACTTCTCGGGATCCTTGCTGTACTGTTTTACTATATAGTCGTTTATAGATTCACAGCCTTTTCTGGTGGCATCTGTAACATCAGCCGTAACTTTCTCTGCTGAGTCGTTTTTCGAGAGGTCCTCGATCTCCTGCTTTGCGATATCCTCTATGTCCTTCTGTATGGCTCCGGGATCGATGTCGCCACCGAGGGCACTTTTAAGCTTGTCCTCATCGATGCTGATCATATCCTCGAAGCCGAGGCCTTCTCCTTCGTTGTTCTGAACCTCCTTGAAGGATTTGCCGCTAAAGACATCGATGTCCTTATTGGCAAGCTGCAGCTTAACTATGGCTGAATCCTTGGAGTTTTCGATCATGTGAGTCGTCAGCGTCGGCAGATAGCCGATACCCGAATCCATGGCATTGGCGCCGGACTTATCCTTGGCGCAGACTATGCCGCTGATGTGGAGTTTCTCGGAGCGCTTGATGAGATCCTCCATGTACTCCTTGTCCTCAGTCATATTCTCCCAAACGTCGAAGTCTGCATTCTGCTTATATGTGTCGCAGGAATTGACAAGGGCGAACTCCTTGCCGATGAAATCTTCGTAAGTCCATTCGAGCTGATCGTTGGTGTTTTCGACTTGTTTGCCTTCCATGACGTCGTTGATCATGTCTTTGAGCTCTTGCGGATCGCGTAGGCCGAGGGTGTAGACGATATAGTCATTGAGCTGATCTTCGCTGTCGAGCACGAGCAGAAGCTCGTCATATTTCTCGGGCCATTTGCCCGCCAAGACCTTGTACTGTGACTTCAGCAGGGCCTCGTTATCCATCATCTGAAAGAACACGTCTGAGTTCATCATCGAGAAGTTGTTTTGCTGGAAACCGTTCATGTACGACTGCATGATGGAGCCCGGGCTCACGCGGAGCGGGCCGTACTTGAGATCGGTCGAATAAATATTTACAGACAGCCCGTAGGTGTACTGGTACGCATTAAACCAATCTTTGATTTCAGGCAAACTCTCATCCACGTGGCGCTTGAAAGACGCGAGGTCGTTGGAACCGACGCTTGCGAGCATGTCTGTCATAATCTGCTGCTCGTGGACGTGGCCGTCAGCATCCTCGCCCTTGGTATCTTGGGCATTGGTCATAAAGGCGGAGATCATGGATGACATGTCCGCTGTTTCGGATTGTATGGTAAGAGGATAGGACGCGAGAGTGTCCTCCTCGAGCTTGTCTATATATTTCTGGAAACCGTTGGATACCGAGAGTATCAGGGCAATTCCGATAATGCCTATGCTGCCCGCGAACGCGGTCAGAAGTGTCCTGGCTTTCTTCGTCATGAGATTGTTAAGCGAAAGCGAGAGGGCGGTGAGCATGGACATGGATTTGTTGCGGCGGCGCCTGGCGCGTCCGCGCCTCGGAGCGGCCTTTGATGCGTCTGCCGCTCCGGCAGCAACGCCCGCATTTGCGGCGTTGATTGCGGCGACGCCCGGTACATACGGATTGCTGTCGCTTATTATCTGCCCGTCCGAGAGCTTTACTATTCTGGTGGAGTATTTCTCCGCGAGCTCGGGGTTGTGCGTGACCATGATGACGAGCTTCCTGGTCGACACCTCTTTAAGCACGTCCATAACCTGAGTGCTCGTCTCTGTGTCGAGAGCTCCTGTCGGCTCGTCTGCCAGGATAATATCCGGGTCGTTAATAAGGGCACGTGCGATGGCTACGCGCTGAACCTGTCCTCCGGACATCTCCGCAGGCCGCTTATTAATCTGATCACCGAGTCCCACCTGCTCCAGAGCCGCTATAGCGCGCCTGCGCCTCTCTCCCTTGCTGACGCCGGAGAGAGTCAGCGCGAGCTCGACATTCCTGAGCACGGCCTGATGAGAAATGAGGTTATAGCTTTGGAACACAAAGCCAATCGCGTCATTTCTGTAGGCATCCCAGTCCGCGGACTTGTACTCCTTGGTGCTGATGCCGTCGATGACGAGATCTCCCGAGGTATATTGGTCGAGTCCGCCGAGTATGTTAAGCAGGGTGGTCTTGCCGCAGCCGGAAGGTCCGAGCACCGAAACGAACTCGCTCTCTCTGAAAGCGAGGTTCACTCCGCGAAGAGCCTTTACGATCTCTGCGCCCGTCTTGTATTCCTTTGTAATATTCTTTAGCTGAAGCATATAGTCCAGATCGTTTATCTCAAAAAACGCAACGACATTTTACACCCAAACACCGCTTGCAAGATAGATATATACAAGTTTTAATGTTAAAATATGTAGGGTTTTGGGATAAATGCGCAAAATCTTAAACAGAAAAGAGAGATATAAGAATGAGTTATCAATACGAGATAAATGAAAACGGGAAGATAGTATTTCCGATTCCGGATAAAGTCAAGACTCCATGGTTCAGAAGCAGAGGGGATCTGCCAGAGACCTTGGAGTATTTTAAAGGCAGCATTTACGAGAAACTCGAAGAAGTCGCAGAGAGTCAGCCTAATGGAATTGCCCTGGACTTTATGGGCAAACACATCACATACAGGCATATGATCGATCAGATTAATCTCTGCGCGAAGTCGCTTCGCATACTCGGAATTCGTGAGAACGACAGGGTGACGATTGCCATGCCGAATTGCCCGCAGGCCATTTACATGCTGTATGCCGTAAATCTCACGGGCGCAGTGGCCAATATGATCCATCCTCTTTCGGCTGAGAAGGAGATAGAGAATTATCTCAATATGTCCGGCTCGGTTATGGTGGTCACGCTCGATCAGTTCTATCACAAAATCGAGGCTATACGTAAGAATACCAAGATACAGAATGTAATAATCGCGCGCATCAAAGATGAGCTCACGCGCCCAATCAAAGTCGGATATATGCTGACGGAGGGGCGCAAGATTGAGAGGATACCGAGAGACGCGCCGGTATTCCAGTGGCCGGCATTCATGGGGCTCGGTAAGCATTGCGGTTATGAGTACAGGGTCAAGAGGCAGCCTAACGATCCGGCTGTTATCCTTTACTCCGGCGGTACGACGGGTACGACCAAGGGCATAGTGCTGACCAATCTGAACTTCAACGCTCTCGCAGAGCAGGTCATTGCGGCCAATCCGATGTTCAGGACAGGAGATAAGATGCTTGCGGCCATGCCGCTTTTTCATGGCTTCGGACTCGGAGTTTGCATACATACCATGCTCGCCAAAGGCGGACGCTGCGTGCTCGTTCCGAGGTTCACGCCTAAGAGCTATTCTAAGCTCATCACGAAGTACAAATGCAACTTCATCGCGGGAGTGCCGACTCTGTATGAAGCTTTGCTGAGATTGCCGTCTATGAAGGGCGCAGATCTCTCATCGCTTAAAGGCGTATTTTCCGGCGGAGACTCGCTATCCATAGAGCTCAAGAAGAAACTCGATAAATTCCTCTTCGATCACAATGGCAAGGTCCAGGTCAGAGAGGGCTACGGCACCACAGAGTGCGTAACGGCATCATGCCTGACGCCGCCTCAGATGTATAAAGAGGGCAGCATAGGAATTCCTTTCCCTGACACATACTACAAGATAGTGGAGCCGGGCACGGACAAGGAGCTCCCGTTCGGAGAGGAAGGAGAGATACTGCTCGCGGGACCGACTGTCATGCAGGGTTATCTCGACATGCCTGAGGAGACTGCGGAGACAATACGAGAGCATGCGGACGGACTATCCTGGGTGTACACGGGGGACCTCGGCACCATGGATGAAGAGGGCTTCATATATTTCAAGGGCAGAGCCAAGAGGATGATAGTATCATCGGGCTATAACATCTACCCGGCCCAGCTCGAGAATATTTTCGATGCTCACGAAAAGGTCCAGATGAGCTGCGCAATCGGAGTGCCGGACAGCTATAGAATGCAAAAGGTCAAGATGTTCATCATGCCGGCTGCGGGCGTCACGCCGAGCGAAGCACTAAAAGATGAGCTCATGGATTACGGCAGGAAGCATATCGCAAAATATGCAATGCCGTACGATATAGAATTTCGCGCGGAGCTGCCCAAGACTTTGGTCGGCAAAGTCGCATATAGAGAGCTTGAAATTGAGGAGCTTGCCAAGCAGAATGAAAAAGGTGAGTAGTAATGAAACGAGAAGATAAAGATTTAGCGTGGATGCTGCAATTCGAGAATATCGCCTGGTATGAGGACGGCAGAGTGGACATACTCGACCGCCGCATTTATCCTATTGAAGTTCGAAAAGTATCCTGCCACAGTCATCAGGAGGTGGCGCAGGCTATAAAGGACATGGTGACCCAAAGCGCAGGCCCATATGTCGCATGTTCGATGGGAATGGCTCTTGCGGCATATGAATGCAAGGGGCGCGCCGAGGCCGAGCAGATCGCTTACCTCGAAGACGCAGCCTATACCATATCCCACGCTCGGCCTACTACGACCTGGCGCATGCAAAAAATCTGCGAAGCATGCCTGGCCGTAGCCCGCGAGGCACTCGCGGCCGGCGCGCTCGACGTCTCCGAAACCATAAAGGAATTCGCCATCGAGCAGAACAATATAAGATACAAAGGAATAGGCGAGGTGGGACGCTATATGGCCGGGCTCTTCCCGAGCAAGGGAGCCATCATGACTCAGTGTTTCGCGGAGACCATAGTCGGAATGATGCTGAGAGAAGCTCGCATACAGAATAAAGACATAAAGATTTACTGCCCGGAGACCAGACCTTTCTTCCAGGGCTCACGTCTGACCGCAACTGTCTGCCACGAGATGGGTTTCGACACGACGGTCATCACGGATAATATGCCGGGCGCTGTAATGAAAAATGAAGGAATTGACCTTTTCACATCCGCCGCTGATGTCATATGCTGCGACGGACATGTGGTGAATAAAGTGGGAACTTATCAGATTGCCATCGCGGCTCAGTACCACGGTATCCCTTACTACGTAAGCGGCGCACCTGACCAGGGACATCCGACTATTGACACAGTTCACATCGAAATGAGAAATGCAGGAGACGTACTCGAGGCAATGGGCACACAGACGGCTAATCCGAACGTAAAAGGATACTACCCGGCCTTCGACATCACGCCACCTGAGCTTGTCACAGGCGTAGTCACGGACCAGGGCGTCTTCGACCCATATAAACTTGCCGACTACAAAGCCGGACCCGACGATTTCCTCGTGTAAATGGAAACGAGCGAAGGATAGATGATGGAAATGATGATAAGAATGGCTCCGACGATGATGCCCGGAGTCATTTTTTCGTGCAGGAAGATGATGCCGAGAATAGCAGCGGCCAGAGGATTGGTAACTGTTAGAAGGCCCGCGCGTTCTGCTGAGATATGTTTCTGCCCAAATGGCTGAATGGTAAAACCGACGCCGCTGCAGATTACCGCAAGAGCGAGCACGGCGCTCCACTCTGTGCTGCTTGCCGGCAGGCGGATTTCTTCAAAGAGCAGCGCGCCGATGAAACCGAATAATGCTATAAAGAGCAGTTGATATATCGCGATGTGCATGGGGTCGTCGTTCTTGGCGGCATGATCGGTAACGAGCACTGAGACCGAATACCAGAAAGCTCCGCCCAGCACCAGGAGTTCTCCTATGTTGAAACCTATGCGATCTCCCTTGAGCGTCAGAAATCCCACACCTGCGAGCGCTATCAAGGAGCAAATAACTGTCATCTTATCCGGGAGTTTACGTCCGAGAATACAAGTGATTATAGGCACCATCACGACAACCGTGCCCTCGAGAAAAGCCGTGACCGTAGAGCTCGTGGTCTGAAGTCCCTTAAGCTCAAATGCCATCGACATGAACAGGGCGAATCCCAAGAGCGCTGAATGGAATACTTCGCGCCGCGTCACTCCGGAAAGCTGGCGTCTGAAGAGGAGGGCGATTAATGCGAAGGCGATTATGTTGCGAAGTCCCATCAGAAGGAACGGACCCATACTACGCATGGCAATCTTCGCAAATAAAAGAGAGCTGCCCCTGAGAGCCAGCGCAGTTCCGACGATTATCTCTCCTCTTCTCTCGTTCATCTCGAATTTCATGCGTTCATTATAGAGAACAGCGTTTCAAATCACAACAATAGTGGTATACTTTCTAATGTATTAATTAATAATGAGCAAACACTCCGAGGCGAGGAGTCGTTTGCTCATTAAGAATCGATCTAGAAAGGTAAAAGCAATGACTAAAGTAGACATTTTCTCCGGATTTCTCGGAGCAGGTAAGACCACGCTGATCAAAAAACTCATCAGCGAGGGCTATGACACAAACAATATCGTGCTCATCGAAAACGAATTCGGTGAGATCGGAGTGGACACGGGATTTCTCAGAGACTCCGGCATTCAGATCAACGAGATGGTCGCAGGCTGCATCTGCTGCACACTCGTGGGCGATTTCGGTAAAGCACTGAACGAAGTTGTCGAGCAGTACAATCCCGATCGCATACTCATCGAGCCGTCAGGCGTAGGCAAACTCTCGGACGTTATCATCGCCGTGCAGGATCTCGGCAATGAAAAGATTGAGCTCAATGCGTTTACGACTGTCGTAGATGCGAAGAGATACAAGATGTACATGGATAACTTCGGAGAGTTCTTCGCTAATCAAGTGGAACATGCCGGGACCATATTCCTCTCGCATCAGCAGGGTATGAACGCCGATGAGCTGGATGCAATCGTTAAGGACATCAGGACGCTGAACGCAGATGCAAATATAGTGACAACCGTATGGGATCAGCTCAGCGGAGCTAAGATGCTCGAGGTCATGGAGGAGGAGAAGGCTCTGAATGCCGAGCTCGAAAAGCTGAGAGAAGAGGCTTACGAGGAGCTCGAGGCTCATGAACATGAGCACCATTACCACCACGATCATGAGCACGAGCATGAGCATGAGCATCACCACCACGACCACGAACACTGCCATCATGACTATGAGCACGAACATGAACATCATCATCACGATCACGACCATGATGATGAGTGCGGCTGTGGCTGTGGCCACCATCATCACCATCACGGCCACGATGCTGACGAGGTCTTCGATGAGATAGGTGCCGAGACAAGCAATAAATACAGCAAGGCCGAGCTCGAGGAGATACTCGACAGCCTGGATGAGTGCGGAGAGGTTCTCCGCGCCAAGGGAATTGTGGAAAGCAACCTTGGCGGCTGGCTCGAGTTCGATTATGTGCCCGGAGAAGGAGAGCTCAGAGAGAGCGAGGCCGAAGCCACCGGAATGGTGGTCGTAATCGGCACCAGACTGAATAAAGACAAGGTTAAAGAACTTTTTAAATTAAGCTAAAGATATGAGAGAGATACCTGTATATTTTTTCACCGGCTTCCTCGGAGCCGGCAAGACCACATTTCTAAAAGAGACACTGGAGAGTCCGGAGTTCGGCAACGACGGCAGGACTCTTCTGCTTATTTGCGAGCGCGGAGAGACCGAGTACGAACCTGATAAATTCGCAGGCCCGGGTGTACGCGTAGAGCAAATTAAATCTGAAGATGAGCTGAACGAGGCAAATCTCAGGATGATAGCTGCCAAGGGAGACTTTGACCGCGTCGTAGTCGAGTACAACGGCATGTGGGAGAATCAGAAGTTCTTCGGCGCTATGCCGGAGGGCTGGCTCATAGCCCAGGAGATGGCTCTCTTCGATGCGAGCATGTTCATGATGTACAACAGGAATATGCGCCAGCTCTGTTTCAACAAGATGCAGACCGCGGACATGGTGGTGTTTAATCGCTGTGAGAAGGGCTTCGACAAAATGCCGTTCCACAAGGAAGTGAGAATTGCCAACAGACGCAACATGATAGTCTACGAATACGGCCCTAACGACATAGAGCCGGACGATATCGAAGATCCGCTGCCATACGACATGACTAAATCCCGCATCAAGATTGAGGACGATTGGTATGCCGAGTGGTACAGGGACATCAACGAAAACGAAGACGATTACGACGGAAAGACGCTCGAATTACGAGGACGCATCGCCCTGGCGGAGGAGCTCCCGGATGGGATGTTTGCCTTCGGAAGACATGTGATGACCTGCTGCGAAGCGGATATACAGTTTGCCGGACTTCTGACCTATTATTCCGGATCGATTGAGGTCAATACGGGAGACTGGGTCGAGATAGTTGCAAAAGTGCGCTCGGAGTATACGGAAGTCTACAAAGAGAAGGGCCCGGTGCTGTATATAAAGAATCTTAATATCTGTAAACCTTGCGAGCCTGAAGTGGCTACCTTTTGATACAATTGCCTCATCCTCAAGAGAGGATGTGTGAGGTAAGAGAAAAGGAGACTAAAGGTGAATACTACAGTAAAGAGATTTATCAGAAAGATTGCAAGAAGAGGAGTTGCGTGCCTTATATGCCTTTGCATGATCGCAGGAGCTATGGCATTTGCAGCACCGTCTTTTGCTGCGGCTACGACTTCGAAGAGCCCGTTCAATGGCAAGACATACGCCCATAACAGCAGATTCAACGGCAATCTCATTGTTCACGGCGTTGACGTATCATATTGGCAGTCCAAGAATTGCGATTGGAATGTAGCCAAGAAAGCCGGCGTTGACACACAAACTTCGGCCCGAGATCGCTTAAGATGAATATCGACAGCCATTTTGAAACTAACTTCAAGAAGGCCAGAGCAGCCGGAGTAATGCGTGGTGTATATGTATTCTCACAGGCCAAGAACGCAACAGAGGCTAAAAGGGAAGCGGAGTATGCCGTAGCCAGACTCAAAAAGCTGGGAATCGGACCTAAGGATCTGGAACTTCCGGTATATATGGACTACGAATTCTCAGGCGGCAGAGCCGGCAGACTCTACGGAATCAGCAAGACGAATGCTACAAATGCGGCAGTTGCCTTCTGCAATACGATTAAGGCATACGGATATCAGCCGGGAATCTACGCTAACCTGCTGTTCCTCAGAAACACAATGGATCCGAGCAAGCTCGGCTCTGATGTAGATATCTGGTGCGCGCAGTACAACACCTCATGCGGACTGGCTTCGAGATACGGCAAATGGCAGTATGCAAGCGACGCTAAGATTGCCGGAATTTATTCCACGCTTACAGGTCTCAGAGGAAAGACAGATGTTAACTTCTGGTATCTTAATAAGAAAGTAAATGCCAAGCCGATGACTGTTATCAAGGGTAAAACAACTCTCAGTCTTGCAGATGCTAAGAATCCGAAGTTCACAATTACTAATGGAAAGACTACGCTCAAGCAGGGCACAGACTATATCGTAGGTGGAATCAGAAATAACAGAAAAGGAAGCGCGTATGCTTACATCAAGGGCATCGGCAAATACGGCGGATATGCTCTCGTGCCTCTGACTGTAGCTGATAAAACAGCAGGTAGCGCAAGTACGAATATTAACAACAAGTGTGCCAATTACCTGACATACAAATCCAATGCTCAGTCAACTTACGTGGGCGCCAGCACAACTAAGTTCAAAAACGGCGGAGAGTATACAACCGTTGACCATCTGAACATCAGATCCGGAGCCGGCACAGGCTATGCAAAGACGAAGTATAGCGCTCTGAGTGCTAATGCCAAGAAGGTATGCAGCAACGAAGGCGGTATCGCTGTACTCAAGAAAGGTACAAAGGTAAAGGTGCTTGAGGTCAAGAGCAACTGGATCAGAGTTCAGGTCAAGGTAAACGGCAAATGGGAGACGCTCAAGGGCGCATGGATTTGCACCGGCACGAGCGGAGAGACCTATGTGAAATAGGGAGACAATGTGGTATAATCACCGATAGAAACACACTATAGATTATCAGTTAAAGGGAGGCAGAAGCCTCCCTTTGTGTTATTGTATATATGGATATGAGAAGCAGACGGTGACAATGAAAGATAAAAGACGCGAAATAGAAGAGAAAAAAATAGCGGAGCGAACGGCGCGCTACGGCATAAAAGAAACGAGAGGCAAGGCATATGTATGCATAGACCTCAAGTCTTTCTATGCATCGGTCGAATGCGTCGAGCGCGGGCTCGACCCGATGACGACCGATCTTGTCGTTGCAGATCCTTCCCGCAGCGACAAGACCATATGCCTTGCCGTATCCCCATCTCTCAAAGCGCGCGGAGTAAGCGGCCGCGCCCGCGTCTTCGAAATACCCAAAAGCTTCGAATATATAATGGCGCCGCCTCGCATGGGGCTTTATATCGAGTACGCCGCCACGATATACAAGGTGTATCTGGACTATATCGCTCCGGAGGATATGCATGTCTACTCGATAGACGAGGTCTTCATAGACGTCACAGCTTATCTCAAACGCTACAACAGAACTCCAAAGGAAATGGCGGAGCTGCTGATGCAGGAAGTGTACGACAGAGTGGGCGTCCGTGCTACCGCCGGCGTAGGCCCGAACATGTACCTCGCCAAAATTGCCATGGATATAATTGCCAAGCATGCTGACGATTATATAGGAGTGCTCGACTACGACTCATTCAGAGAGAAACTCTGGGATTACAGACCTCTTAGCGATTTCTGGCGCATAGGACGCCGCACTCAGGAGAAATTCGAGCGCATAGGAATATCCACCATGAGGGGGATTGCCACTATGGATGAGGACCTGGCGTACAAGATGTTCGGCATAGATGCGGAGCTCGTGCTGGACCACGCATACGGCATAGAGCCGACCACGATGGCGGACATCAAGGGATATAAGAACAAGAGCCACAGCCTCTCGCGCGGACAGGTGCTGATGAGGGATTATACGAATGAAGAGGGCCTGCTGATAGCCAAGGAGATGACGGAGCAGCTCTGTCACGAGATGACGGAGATCGGCATGATTACGGGCAATGTCTCGCTGATGATAGGCTACTCAAATGCTCTTAAAGTGCCAATGGCCCGCGGCTCGGTGTCTTTCGGTATCAAGACTGATGCGACTTCGGTCATAATGCCGGCTGTTGCGGATTTATACACCAAAATCACAGACCCTGCATACCCTGTGAGACGGCTCTTTATCAATTTCAACGACATAAAGGCCAAGGCCGACGAAAAGCAAATGACTCTCTTCGACATCGCAGTCGAACAAGATGAAGAAGACGGCATCACGGCAGGCCAGGCCAGAAAGCGGGATGCGGAGGACACGGCTCTCGGGATGGGAGCCAAGCTCAAACGAGATGCCGCCTTGCAGCAGACAGTTAATAAGATAAGGAATAAATACGGAGCGGACTCCATGATTCGAGCCATGGATCTCGAAGAGGCCGCAACCACGATAGAGCGCAACCATCAGGTCGGAGGACATAAGGAATAGAGGCAGGATATGAGCGATTTCGACTACAGCATATATTTAAAGGACCCTGACAGAGTGCAGGGGTTTAAGAACACTAATGCGAAAGCACGGACTCCGATGTCTCGCGAGCAGAGAGCCAAGCAGTTCGCGCCTTTTGATGCTCTTACGGGCCTTCATGCGAGGCTTGCCCGTGCAATTGAAGAGCACAAAAAAGACTCCGAGGAGTTCACCCTCGTACACGAGGAAAATAATACTGGAAATCTTGAGGAGAATAGCCTATAATCAGCATTGACGTCAGGTACTTATGTTGTATATGCTGACGATAGCGCCGAAGGTTGAACTCGGCAATTAGTGAGTAATATAAAGGAGATTTTGAAATGACAAAAGCAGAATTTATCGAAAAGTTCGCAGCAAAGACAGGCTTCAGCAAGAAGGACGCAACTGCAGCAGTAAACGCATTCTTTGAGGTAACAAGTGATGCACTCAAGAAAGGCGATAAGGTAGTATTCCCTGGAACATTCAAGGCAGAAGTTACTAAGCGTGCAGCAAGAACAGGCCGCAACCCTCAGACAGGCGCTGAGATGAAGATTCCTGCAAAGAAAGTTATCAAGGCTAAGCTTTCCGACAAGCTCCTCGGATAATTAGAATCTCAAAACTAAACGATAAAAACTCCTTTGTTCAGATTATGAATCAGAGGGGTTTTTTGCATTCTTTAGTTGGTGGACGATCAACGGCACGGCCAGATAGTCTACACATTGCTCGTTTGATGTAGAAATTCGAAAGAATATGGATAGAGCAGAGGCGATATTTGGCTTCTAAAGATTCTATGGTCTGAAGATTACTTAGATGTATAATGAACATAGCAGCAATCAACTAGATATGGAGGAAAAAATGAAAATCAGTACTTTTAATCCGCAGATTATTACAAGTGATGCCGAATCAATCGTCAATATTTTCGAAACACTTGGTTTTGAGAGACGACATCAGCAAGAGGGGATAGGCGATCTTGCTGTGACGGGAATTAGAATGAAAGACAGCAACGGCAATTATGTTGATATTTCTGAAGTGGATATTGGGCTAGAGGAAGACATGCTTGCAATCCGCATGAATGTCGATAACTTCGACGAAGCTTATGAAAAACTGGAGGCGCTGGGATTTAAGAATATATACGGTGAGCACCAGGTAGATACCAAGACTGCGAAATCCGCAATGATGATTTCCTCAGGCGGACTTGGAATCAACTTGGTAGAGCATAAAAAATAAGCGGCTTTCTCCTTGGGAGCGAAGCTGATGTAGAGGTTAGTAATGATGGATAATCAAGAGGCCATCGGATAAAGCAACCGTGAGTTGACAAATTGAAAAGCCTGATTGGTAGAGTGCAACCGCGCAGAATCATAGAATGATGATGTAAAACAGAGGTTATCGCACTCATTAATCAGGAGGTATGAGGATGATATTAGCAGACAAGATAGTTGAAAACAGAAAGAAATGCGGCTGGTCACAGGAGGAGCTGGCAGATAAGCTGGGTGTCTCGAGGCAATCCGTATCTAAGTGGGAAAGCGCTCAGGCAGTGCCTGATATGAAGAAGATTGTTCAGATGTCGAAAGTCTTCGGTGTAAGCACGGATTACCTGCTAAGAGATGACATTGAGACAGCGAGCGAATCCGACATCACACCAATTGACAGTGGCCTCGAAGAATCGGTCAGATCCGTAAGCCTCGAAGAGGCGAACGAATTCCTCGAGCACAATGAAAGAGCGGCGGTCTCGATATCTACGGGTGTAATGATGTGTATTCTCTCACCTGTGCTCCTCTTGATACTGGGAGGACTCGCTGCGGCCCAAAGGATATCTGTCGGCGAAGAAGAGGCATACATGATAGGAGTAGCTGCATTACTTCTCATAGTCGCATCGGCAGTTGCCATATTCATAATATTCGGACTCAAAGGACAGCGCTTTGATTATCTCGAGAAACAGAATATAGATACGGATTACGGTGTCTCGGGTATGGTAAAGGAGCGCAAATCTAATTACGCGGGAGCTCACGCAAGGCTCCTCGTACCGGGGATTGTTCTCTGCATCATATCCTCAGTTCCGCTCTTTATTCTCGTGGCAATAAGAAGTACAATGAGCAATCTTATTGACTCATTAGGTGTGGCTCTGATACTTATCCTGATAGCAATAGGGGTGAAGATGATTGTACTTACTTCAATAAGACAGGGTGGATTCGATAAATTGCTGGAAGAGGGCGATTACACGAGACTGAATAAGAAAGCAGGCGTGTGGGACGGAATCTATTGGGCAATTGCCACGGCCATATACCTCGGATGGAGCTTCATCACGATGGATTGGGAGATGACTTGGATTGTGTGGCCGATAGCAGGCGTGGTCTTTGCCGCATATAAAGAAGTGATGAGAATGATAGTGAGATCCAAGAACGCATAGGAAGATGGAATCGTGTCCGTGCTTTCAAAAATAACCATCAGAAGAAGAAAAAGTTAGATTGCTCATCTGCTGAATTCTTGACTATCTATCTGATCCACGAAAGTCACCGCCTGAAAAATGGAAGACAGTGATTAGACATCCAATAAAAATGATAGAAGAACAATGATTGGGAGAACTTTTGATACATCACATGGCTCAATACATTATTGGGTCAATCCGAGAGGAACTTGCACAGAGCTTCAACTTGTCTTTTTACCCGGACTTACCGCGGATCACAGACTATTCGACAGGCAAATCGAATTCTTCGAGGGCAGGTACCCGATTTTTGTATGGGATGCGCCGGGGCATGCAAGTTCATATCCGTTTGAAATGTCGTTCAGCTTGGAAGATAAAGCAAGATGGCTGAACGATATTCTTATGGCAGAGGGTTTCAATAACCCTGTAATCATAGGACAATCCATGGGCGGATACTTGGGCCAGATGTATTCGCAACTCTATCCTGAAAAACTACGAGGATTCATTTCCGTAGACTCCGCACCGCTACAGCGGAAGTATCTTACAGGTGCTGAACTCTGGCTTCTTAAGAGGATGGAACCTGTCTACAAGCACTATCCATGGAAACTGCTTTTGAAACAAGGGAGCAACGGAGTCGCGACTTCAGATTATGGGAGAGCGTTAATGCGAAGCATAATGATGACCTATGACGGAAATCAAAAGCGATACGCAGAGCTCGCGGGACACGGATACAGGATTCTTGCAGAAGCAATAGAGGCGGATTTGCCATACGAAATAAAGTGTCCGGCATTGCTCATTTGCGGAACAGAGGACCACGCCGGATCCTGCATCCGATACAACAAAGCCTGGCGCAAGAAATCAGGCATTCCTATCGAATGGATAGAGGGCGCCGGCCACAATTCCAACACAGACGAACCGGAAATTATAAATAAGATAATAGAAGATTTCGTGAAGGAACTTGAGTAATACTTGCAATCACAAGGGTTTAAATACGAAAAAAGAATGCGGTTTCTGTTGAAACTGCATTCTTTAGTTGGTGGACGATCAGGGGCTCGAACCCTGGACACCCTGCTCGCCAAATGCCTTTTTATAGGATTTCACAGAGAGCCGTTTCGTGTTATGTCGTGAAGCTGTGAAGCAGTAGTTGCAATGGGTGCACGCCTATTGCAACACGAAGTAACATCAAGTAAGAACTATTGCAAAAATGTAAAAGGCAGAAACTTTTGTGGGAAAATGGAAAGATCTATTTGTACCAACAGATGAATAACTGTATGTAGCGTATTATAATATAATTAGAACATTGGAAAGACAGTTGAAGATGATGATTAATATAGATGAGGGTGATAATGAAAAAAGAATTGCGTGGGAGAAAGACTAGTAGCTACTTATTAAGGTATGTTCCGGATATTGAGAATATAATTACCTCACACAGATTTGACAAAGAAATGGATGAGGATGCAAAAGCACTGAATAATGAGTTCGGTTTTGATATTTCTACTGCTTCAAATATTGAAGATTGTTCTGATGCAATCAAAAGAAACATCCTCGGAATGTATAATGATGACATTACCCCATCAGTAATGTTTTTATATAGTTTTATTTATTGGTTCCAAAGATCTTCAAAAGTGTTAAATATAAAAGGTCATTTTGAGAAGAGGACAAAATTGCTTGATTTTGGTGTAGTTTTAAATCAGGAAACAATTGACAGTGTAGACGTGCTGTTAACACAAGAATACGATAGAGATGATGTTGATGAATATATTCTGCATGCTCAATACAAATTGTTATCCATAGTAAAGAAACATATTGTATTAAAAGATAATATTGAAAGTTTTCTTCAGTTTGAGAAAATAATAGTGGCGGTTATTAATAATAGCCGTTATTTATGCTTAATTAATGATAAATTAGAAGTCGACATGTATTTCTTAATGCAATGGGAATATTATCCAGTAGATAAAGCATTCAGAGATGTCGTTGACAAGTTTAATTCGGAATTAAACAGGAAGACCTACATGGAGCTTAAGGGAAATGAGTATTTCTATTATGACAAGATTAAGAAAGCAGAGGTTAGTTTTTCTTCCATTAAAAGATTACCTATCATGACAGATGGAAAGTTACGAACGGTGCATGTTGCGAATGAACCTATCGATAAAGCGACATTAATATACCTGTCCAAGAGACTTAATAAAGAATTTCATATTTCCTATCCGAATAGAGATAAGATAATGGAATTGGCGTTTAATCTTATTGACAGCCTTCCAAGGCTTGACAATTACACAATATTTAAATTTGATTTTAAGGATTTCTTTGATTCAGTTGAGATAAGAAGTGTATATAAAAAATTCATAGAACATAGCAATTTGTATTCGTGTGAGAAGGAGTTACTGTTAAAACTGGCAAGAAAGTA
Source organism: uncultured Eubacteriales bacterium (assembly GCA_902760855.1). Taxonomy (GTDB): domain Bacteria; phylum Bacillota; class Clostridia; order Peptostreptococcales; family Anaerovoracaceae; genus Crickella. The sequence continues at coordinate 24,188 of CACWIO010000026.1, forward strand.
TAAGTACTGTGTTCAGGGCTTGCCTGTATCAAATGCTTTAATAGAAATAATATCACGAGATTTTGACGACAGAATCAAAGCAGCGTTTTCTACGTATGGACTTGTATTTTATAAGAGATATGTGGATGATTGTATCCTAATTTTTAATCATAAATTGGAAAGAAGTATTGTAGAAGAACAAATTGAGCGATGCCGAGTTTCTACGTTTGGGAAAAAAGTTTTACTATCTTCTACTAAAACATCATATCAGACCAAACTGGATGGGGATGAAACATTCGATTATTTGGGTTACAGTTTTAACCGGTGCTATTGGGATAAATCGAAATCGCATTATTATTATAAGTTCGGAATAGCGTCAAAAAAAATAGAGAAGTACAAGAAACAATTGGATGCTATGTTTGATGCATATGAGGATGATTTAAATGACCGATTATTATTGAGAAGGATTCAATACTATAACTCTAGGATCGTGTTCTACAATTATTATGGTTCAAAGTACGTGAATAAAAGCACATGGGATGTAAGAGGAATAATTAATTCATATAAAATGCTTAGACGTTATATTATATATGATAATAATATGAGAGCTAAAAATACTCACAATAAGAAACCCTACCGAATATCGAAGGAAACATATTTTTTCCTTCGATATTATGTAAAAGAAAAAAGAGATGCGCTATTGTGCATACCGCAGTATTTGCAGGGAAAGGGTTGTGATGACCACACATTGTGGAACGGGTTTTTAAAAAACAAGTCCATCGTTTTTCAACCTAATATTGGTTGGAGCAACGATTTATTAAATAAACGACTGATTGAAGTAGGTGTAGTTCCATGGAATAAATCTTACTACGAAAAGACGCGGGACTATTATTCGACAATACTAAAAACTTAAGAGGTAGCAAGCTACCTCTTAAGCGGTGTTTGGCAATCAGTATTAAACCATACGAAAATTGGTTTAGCTTTAGCCGATAATGTGTGTGGAACAATTCCACGCACATATATTAACACTACATGAAGGAAAAGACAATAATGGCAAAACTGAGTTATAGGAAACGCAATAAACTGGATGCTATTCTAACTGATTCACGTCCAGTTGAATTGCCTAAAAACTACACATTGACCTATTTTTACAATTATTTAAATAATAATAAAATAGTATTATCAATGTTTGAGCGCGTAAAAAAAGAAACGATGGCCTCAGAAGAACTAGACGGATTGCTGTGGGGCTCGCAATGGCACGCAGCTCCTTTAAAGTATCGTATCTTTAAGAATAGATTTGAGATGCGAGAGATGTCACTTATATCTCCGATTTCGATGATTCAAATACCATTATTTCTGGAAGCTTACGAAAAACAACTAATATCTCTTACTTCAGAAGATGGGTTTTCCGTTAGAAAACATGAATCTAACGGTATGCTTGAGTATGTAGATATGAATTCAGAAAGAGGTGTTAATTATCATCTTTCAGCAGAAAAAAGCATTGAAGCATCGGGTGCGTTTTATTCTATCTATCCATTCAAGTACATGACCGATTTCCAAAACTCTAGTTACTGGTATCGGTTAAATCGCGAATATAAATACTTTGGGAAAATTGATTATAGTAAATGTTTTGACAGTATTTATACGCATACATATACATGGATAGTAACAAAAAATTCTGTT
>CACWIO010000027.1 GCA_902760855.1 uncultured Eubacteriales bacterium
TGATTCTTCCGCCTCGAGCCGTGTAATTCGCACCGCTTCTGAGAACCGAAGGCGGATCCAGCGGAATTCCCATTTCACGGCAATTCCTGACATAATCCGCAGTATGCCTGGCATCCCCCGCCATACTCGTCATAAGAGCAGCCATGAACTCCACAGGGTAATGGCACTTAAGATAAGCGGTCTGGTACGAGATGACAGCGTAGGCCGCCGCATGCGACTTGTTAAAGGCATATGATGCGAAGCTAACCATATCCTCGAATATGACCTCAGCCGCCCAAGCCGGCACTCCGTTTGCCACGCAGCCTGCGATTTCTGTGCTCCCGTCAGTTGCCGTCTTACCGTTTATGAAATACTCCTTCTCCTGGAGCATGACATCCATTTTCTTTTTACTCATGGCGCGGCGCACGAGGTCGGAGCGCCCAAACGAATAGCCTCCGAGATCCCTTACTATCTGCATTACCTGCTCCTGATAAATCAGGCAGCCGTAGGTGACGCCGAGTATAGGCTCGAGCTTAGGATCCGAGTATTTGATATTCTCCGGATTCTTCTTATTCGCTATATACTTCGGTATTGAGTCCATCGGACCCGGTCTGTAAAGCGCGATGCCCGCGACTATGTCCTCGAAGCAGGTCGGCTTGAGATTCTTCATGAAATCCGTCATGCCGCCGCTTTCGAGCTGGAAGACTCCCTTGGTATTACCGTCGGCAATCAGCTTATACACATCGGGGTCGTCATATCCCATAGTCGAGAAGTTGATATGCACCCCGTGATTTTTTTCTATCATCTCAAGCGCATCACGTATGACCGTGAGGTTCCTGAGCCCGAGGAAGTCCATTTTGAGAAGCCCGAGCTCCTCGATGGTCGTCATATTGAACTGAGTGGCAACGCCCTTATCCGATGAGTAGAGCGGCACGTATTCATCAAGCGGCATCCTCGAAATTACAATGCCCGCAGCGTGAGTGGACGCATGTCGCGGAAGCCCTTCGAGCGCCATCGATAAATCGAGCACTTTCTTAACGAGAGGCTCGCTCTCATATCTTCTCCTAAGCTCCGGATTGACCTCAAGCGCCTTGGCTATGGTGATGCCGAGCTCGTTCGGTATAGCCTTGGCAATCTCATCGCCCTCAGCATAAGTGGCTCCGAGAGCCCTCGCTATGTCTCTGACCGCGGCTTTGGCCTTGAGCGTTCCGAAAGTGATGATCTGCGAGACCTTGTCCTTACCATATTTGCGAACGACATAATCGATAACTTCCTGCCTGCGCTCGATGCAAAAATCTATATCTATATCCGGCATGCTTACTCGCTCCGGATTTAAAAATCTCTCGAAGATTAGATTGTATTTAATCGGATCTATCTCCGTAATATCCAGGCTGTACGCGACTATGCTACCCGCGGCAGAGCCCCTGCCCGGTCCGACAAATATCCCGTGGGTCTTGGCATAATCTATGAAATCCCAGACTATGAGGAAGTACTCCACATACCCCATGTCCTCGATGACCTTGAGCTCCATCTCCAGTCTCTTTCGATACTCAGATTCCGGATCAAGCGCCTCATCTCCATATCTTCTGGCAAGCCCGCCTAGGCATAACTGCCTCAGATACTCATCGCAGCTAAGACCCTCCGGCGGTTCATACTCCGGCAGGTGGTAGTCCCCGAAGGTGAATTCCACATTGCACCTGTCCGCAATCTCCTGAGTCCTCGTCACGACCTCCGGCATATCAGGGAAGAGCCCCATCATCTCAGCCTCTGACTTGACATAGAACTCGTCATTTTCAAATCTCATGCGGTCCTCGTCCTCGACGGCCGCCTGAGTCTGTATGCACATCAGGACATCCTGAGCTACAGCATCGCTTCTCTTCATATAGTGGGCATCATTCGTGGCCACGAGAGGAATTCCCGTATCGCCGCTCAGCCTCTTAAGCCCCTCGATAACCGCAGGGTCCTCCTCGAGATGATGATTCTGTATCTCAAGATAAAAATTGCCCGCGCCGAATATACTCTGAAGAGTCAGAGCCTCATCCTTGGCGCCCTCGTAGTCGCCGAGCAAAAGCATGCGCTGGATATTACCCGCGAGGCAACCCGAGAGACAAATAAGCCCCTCGTTATGCTCCCTCAAGAGATCCTTATCCACACGCGGCTTGTAATAAAAACCATCCACATAGCTCTTGGAGACTATCTTGACGAGATTGCTGTATCCCGTCTGGTTCTCTGCAAGCAGTATGAGATGGCCTGAATTCCTGTCGCTCTCCGAGTCCTTATCGTAAAGAGTCCTGGCGGCAGTGTACACCTCACAACCTATAATCGGCTTAATGCCCGCCTTCTTGCAGGACTTGTAAAAATCTATAACACCAAACATGGCCCCGTGATCAGTGATCGCGCAGGCCTCCATGCCGAGCTCCTTCACGTATGAAGGAAGCTCGGATATCCTGTTCATTCCGTCGAGCAGGCTGTATTCAGTATGCAGATGCAAATGTGTGAACAATTTAGTCTACGTTTTCAGATAGTTCCACAAGCATTTCATATGCCTTATGGTAGTATTCCTCTCTTCCTCCTTCGAGTATGCTGCGAACGTCCCCAATTACCTGAGGATCCTTGAAAAGCTCTACCACATAAGGTGCATAGAATTTGCCGCTGCCCTCTTTTAGCTCGGATATAACCGTCTCCAAGGTCTTGCCCCTCTTGTAGCTTCGTCCGACGGAGTCCGTGGCGGCATCCAAAGAGTCTGCACAAGTAGCAACCCCTATAAACGGAATAGCCTTCTTGTCGAAAAGCCCTGCAGCTGCCTTCTCCTCAAGCTCATCAAATCTGAAATGATGCCCGGCCGCAAGCTCAGCGTACTGTCTCGAGCTTTCGTGTTCTTTAAGCACATACGCCCCTATATTCGGATGCTTCTTAATCATAAGGAACTCTTCGTCGAACAAGTTGCGACCATACATCATTATGTATTCAAGGACGAAAAGTTTGCCAACATCATGAGCCAGAGCATTGCGCGTTGCATAATCCAATGCAAATGAATGCTCGAAATCTTCGAAGAGTTCAGGTCTCTTCTCAAGCAGATGAGTAGTCAGGCAATCCGCAATAGACGTCATAGTCATGGTGTGAACATATGTAGGCGGGTGTATTGCCAATATGAGGTTTATGCAAAAGCTTATAAAAGTGAAGTCAGGTATGTCGACATAATCCTTGATGATGTCAGGCATTATGTTACATGCAAATATGATGCTTCCTTCCTTAGGCATCCTGCAAAGATAAGCCGTAAGTCTGCGATAATATCTCGCAAGACATTTGCAGTCCTCATCGTTTGCGCCCGTTTCCTTGACCACAAGCAGGTACTCATCCAGTACGAAGAGATTGCTGATTATACCGTGCAAATCGAAGTCCTGCTCATCTGCGGATTCATATATCCTGCGCAGCTCAACTTTGTAGTCTTCCGCACTCATCAGACCATTCAGATATGACAATCTCGCGCCGTAAAGATCCACTGTGTTCTGCGGACACAGGGCATGGCAGCCTCCCTCATCCGTCTCCCACATTTCCTTGAGCTTGAGATACACCTTATATAGCTCAGCGAGCTCTTCTTTTGAAAAGCCGCATTTATTATTCATCTCCGTGCAACTTATTAGATACTGGTATGTTCTGAACCTATGTCTCTCCCAGCTGTAATTCGGAAGCGCCTTTTTGTAGAAGTCCCTCTTCTCCAGTTCAAGGGCGTTATACAGATACGACAGCATCTCTTTTCTATCATCGGGTTCCATAGGCGCTGCGTGATACTCCAGAGCATTGATATACCTCGAGTTAATCAGCACCAGTTCCTTGGACTCGTCATCCTGTAGGCCACAGAAAGCATCCTCATCCAGATATTCGAGTAGCTTCTTTGCAGCTTCGAGACCTTTCTCTCTGTACTCATATCCTATGTCGGAGCAAGGTCTCAGCCTGAATGCCAAGTGCATTACTATGTAGGATGAATCGACGAACTTGTCAAGCGCCCTGATCAGCACCCTGTCATTGCCCTTCTTCTCTGCATCTCTAAGAAGCCTGCCGGCAATCCGGTAGCAAAGAATAGGATCGAGATAGTTCATCGTAGTCGTGTTGACAAGCGCTCTCGAGAATTCATTTAAAGCCGTCTCCTGCTCTTCCGTCAGCGGCTCATCGCTGTCAAGCAGCGGATAGATAGCCTCATCAAGCAAAGACTTGACGTCTTCACTCATCTCCCCTATTTCGATGAAGTTCCTAACCAGGCAATCCCTGTATTCATCCGCACCCTTAAGATCCTTGATATCCGGCGCAGACAGAAGACGGATACGGGATAGCAATTCAACATATCTATCCAGAGCATCCTTTAAGTTTATCCTACTCATTAATTGTCTCCCAGTATGTCCTTAACATCCTTTTGAAACGAATCCACCATTATATTTACATCCGATGAATAAACGACGGCATCAGCACAATCGAGATAGTCTTTGCAGCCATCCTTGGAGAAGGAGAATATCATCAGGTATTTGCCTGCAGCCTTTGTGGCCTTGCAAACCTTTTCAAGCGCCTCTTGGAACTTAGGATTCTCGAAATCACCCGGAATGCCCAAGCTAGCAGAGAGGTCGTATGGTCCGACGAATACGCCGTCGACTCCGTCCGTACCCACGATTTCCTCAATTATGTCCACGCTCTCCGTAGTCTCCACCTGAGGGAATATCAAGGTCTCTTTGTTGCAATTCTCCGTATATATCTCAAGTCCGGCCTTAGCATTATCGCTGTAGCCGTAGCCTGCCTTCCTGGCGAAGGCAAGTCCCCTCTCACCGAGCGGGAAATACTTAGCATATCTTACGAGATTTCTCACCTCGTCGATGTGCTTGATATCCGGTACGATAATGACCTCAGCCCCAACGTCGAGCTGACGCAGGACGTTGGACCTCGTGACCTCGGTAATCCTCACGCAGGGCGTGATCTGGCTGAGGTCCGCCACGCGGCACATCTCCTGAGTGTTCTCAATTGTATATGGTCCGTGCTCATTATCTATGATTACGAAGTCGAGCCCGGAATATCCCAGGGCCTCAATCGTGGATGCATTACCCATCCAAATGAAAGTGCCCAGCACCTTCTGTCCCTGTTCCATTTTTGCTTTCATCACATTTTTCATAGGCATAATCTCTCAATCTAAAGACCTATTTCAACAACTTATTTTACCACATTATCACAGGGATATGTTAGCATTGTGTAATGCATCGGTATTTTTCTTGCAAACATTGTATGAAAAAAGATAAAATAATCATATAAAGCTGAAGATTAGAACCAAAAGAGAGGTCTTAAATCATGGCTGAAGTAAAGCTTGTAGGAATCAAAAAAATATACCCAAATAACGAAAAGAAGAGAAAGAAAAAAGAGGCGGAATCTGAGTCTAAAATCAATCTTCAGGTTACCGATGAAGGTGTCGTAGCCGTACAGGAATTTGACCTGGATATAGCAGACAAAGAGTTCGTCGTTTTGGTTGGTCCCTCAGGCTGCGGTAAATCCACCACTCTTCGTATGATCGCAGGTCTTGAGGAGATTACCGCAGGCGAATTATTCATAGATGGTAAACTAATGAACAATGTTCAGCCAAAGGACCGCGACATAGCCATGGTTTTTCAAAACTATGCACTCTATCCGCATATGACCGTCTTTGAAAACATGGCCTTCTCCCTGAAACTTCGCAAAGTAGCTAAGGATGAGATTAAGAAAAAGGTCGAAGAGGCCGCAGAGATACTCGATATTACTCAATACCTGGACAGGCGTCCTAAAGCCCTGTCCGGAGGTCAGAGACAGAGAGTAGCCATCGGCCGTGCCATCGTCCGCGAGCCTAAGGTCCTTCTTATGGACGAGCCCCTTTCAAACCTTGACGCAAAGCTGCGTAACCAGATGAGAGCAGAGATTATCAAGCTCCGCGAGCGTATCGATACCACGTTTATATACGTTACACACGATCAGACCGAAGCTATGACACTGGGAGATCGCATAGTCATAATGCGCGATGGCTTCATACAGCAGATCGGAACACCGCAGGAAGTATTCCATCATCCGAACAACCTCTTTGTGGCAGGATTCATCGGCACTCCGCAGATGAATTTCTTCCACGATGCCAAGTTGCTCAAGACGGGCAATTCGTACGAAGTCGAGATCTTCGGACACAAGACCGCGCTCACTGACGCTCAAAACAAGAAGCTTTCTGATGCAGGTATTGAGGCTCAGACTGTGATTGCCGGCGTTCGTCCGGTGCATATTGTTCCGGGAGAGGGAATCCAGGCTAAAGTGGATGTTTCCGAGATGATGGGTTCGGAGATGCACCTCCACATTGACGTTCAGGGAACTGACGTTGTAGCTGTAGTTCCTGTTACAGAGGAATCGATGATAGTGCAGAACGGTTCAGAGATTTCATTCTCATTTGATCCTAAGAATCTGCAGCTCTTCGATAAGACAAGCGAAAAGAGTCTTCTCGTATAGACCTTAGTCTGTGAATATACTGATAAGATTCTTGTGAGGATATTTAGTATGAATAGTATTCTGAGCAAATTCTGTTTCGACGGAAACCCTATTTCTTGTGAAAAATATGGTCACGGTCATATCAACCACACCTACTTAGTCGTGACCGATACAGGTAGAAGATACATATTGCAGCGACTTAGCCAAGTTGTATTCAAGGACCCCGCCGATCTTATGAGCAATGTCGCTGCAGTAACTTCTTTTTTGTCAGGCAAATACGACGATCCCCGTCGGAGCCTTCATCTGGTTCCGACTATTGGGGGCGAATCTTGGCATGTTGACGACGACGGCGAGTATTGGCGTGTTTACGACTTCGTGGAAGGAAGTACTTGCCTCCAATTGCCGCGTTCTCCTGAAGATTTTCGAAACAGCGCTGCTGCATTCGGAGATTTCCAGGCATCTCTCGCGGGATTCCCGGTTGAAGATCTATGTGAAACCATACCGAATTTCCATAACACCCCTAAACGCTACGAGCAATTCAAAGCTTCAATTGAAAGAAATGCTGCAGGACGCGTAGACGAGGTAAAGGAGGAAATCGCTTTTATTCTTGACAGAGAAGAAGCAGCCTCTCACCTGCAGAGCCGTCTTGAAAACGGCATCCTGCCACTTCGCGTAACTCACAATGATACGAAATTGAACAATGTCCTGTTTGATGAAGTGACAGGAGAGGCTCTATGCATCATCGATCTCGACACCGTAATGCCGGGCCTCGTCGCCTATGATTTCGGTGACAGCATACGCTTCGGTGCATCGACAGGCGCAGAGGATGAAAAGGATCTATCCAAGGTAAGTATGGATATCGAACTCTTCAGAGTGTACTGTGACGGCTTCATTCCGGCATGCCCTTCACTCAGCCCGGAAGAGATTCGCTCCCTCCCCTACGGCGCGAAGATCATCACACTGGAAAATGCGCTTCGATTCCTAATGGATTATCTGGATGGGGATGTCTACTATCAAATAGCGCGCCCCGAACATAATCTTGACAGGGCGCGCACTCAGTGCAAACTCGTATATGATATGGAATCCAAATTCGATGAAATGAAAGCTATCTGCGAAGCATATATCTAGCCTTTCACACCTCCCGAGGTCAAGCCTGCGGTGAGGTGTTTTTCTATCGACATGAACAGTATGACCACCGGAATTGTCGCCAGCAGTGATGCTGAGAAGAGGTATTGCCACTCTATCATATTAAATGACGAGAAGGTGGTAATTCCGACGGTTATAGGTCTTAGTTCCGCGCTCGAAATCAAGACAGTGGATACCGTATATTCGTTCCAAGCATTTATAAACACAAATATCAAAGCCGTCACTATACCGGGTGCTGCCATAGGGGCCAGCACCTTTGTTAATGCGGAGACAGTTCCGCAACCGTCGATAAGCGAAGCTTCTTCCATCTCCGGTGAAATAGAGATGAATGTTCCGCGAAGCAGCCATATAGCAAATGCCTGATTGAACGCAGCATTGATCAGCATAAGTCCAAGCAAGGAATTGTTTAGATTCAAAGTATTCATCAACTGCGAGATTCCGATCAGAAGAACTACAGGCGAGAACATCTGACTGACTATTACAAAGCCCAGGAATGGCTTCTTCCCTACAAATTTCATACGTGCCAATGCATAAGCCGCCGGAATTCCGCAGAGCATGGCTATGCCTGTGGCGCCTCCCGCTACGAGCAGTGAGTTCAGAAGGAATCTCGCGACTCCGCGGTGGAGTATGTCTACTATGTTCTGCCACATCCATTTCGTAGGAAGTATATGAAGGAAGAACATGTCCAAGGTCTCAGAGTTTGTCCTTAGTCCTGTAATCAGCATTACGAAATACGGATAAACTGTCACAACGCTCACAACAACAACGAAGAAGTAGAGGAGCATCTTAAAAAGTGTATTCTTTATCTCCCCGTGCCTGATCATCACTGCCGCGATAATCATCAGCATCAAGGTAAAGAGCAGCAAGAAGAACATACCCGACAGATGAATATCCAATCCTCTCAGTGAACTCTCAATGCCTTCCCCCGCTGATCCTTTAAACAGCAAGCGGTCCATAGACTGCAGGTACTCTTCACTTCCTTCTTCCAGATGATTGGTCAGAAACAAACTTCTCTTTCTGTTGAAGAAGTAGTTGTTTGCCATGTATATAGCCGGAATGAGCAGAAAAGCAATAAGAGCAGACGCTACAGAAGCGCCTCTGAGCGTCTTTGTGCGAGGGCTCAGGTCTTTGTATTCGATTTCCCAAGTTCCCATAAGTCCCGCTATTCCACAAATTAAGGAGAAGAGAGCAAGCAGGATCGTAAGGAGGATTATCATTCCTGCTGACGTTCCGGAACCTATGAAGCCCCAGAGAGATAATCCGTTTACCTGCTCGCTCTCTCCGATTGTATAAGTGTAAAGAGGCATGCTTGCCACAGCGAGTGTGAGCAGCATCCCAATCGCAAGGATGATGAGCGAACTGCGGTTTTTCTTCCTTAGTTCAGGATTTGTCATACGCTCTCCTCCTTTCTCATGACGCCGAACATATAAATACTCGCGCATACACAGAGGATGAGGAAGCCTATTACAGACAAGGCTGAAGCAGGTCCCTTCTTACGCTCATAGAAACTTAACATATATAGATACGTGATCATCGTGTCCGTCTTATTAGCCGGCGCGCCCTTGGTCATTGTGTAAATGATAGGGAATGAATTAAATACATAGATAATATTGAGTACCGTGCTTACGGTTAGTGCCGGCTTTACAAGAGGAACGGTCACGTTTTTTAGCTTACTCCAAAATCCCGCTCCGTCCACAGTAGCAGCCTCATACAGGGCCGGGTCTATGGACTGAAGCCCGGAAAGAATACAGAAAGTGACAAATGGAACGGTTACGAATATTCCAACTGCACATGCCCATATGAATTCAATCTGATATGACGATCGCCAATTGATAGCCTGTTTGATTATTCCAAGATTGAGTAAGATGTTATTTAGGTTTCCGTATTCGTATTTGATGATGTAGTTCCAAACAGACGCTTGGATTACAAGTGATGTCGCCCACGGTAAGATCAGTATAGATCTGGCGATTTTTCTTCCTCGAAACTTTTGATTCAAAACCAAAGCGATAACAAATCCGAGGATGGTAGAAATACCCACAACTGAGATTACCCAGAAGAAGGTGTTTTTCATTACAATACCAAAAGCCGGAAGATGTACTGCATCCACATAGTTCTGAAAGCCTATGAAATCGCCGACAACTCCGGATTTTGAAATCTCGCTGAACGAGAGCTTAAATACTATAAATATTGGGAATACAACGAAAATAGAGACCAGCAAAATGCTGGGTAATAGCCATACGTATGGTTCCCATTTTGTTCGATTCATCTACTTACCTTTTCTACAAACAAAAAACATCGCGGAGTCAGAGCTTCTCCGACTCCGCGATAGACAGACTTACTTAGTCAGTTCAGCTTGGAGTGCATCCAAACCTTCTTGTACACTGCCGCCTGCGAGTGCATCCTGCTCAACCTTGATTACACCCTGCTTAACCTGATCCCACTCAGCCATTGCTGTAGGATAGAACTGGCAGGTGTTAAGTACGTCGAGCCAAGCTGAGAACGACTCATCGGAAGCAACGAGTGCCTCTACTGCCGAGTTAACAGCAGGGAGGAATCCTTCCATGCTTACCCAACCAACATAGTTTTCTGGGTCATAGAAGAACTTCAGGAACTTGCCGATAGCTTCGTTACGTGCAGCCTGATCCGGTGCGGAATCATCCTTGAACGCCATTACGCGGTCCATAACTCCTACGGATGATCCTGTCTTACCCTCAGCTGCAGGAATTCCTGCAGTAGCCATGTTGATTGTGCCGCCCTTGTCAGCTACATAAGTAGGAAGCTGGTTAGGAGCGATGAGCATAGCCATCTTTCCTGCTGCAAACATATCCTGGAGATCGTAACGAGTCTCTGTTGCAGGATTAGGATTGGTCAGACCTTCGTTGATCATTCCAAGAGCAAACTCGATAGCCTCGGTGTTCTCAGCAGAGTTAACTGCCCATTTACCGTCAGCATCTACGAATCCACCGCCGTTACCCCATGTGTAGTAAGCGAATGCTGCCTGACCTTCGTCAGTTGTCATGTCGATACCCCAAGGATAAACTTCGCCATTGTAGTGCTCTTTGATCTTCTGAGATACTTCTTTAAGCTCTGCCCAGGTCTTCGGAGGCTCAACGCCTACTTCCTTCAGCATGTCTACGTTGTAGAACATAGCACGTGCGCTGGCCAGATCCGGTACTGCCCAAACTGTTCCGTCAATTACCGACTGCTCGATGAACTGAGGGAAGAAGTCATTATACAGATCTTCAGGGCAATAGTCCTTAACCGGCATCAGGAGTCCGTCATTTGCATAGTTAGCAAATACGTCGATGTTCAGGATGTCCGGAGCCTGATTGTTAGCGATACGTGTATCGACAACAGTGTAAACGTCATTCCAGGAAACTACTTCCAGATTCAGTTTTACATCAGGATTTGCTTCATGGAACTTGTCTACGAAGTTGGATCCGTCCATTCCTGTGCCCAGGAACCAGTTCTGAGTGTTTGGACCGTACTCGCAGATGATAACATCGAGTTCAACCGGTTCGCCGGAAGCTTCTCCACCACCGCTGGACTCTCCTCCACCAGAGGATCCGCCACCGCATGCAGCAAGACTGAATGTCATCATAGCTGCTAAAAGCATGATAAGAAATTTCTTCATATTATTCCTCCTTACATCAGATGATAACTAATAATTATCAAGTTGACTGCCTTAATTCTACTATATCCTTATGTAATAATTCAATCATTTAAGCGTGGAAGTGAAGCTCCGTCATTGATTTAAAAGCTCGCTCAGAGTCATATATTTCGCTTGGAAATTCCGGCCTGTTCATGGCATCAGGATACCCCTCACATTCCAGGCAAACCGCACACCTTTTTGAATACCTGGCTCCGCCTTTGCCTCTATCTTCATCCAGATACTCCGCTGTATACAAGACTATGGCCGGTCTGTCGGTATAGACATCCATTTGAATGCCGCTCTCATCCCCGATGAGTTGCGCGCAAGAATCCTTTGCTCCTCCCGATTTTAGTACTAAGCAATCATCGTATGATTCGGATAATTGCCTCGGTGTGCGCAGGTCAAATTTCGAATCATCCACCGGGTGAATCCTTCCTGTCGGTATTGCGTCTTTATCGAGTTCGATATATTCATCGGCATCCATTCTGATTGTGTGCCCTGAGATATCACCTGCGTCATGTCCGTTCAGCTGGAAATATGAGTGGTTTGTGAGATTGAATACCGTCTCTGTATCGCTCTTTGCGTAATACTCAATTCGAAGGCCTGCATCATCAGTGAGTGAGTATGTCACCCTGATTAGTGCATTGCCCGGAAAACCTTGGTCCCCGTCAGGGCTTTCGAGTTCAAAGCTGACAGATTTCTCAGTTTGTGAGCTAACGCGAAATCTCCGTGTCTCATATCTGTCAAATCCGCTGTGCAAGCAATTCTCTCCTTCGTTCTTATCCAGTTCATAGGTCTTTCCAGACAGCTTAAAACCGGCGCCGCTGACTCTGCCCGCATATCTGCCGACCATTGCTCCCAGCGAAGCCGGATTTGTCAAATAATCCTCTTCTGACTCATAGCCCAACACAATATCTCTCCACCGTCCGTTTCTGTCCTTGACAAAGAGACTCCTGACCGATGCACCGATCGCCGTCAGGAGTACCTCTATCTTCTCATTTCTGAGACATATAAATTGTCCGTCTTTCATTGTTTATCCCTCACTTTATGCGCTCTCCGCCGACAAAAACTGCTTTAACGCTGAGATCCCTGTCCAAAAGGACCATGTCTGCCAAAAGCCCCTCTTTTATCGACCCGACCTCATCATCGATACCTGCAGAGATGGCAGGCCTGGTCGTAGCGGCATATACCGCCTTCTCGAGAGGAATGCCAAATTGGGCAGCATTTCTAAGTCCGTCCATTAGATGTATAGCGGAACCTGCAATAGTGTCGCTTCCTTTAATGGTGGCTTTTCCTTCCTTAAGTTCGATTGGAATACCTCCAAGCTCATACTCACCGTCAGGCATACCCGCGCAGCGCGCAGAATCAGAAATCAGGATTAGATTCTCTCCGAACATTTTGTGTGCGAGCCTTACCATGGCAGGATGTGAATGGAGGCCGTCAACAATTAGCTCTGCTTCCGCCCCCGCATCTACTCCTGCAGCAATTAAGCCCGGCGCTCTGTGAAGAAGTGACGGCATCGCATTGTAGAGATGGGTCAGATGTGTAGCTCCGGCGCCAAAGGCCTTCATGGCAGTTTCGTAATCGCATGCAGTGTGACCGAGCGATACTCGGCAATCCTTCGAAGCTTCCTCAATAAACTCTATGGCCCCTTCGGTCTCCGGCGCGAGTGTTATGAATTTTACGAGGCCCTGTCCCTCATCGGCCAATCTCTTGAACATATCTAAATCCGGTGTCTTGATGTAGTCAGGATTTTGAGCACCGCGTTTTTCCATGTTTATAAACGGTCCTTCCAAATGTACGCCGCCGATTCTCGCCTCGTCTTTTTCTCGCACATATTCCCGTGCTGCTCTTATCGCCTTCCGTAGCTGCTCCTCAGGTAATGTCAGCGTGGTAGGAAAGAATGTCGTTACGCCTCCTGCAGCATAATACTTCGACATTCGATGTAGCCCTTCAATATCTCCGTCACTTGCATCCGCATCGACCGCCGCATGGGTGTGAATATCCACAAGTCCCGGAATAAGGTAGCAGCCTTTCGCATCCAGAACTTCTTCACCTGTATGCACGCCACTCTCTGCCGCATCGTCCAGATAAAGCGCCTGAAATCTCTCATCGAATTCCACACTGCCTCTTTGAAATCTATTTCCGCTAAAAACCTCTGCGTTCTTTATTATCATGACTTCACCTCCGGCAATCCAGCAGCTGCTGCCGATTGTCCTACCCTGCGAAATTTTTCATCAGGAAGCTGCACGTTTACTTTAGACGCCAACTCAGGATACTCATTTTTCATAACATCCTTTGCTGTTTTAAGTATTAAATCTCCACCCTTGCCACTCATAACTCTTCCGAGCAGGAGGACGTGACTCATTTCGTATAAATCATAATAAAACTGTAGAGAATGTCCGAGATAGACGCCTATGCTCTCATAGACCTCTGCTGCTCGAGCATCTCCCTCCTCCATGAGCGTCTGGACGATTTTTAGTTTTTCGGCAGGAGTTAAATCTTCATCTACAACTATGCCTGCTCTCGGCGCCAGTTTGTTCACCGAATCTTGGGAGAAATACTTCACTCCGCAGCCTATGTCTCCGCTCCATTCGTCCCAGCTTGCATCTGACGAACAATCCACCGGAATGAAGGCTATCTCATTTAACCAGCCCGTTATGCAGCCGTCTCCGTCAACGAAGCCTCCCGCCTCGCTTGTTCCCATGGCTATTCCAAGGACTCCTGGCTCACCTATGCTCATCACACCGGCAACTGCCGACACATCACCGTCATTTGCGATCTCTACAGGGATGTTCCCAAAGAGGTCATGCACTGCTCTTGTGTATATGTCATGCACATGATCCTCCCACAGTTCTCTTGGGATTATATTGAAAAGCGATGCCTGCATAATCCTGTTGTTTATGACTATGCCGGCAGTGGAAACTCCTACCGCATCTACACGAGGCATGTGCGAAGCCGCAGTGCGAAGAGCATCCGTAATACCCTCATAATGATATGCCGGATCTGCATTCGTCTTCGGGTGCCATACCGTCTCTTCGGAGAACACGCTCTCGCCATTTATCACAGCCGAAACCTTGCGGTCGCTTCCACCGGCATCAAAGCCTATACGGCAACCTTCCATGTGGCCTCCCAGCTGCTTGCGATCTCCCTTTTCCTTCGGTAGCTCGTCCACATAGACAATCTCAAACTGCTCGCCGTAGGTGGTTCCCATAAATTCATAATCGAAAGCTCTCTCGCCTTCAGGTGCGTAGATCGTTTTCAGACGCTCATATACAACTCTGCTTCCGCAGATATATACTCGAAAACCACCCTTCATCCAAAGGAGGGTCTTGACCGCTCTTTCCGCATAATAGCAGTCAGCGTCGAACATCTTCTCGCTTCCATGTATGAAGGTATGCATAGTCTCGATCCTGCCGTCTGCAGTTTCGATTGCAATTCCCAGAGGATGATCGCTTCCTGCAGACTCCAGAAAACTCCGATTGAACAGAGCTATCGGGAGAAATCCCTCATCCAATTTTGGCAGCCTGTAATCAGGAATATGTATGCCGTATTTCTCCATTTTCCACCTCCGCATTAGCTTCTCTCATTACAAGTTTATACACCCTATTATTCATCGTCAATATGTGTCACAAGCATATACATTTGCAATTTCGATTCATTGACTTTTAGACGTATTTCGTGTAACATAATTGGGCTGCGACATTGCAGCCCCATAAAGCGCGCTCTTAGCTCAGCTGGATAGAGTGTCTGACTACGAATCAGAAGGTCGGGGGTTCGAATCCCTCAGGGCGCACCAAAGAAAATGGAGCATGAAGGCCTTGAAACAACTTGGTTTCAAGGCCTTCTTCCTTGCCCATCGACAATTGTGGCGACAACTATCGACAATATTTTTTTGCCCTTTATTTTTTTATTCTTTTTTCCGCTCCTGGGCGGGGTGTAAAAGCGCGAGCTCTTACTTCTTCAAAAACTCCACAATTTCTTTACACTATCTCAAAAAGAGGAGAAGGCCGCACGAATGCGGCCTTTAGGATTTATCAGCACAGATTCCAGAAGGGACCTGAGTTGATGTCACTTGTTTTGATGCATCTCTACTGCGCTTTTACTGCTCCGGACTTGAAGATTATCTTGCTTTCTCCCTTCATGTCGTCTGCTTTACCGCCGATGAAGTCCGCCTTTGCGGATGCATCGGAAAGCGCATTGAGGCGTGCGATCATATTATCCATATCCATCTCGCTGAGGCTTGATACAAGTTTCTGTATGCCGTCTCTGTTGAATGCATACATTCCGTCGTAGAGAGTCTCTGCTCCGCCCGCGAGTTTTGCGGTTCCTTTTTTAAACTCGGCTGTTCCGTCTGCAAGCTGTCCGGCTCCACTGCTTAGTTCATCGGCGCCTGCCTGCAATTTGCCTGCTCCGTCTTTAAGATTGGAAGCGCCTGAATTAAGATCCGATGCTCCCTTATTCAGTGCAGCAGCCCCGTCATCGAGGCCCTTTGCACCGGCTTTGAGCTTTGCAGCTCCGTCATTTGCATCGGACGCTCCTTTGGCCAGAGCCTTTGCTCCGTCATCGGCATCGGATGCTCCCTGTGCAAGAGCCTTTGCTCCGTCATCGGCATCTGACGCTCCCTGTGCAAGAGCCTTTGCTCCGTTGTCGAGGTCGGCAGCTCCTGTCTGATTCCTTCTTTTAGTGCCGGGAGTTTGGATCCGAGCTGATCAAGACCTCCCGATACCTGCTGCTCTCCCGCATAAGCGCTGTCAACGCCGTCTACATATCCTTTTACGGCAGATGTATATTGATCGGGCATCGGCAGCTGATTTCTCAATTCCTGAAGCTTTTCTTTGGTTGCTTCGTCTGTCTCAGCAGCTATCATCGCTTCCAGTGCTTTTGCATACTGCTCCATTCCTTCCTGGTATTTGTCGCTTGCACCAACAATTGCGCTGCCGTTTGAGCCTTTGGAGCTCAGCGACTGAAGGCCCGTGTCAAGACTCGTCATTCCTTCTTTTATTTGACCATATCCTTCTTCCAGTGCTT
>CACWIO010000028.1 GCA_902760855.1 uncultured Eubacteriales bacterium
GCTGATGGCTTATCGGTGCTGCTGCTGCAGCCACACTTGCTGTCGAAGCGGAACTTTCTTCCGCAACTATCTCTCTCTTATAAGCATCGATTTCTTCCTGTGATACTTCCATTTCATCTTCGAATTCTTCTCCGATGCCAACAAGATCCTTCATCTTATCCATGAAACTCATTTATGCGCCTCCCCTATCTGTAATTACGTGGTCCGAAAATCGAACTCCCTACTCTGACTATTGTTGCTCCTTCTTCTATCGCTACCTCGAAGTCTCCCGACATCCCCATCGAGAGTACATCCGGTATAAATCTTTCTTTAGGCAAATCCCAGGTTTTCATTTCTTCGAAAAGCGACGCTGCCTCTTTAAAGTACGGCCTTGCATCTTCAGGGTCTGCCGCCATCGGCGGTATGCACATCAGGCCTCTTATCCTGACGTTCGCGCATTCCGCGCATATGTCCTCGCAGAGTTCCTTAAGATCTGCGCTGTTAATTCCGGACTTCGTATCCTCCATCGCGGAATTGATTTCTATCAATATGTCCGTGATGAGCCCCGCAGTCTCGGATCTCTTATCGATCTCGCGCGCGAGTTTCAGCGAATCCACCGAATGTATCATCACGACTTTACCTATTACATTTTTTACTTTATTGGTCTGAAGATGGCCTATTAGATGCCAGCGCACATCGTGCACGCTATCATATTTCTCCAGCATCTCCTGCACGCGGTTCTCGCCTATATCCGTAGCGCCCGCATCGATAGCCTCGTTTATCTCGCTTGGCGCGTGCATCTTGGTAACTGCTATAAGAGTGACGTCCTCGGGCTTTCTCCCGCTTCTCAAAGTCGCCTCATCCTTGCGCTTTATTACCTCTGCAAATCTATCCTTGATTGCCATCTTCCTTGTTTTCTGTATTTTCCGTATTTTCTGTATTCTCTTCCTGCTCGGCCTCTTCGACCTTTATACCGATCGACGCCAGGTCCTCTTCGCTCGGCTCGGCAATTATCTCATCGTAGGTACCGATGGTCTCCACGTAATTGCCCTCAGCATCGAGGTAGAGATCCGAATATGCAACGCATCTTTCTCCGTCGCGTGCTATTACGGAAATCGGCTTAAAGACGTGCTCGCCTATTTTATTCTTGACGAATACGCCTTCCTTTCCGTCGTGCTCCACTATGCTTTTGGTCTGGAGTATCAGGCCTTCGGAGCTGGCAAGCGTCACAGAAGTGCTCATGGTCCTGGCCTCGAGGAATCCGTCGAAAAATGATTTGCATTCGAGCATCACCCTCGCCTCGTTCTCAAGCTCTTCAACTCTTCGCACCTGCACCCTTATCGCTTCACCTTGGATATCTATGCTCGCATAACTGTCCTCGTGATATCTGGCTGCGTTTTCCTTGCTGGTGTAGAAGACGAGATACCATTTGCCGTTCTTGACAATTTTGAATACCGGCTCGCCCTTTTTGCAGCTCCTTTTGGGAACTTGCTTGGGCTTTAGCTCGGTGAGGTTCTGGTAATCCGCCTTGGTGAGTTCTCCCATCCTTTCGGTGGTGAGCTCCGCCTCGGCACCGTCCACGCTATAGCTCACATAGCCTGCCTCTGAGGTGTAGCCTTTTTCGGTTTCCTTTGCGCTCTTCCCAAGCTTCGTGACTATGTCTTCGAAAGAGCCGCTCTCAGCCGTGCTGTCTGCATTCTCTTTTGGTTTGAGCTCGACCACGGCAGAGGCCGCTTTTACAAGCTCTCCCGCCTCGATGAGCCTGTTGATATCGCTGCTTTGCTTTGCGACATATACGTGCTCATCACGTACAATAAAAGCTGAGACCTCATCCTTGACGTCCAGCGTGCCAAATTCGGCTATATATGTCTTCTCGAGCATGCCTCTGACCGAAGGGACAGCGTACAAAACTACTATACAAGCGGCCAGTAACCCGAGGTATAAAGCTATTACTGCAATCCACTTCTTACTCATAGGCCTTCTGCATAGTATTATAGTCAAAAAAGCTTTTGAGCACAATATATATTTACTCAAAAGCCTTAATATTACAACATTTTGTGTTATTGGTGATTATCTGTATTTATCCAGTATAGCCTTTTCTTTTTTGCTAAGCTCAGGCTCGCTCTCCAGATATTTCTCGAAGAGATCCGGCCTTCTCTCCTTGGTGAGGGCAAGCGACTGTTCCCATCTCCATAGATCCACAGCTCCGTGATCTCCCGACAGCAATATCTCAGGCACAGCCTCTCCTCTGTACTCAGCAGGTCTTGAGTACTGCGGGTACTCGAGTAGGCCCGAGTATATGGACTCGTTCATAACGGACTCTTCCTTGGACAGAACGCCTTCTATGAATCTCGCAACTGTATCCACGAGTACCATTGCCGGGAGCTCTCCTCCCGTAAGCACATAGTCTCCAATGGACACTTCTCTCGCGTTCAGCATATCCAGAGCTCTTTGATCCACTCCCTCGTAGTGTCCGCAGAGTATGGTTATTTCATCTGCCTTGGATAGCTCCTCGGCCAGAGCACCGCTCAGCATCTCACCACGCGGAGACATGTATATGAACTCTCCGCCGTAGCCTTTGGCCTCATAGGCATCCAAAATAGGCTGGACCTGCATCACCATGCCGGCTCCTCCTCCGTACGGAGTGTCGTCGACTCTGTTATGCTTATCCTCTGTGTAGTCCCTGATGTCTGTGACATCGAGTTCTATTATTCCGTTTTCGATGGCTCTTCCGAGCATGCTCTGCCTCAGAGGCTCCAGCATATCCGGAAAGAGCGTCAGGATATTTATCTTCATTCTATAAACCCCGGAATAAGTTCTACTTCTATAAGGCCGGCCTCTTCATCGATGCGTCTCATAAATGCATCGACTGCGGGTATGAGCACCGTGCGCCCCTCGGCTGTCTCCACTTCAAGCACGCTCTGCGCGGTATTTTGGATTACATCCTTAAGCACGCCTATCTCGGCAGAGCCTCCGCCTGCGATATCCACGACCTTGCATCCGATGAGGTCTCTTACATAATGCTCACCCTCGGGAAGCTCATCGAGATCATCAGCTTCAATCGCGACTTCCAAGCCGCGGAGCTCCTCCGCAGCATTTCTATCATCGATGCCGGCCACCTTAATCACAGGCTTATCCTTTTGGTATCTGACCCTATCGCACTCAGCGCTGAACTCAGCTGCAGCTCCTCCCACATGCCTAAAAAGGAGGACTTTACCCTCCTTTAAATTCTCGGAATCCGCCGCGTAGAGATTAACTCTGAACTCGCCTTTGAGCCCTGCGGCGCTTCCGACTCTGCCTATCGCTACGATATCCCCGCTTCGATTAGTCTTCAACGATCTCAACCGAAACTCTGAGATTCTGCTTAATAGCAGCTGCTCTTACGACCGTTCTGATCGCCTTCGCAATGCGGCCTGATTTGCCGATGATTTTACCGATGTCGTCGTCTGCAACTCTGAGCTTTACTACGATGGTATCTCCATCCATCTCCTCAGTCACATTGACCTCATCCGGCTTGGTCACCAGGGCCTTTGCGATTACTTCAACTAGACTTCCCATGTCCACCTACCTTACTTGATAGCGCCGGACTTCTTGAGAAGAGCTCTTACAGTATCTGTAGGCTGAGCGCCGTTGGCAAGCCACTTCTGAGCTGCTTCGTTATCGATGATGATCTCAGCAGGATCCTTGAGCGGATTGTATGTGCCGATTTCCTCGATGAATCTGCCGTCTCTCGGTGTTCTTGAGTCAGCAACTACCACTCTGTAGAAAGGCTTCTTGTGTGCTCCCATTCTCTTAAGTCTGATCTTTACCATTTTGTTTTCCTCCGTTTATATATTAATTATTTATTGATACCTATTCTAGAATCCGAGATTCCTCATCATGCTACGAGCTTTCCTGGAATCCGGATTAGCCATTACCTTGGTCATCTTCTTCATCTCTTCGTACTTCTTGATGAGTTGATTGACTGACTGCACGCTCTGGCCCGATCCTGCGGCAATCCTCTTACGCCTCGATGCGTTCAGGAGATTTGGTTTCCTCCGCTCCTCCGGCGTCATCGAGAGGATTATGGCTTCCATCTTGCGAAGTTCGGCCTTACCTTGCTCGAGGTCTATCTCTTTCTTCTGCGCTGCCGAGATGCCCGGAATCATGTCTATGATCTTACCGATGCCTCCCAGTTTATTTATCTGCCTCATCTGTCCGAGGAAGTCCTCAAGGTCGAATTTATTGCGCCTGATCTTCTCCTCGAGCTTGGCGGCCTCCTCTTCATCAAAGGCCTGCTCCGCCTGCTCGATGAGAGACATCACGTCTCCCATGCCGAGTATTCTGGACGCTATCCTGTCAGGGTGGAAAGGCTCGAGTGCGTTATACTTCTCACCTGTACCCATGAACTTGATAGGCTTGCCGGTAACCGACTTAACCGATAGCGCAGCTCCGCCTCTTGAATCACCGTCCATCTTGGTCATGATAATGCCGTCGACTCCAAGGGCGCTGTTGAATCCCTCAGCGATATTTACGGCGTCCTGACCTGTAAGAGCGTCGACTACGAGCAGTATCTCGTGCGGCTTGACGGAAGACTTCAGAGTCTTGAGTTCATCCATCAACGTCTCATCTATCTGCAGACGTCCCGCCGTATCCACGATGAGTACATTACAGCCTCTCTTGGTCGCTTCCTTAACAGCCTCGAGGGCAATCTGCTCAGCATCGCGCGTTTCTCTGTTGACGTAGACCGGCGTGTTGACGGCCTTGCCCACTATCTCGAGCTGATCTATGGCTGCGGGCCTGTAGATGTCGCATGCCGCAAGCATAGGATGCTTGCCTACTTGCTTAAGCCATGCCGCAAGCTTACCTGCGGTCGTGGTCTTACCTGTACCCTGGAGTCCGACCAGCATGATGACCGTAAAGCCGCTCGGTGAGAAGGTAAGCTTGCTCTCCGTGCCGCCCATCATCTCGACCAGCTCATCCTTTACGATCTTGACTACCATCTGATCCGGCGTCAAGCTCTTAAGGACTCCCTGTCCGAGGGCCTGCTCCTTGACATCCGCCACAAAGTCTTTTACGACCTTGAAGTTTACGTCAGCCTCGAGCAAGGCCATCTTGACGACTCGCATCGCGTCTTCGAAATCCTTCTCGGATACAACGCCTTGTCCTCTCAGGTCCTTAAACGCTCCTTGTAATTTTTCGGATAATCCTTCAAATGCCATATATGATTCTCCGTGCTAATTCCTAAATATCTTACTGTATGCTATACGTCTCTTCTATATATCTGTTTCTACTCTGCAAGCTTCTTGATGATGCTTAGAAGTTCATACGCTTCTTTCTCCCCGAGATTAGAACTTCGCACTATTTCAGCTGCTTTCTCGGCCATCTCTTGATTGTCCTCGTATGTCGTCAGAAGCCTGAGTTTCTTCTCATACTCTTCAAGCGCTGCCTCTGCTTTTTTGAGAGTGTAGTGCACAGCCTGTCTGGTCTGTCCGAGCTCCTCTGCTATCTCAGAGAGCGAGAGATTGTCTTCGTGATAAAGCGCCATTACCGCTCTTTGCGACTCGCTAAGGAGAGCCCCGTAGAAGTCATAAAGCATGCTGGCATAAATCGCGCTGTCCATATGGTATCTCATTTCGCAACCTCCGACCGCACTATAATAACACTTGCCAACCGCCCTGTCAAACATTTTATTTGACAGAACAATCGGCAAGTATCGACAAAATATTAAGACATTCCTATCAATTATTTTTGCGAAGTGCATATCTGCTATTATGTGGAATAAACTTTTTTCATTCGTTTGAGTTTCTGTATTTTTCTCCCTGGCGTCCACCCTTTCGAGCTATGTCCGGTCTTATTCTCGGCATTCACATCAGATGCGGATTTCCTGAGCTCATTCATTTTCAGTATCTCATAAGTACGCCTGTAGTTCTCGCTTCTGCATTTTATAAGAAGCGCTCTAAGTTCCATCCTCACATACACATCCTCGAGGATATCCACGACATAAGGCGCGTAGCGAGTGCCCTTGCCTTCTCTAAGCTCTTCCATAAACTCGTCTATACTCTTGCCGGATTTATAGCTCCTGCCTATTGAGTCAGTGGCCGCATCGAGGCAATCCGCAACCTCTACTATAGAAGTAATGACGTGGTATTTCTCCTTTGAATGATCGATGCCACTCGGATATCCCGCGCTCCCGTCATACCAAACGTGATGTCCTCTGGCCATCTCCGCATATTCCCGGGTCTCTTCATGACGCTCGAGCAGAGACGCTCCGATGACGCTATGCGCCTGAATCATCCTGATTTCAGGCATCTTTAGCGAGCGGCCGTAAGTCATGATTCTCTCGATGACGAAGAGTTTGCCGACATCGTGCGTCTGAGCAGCTGCAGCTATAAACGACAGAAGCTCCTCGCGCTTCTCCATAACATCCAGGGCATCTTTGCAACCCATGATTCCCGTAAAGAGTTCCGGCTCCTTCTCCATTAGCTTTTCTGATAGGAATTTCGTGATATCGGATACAGTCAGCATATGTACATATGTAGGAGGATGCATCGCAGCAGTCAGTCTCGCGCACATATCCTGGAAACTTATCGCACCCGGCACCTCTATATAGTTGCTCAGGAGATTGGTGAGGAAGGTAACCATGAATGAAATAACTCCGTTCTTAGGAAGCCTGTATATGTAACCTGCGAGGTCATCATATACCATGCGCAAGGTGTCTTCATCCTCTTTGCTGAGATTGTCCTTGTCCAAAACAGCCACGAATTCGTTAGGCGCAGTGAAATGGAAGAAGATCTCGCGCGTCGAGTAATCCGTAACATCTCTGCCCTTCATGGCTTCCCTCAGCCCGTGCTTGTAATCCGACAGACTGATCTTTCCTGCCAGATAGGAGTTCCTGAGCATGTAGAAATTCTGCTCTTTCTCAGGACAGAATTCCAGATACTGCGGTCTGTCTTCTATCATGCGGACTAGCTCCACTGTGTATTCATATATCTTCTCAAGCTGTTCTTTTGAATAATGCTTTTCATTCATATATTCCGTAAAATCTGCGAAATAATGCAATATCCTCAGCTTATGAAGCTCCCAATCATAATCCGGCATAATCTCTCGATAGAAAGGATCATCCATCAGAGAAAGCGAGTGTTCCAATATGCGGAAATCCTCAGCGTTATAGAATTCTATATCCTCTTTATCCTTCCACATAAACAGGCAGCGCATATACCTCGAATTGATCAGCACCATTTCTCTGCACTCGTCGTCCGGAAGAGCGCGGAATTTCTCAGGCTCCAGATACTCAAGCAGTTTATAGCCCGCACGCAGTCCCTCGTCCCTGTATTCGAAGCTCATCTTAAAATCAGGAGCCATCCTCTCGGTCAGTATCATCATCATGTAAGCTGCGATGATCATATTATCCAGGGCAATTATCTTCCTGCGCTCGTCGTCGCCATTCTCAACTTTCTCCAGTATGCCTTTTGCAATCAAATAGATGAGCGGTAAGTCGACGTTCTCCATATTAATCGTATCGATTAACATATTGCTGAACTCAAATAGCGCATCCATATCCACATCCGTCATCTCTTCCTTTTCGAGAAGCGGGTAGAAATAATTATCGAGCATGTCGTTATTAAGCTGCGCAAGCTCCCCGATGCGTATAAACGAATCCTGCAGATGCAGTCTGTATTCTTCCGCACTTCGCGCCTTGTCAATTCGCGGAGAGGAGAGGTTTTGAATCTCCTTGGTGCGGTCGATATATGCTCTTAGGAGAGCGATGATTTCATTCTTGCTCATAAATCTTCATCCATTACAATGATATATCTATTTCTGGCGTTCCTTGCGTCTGCGGGTCCAAATCACCAGCATTAAGGCAATCGCGAAGGCAAAGGCCCATGGCATGATGACGGTCATATCGCCGGTCTTGACGCGTCTTATTATCCTCTTTCCCAATCCTTCTTTGCTTCCGTCGTCTTTGTCCTTATCTTTATCGCCGTCGTCTCCGATGTACTTGTTTACGTAGTCAAGTTTTACACTGCTTTGCTCACCGCTCGTCCTGACCAATGTATTCTGCACAACTTTACCATTTGAATCAGTTATGGTCCTGGTAACGTTGAATGAGCCGTCCACTCTCGTAACCTCGTCGGTCAAGGTAAACATCTTGGTGTCATATTTGTAGTCCGGATCTCCCATATCCACTTCGCAAATGTCATAAGTGTATATGCCGGCCTTGGTATAGGTCCACCAGCCGAATTCTTCTTCTCCGGCTCCGATCACGGTAAGGGATTTCTCTCCGTTTGCGCTTCCTTCGGGCATAGGCATTTTCTTTACTTCTATACCCGCGGTATTCTCCACTGCTCTGAGTCTGAATTTAAACTCCGCATCCTCCGGTGGGTTGCCCTCAACCCTCTTTCTGACAGGCGGGTCTATCATGATAAAGGGATCTGCATCTCCATAGCTGTGGATGAACTTAGCCTCGGCAGGTTTGTTACCATTCGCATCTTTGATATTCACCGTCGCATCAGTTCCGTCGCCCTTAGCATACAGGATTATCTCGTATTTTGCGCTGTCAAATACGTATCTGAGCGCCGTCCTGTCATCCGGCACGCATTCCAGGGTATAGTGATATTCTCCCTCGCTTAAGCCGGTGTAAATGAGCTGGCAATCCGAAGTTCCGTCGATCGCAAACTCATAGGCACCGACACTAATACTGCCTGCAGTTACCCCCGTGCCGCTGACCGTAAATCCGTCAACAGGCGCCGTCCCAACAGGCGTCAATTTATACTTAAATACTTTACCCTCAGGCGCATCTCTTTCCGTGAACGTCTGCTTAACAATGATGGTGGCATTATAAGTAGCCGCTATGACCTCTTTAGGCCACGCAGTGCCCAGCAGCATTATCACTACCGCCGTCATCGCTATTAATCTTTTAAGGGTATCGCTTATTTTCATTCTTTATCTACTGCTCAAATTCTAATAACTTTATTCTTTTCTTTCTTCCTCTCTCGCTCCTCGGATTTTCTGATGGCGTGAGCTATCGCTATCAGGAGTGCCAGTAGAAGCAGGAATATCAGGAAGAACCGAAGCCTGAACCTGGCTCCTCCAATCTTATCTTTTGTGTCACGCTCTCCTGCGAACATGTCTTTGTATGTCTCATCTGTCAGTCGGCAAATCAGCAAATCCCTGCCGTTTGTCGTAGATGTGTCGCAGGTGTATAGGAGCACGTAGGTGTAATCGTAGCTCAGCTCTGTAGCATCGATCGGATAAATGCTGGTTGCATTCATCTCCTCAAACAAAGCCTCTTTCTCATCATCTGTAGTAATGATAGGCCTGCATAGCTTGGTCATGTATGCATCAGTCTGCACGAAACCTATAATCTTCAGGCCGTGATGCCGGCCGCTGAAATACAGGTCTCCGTATTTGTGCTCATCGTAGAAACTCTTCTCTTCGAAATCTCGCACATCACCAAACATAGCATTATATGCCATGCTGTGGCCGTAAATAATGTTGTTGAAATCGCTAAAATCTCTCTTGTTCCTGTAGTCCAGAAATATGCTGCCCGTGGCCTGGAATCTTCCGTCTGCTGCGGTCATAAGGTATTTATCGTTATCCTCACCCTGCAGCACCGGATAATCTATGTTGGTGCCATAAATCTTAATCCAGCCAAATACGTCCTTATTTATTGCTATCAGCTCCTCAAATGAGGCCCTGTGTTTGGAAGGATCGTATATCTCATATTCCTCAGGCTGGGCCTTTTGACCCGTGTCGTGCAAGTCCCAAAGTGCGTATGACGCAATCAGGAGTGTGATAAGCAATATCGAGATTATCAAATACTCGGATATGCTCTGCAGGAGCTGCACCAATAATTGTAAGAATTCGTCTTTAGTCTTGGGCATCTGCTTCGCTTCCTTTTATTGATAATTCTCTTTCTTTTCTGGCTTTCTCATCCTTGCGCTTTATGTAATACCATATCGCAAGCAATATCAGCAGCAGCAGGAAGAACCATACCCAGATAGGTATCTGCTTCAGCCTATCGAAGCTTCCTGCCGAGCTTTCCTGTTCATACGGATTAACGAATGTCTTATCCGTTATCCTGCATGCAAGAAGCTGCCTGCCGTTAGTCGCCGCATTAGAGCATGTGTACAAAAGCACAATGTTGTCCTCGGTACTCACCCCTATATCGCGGGTGATTACAGACTTCTCCATTATCTGTGCCAGATAATCTTCCTTGCTTTCATCAGGGGCGAAAATCAGCTGTCCGTAAAAGGAGCTGTATCCATCCTCCTCGAATATAGCAAAGGCTTCCAGTCCGTGATGCTTACCTCCGTAGAATATGTCACCGTAGAGGTGTGCATCAAAATACGCTTTATCCAGGTAGTCTTTTACATTTCCAAACATAGCTCTCGGCGTCATATTATGTCCGTAGAGTATGCTACAGAAATCGCTGAAATCCGGTTTGTTTCTATAGTCCAGAAATATGGAGCCCAGTAGTGAATACTCGAGCTTTGGACTGTAACTCAGGTATTTATCGTTGTTATCTGCCTGAGTTATGGGGTAGTCTATCTTGGTCCCGTACATATTAATCCAGCCTATAACTTCCGGATTAAGGGCCACCAGTTCTTCATAGCTGCCGTAATCCACCCTCGGATTATATATGGCATACTGCTCAGGCGCACCGTCAACTACGACTCGGTTTATGTCCGTCAACGCATATGCACTTAGCATAATAAGCAGGACAATTATCGCCGTCACAGTAATATCTATGACACTGTTCGCTATGCCTATAGATTTGAGTATTCGCTTTAACCTGGATATATCGTCCATTAATTCTTGCAATCCGTTCTCCATGCCGGGCAGGCGTATGCCCGCCCGGCTATAGAGATGTATTAGTTATATCTATTAGTAACGATGTAACAAATTAATCAGAAATAACTGTAGTGATAACTTACTGTACGCTTCTTCTCTTACCTTTGATAACAGCGCTTGCTACGAGAGCTGCCATTGCCAGCAGGATGATTACCATGAACGGAATGTACTGCATGATGATACCTGCAGGAGTTGTTCCCTGTCCACCGTCATTGACATATGCGGATGCTTTGCTCACATCCTTTGCCACGATCTGAGTATCTGTTCTAGCTGCTTCTGCTGCTGCTACATCATCAGCAGGAACTGTTCCACCATTAATTACAGCTTTCAGCTTGTACGTAATGGCCTGGTTATTGCTGTCAACATTGCTTCCTTCAATACCAGTTGTGAAATAGTCATCCTCGACAACCTCAAATCTTGTACCTACAGGTA
Organism: uncultured Eubacteriales bacterium; assembly: GCA_902760855.1. GTDB lineage: Bacteria > Bacillota > Clostridia > Peptostreptococcales > Anaerovoracaceae > Crickella. Next base: position 11,248 of record CACWIO010000028.1, read on the forward strand.
CATTCGGGAATGTTACTTTCTGATCATGTTCAAGCTCAATAGTCTGGGTTACAGCTTCGCCATCAGCTTTGCCTGTGAAGTCAAACGAAGTTGTTTTTTGCGAGCCACCTTCTTCCAACTTAACCCATTTTGCATTATTATCGGAGTCCCAATAAAGTGCATCGTAAGCTTTCTTTTCTGCGCCATCAGGCAGTGTCATCTTAACAGTAAACATAAACTTGGTACCGCCATGAAGAATCTTTGCATCCTGATCTACGCCTGTTACCCTCTTGCTTAGTTCATAAGGCTGGTCGTTAGGATTTGTAGGATCTGTTTCCTCAGTTTTCAGATATCTATTCTGGAACTCGAGCTGGGAGGTTTCATAAGTTGTGTTGTCTCCGCCAGGTGTAGGATCCTTCTTTGGTCCATTATCGATATCTTCTCCTGCTTCTGTCTTGATCTGCACGAGAGTTATAGCCGATACATAGTAATCCCCTGGTGTTCCTACTGCGCCGTTTTCTTTTAGCTTGGTGTAAACGCGGAGCTGGTAAGCTGCTTTGGACATGGTGAATGTCTCTGTGGTCTTCTCTCCGTTGACGGTTGTCTCACGCTTGTAAAGAGCCTTGTTTGTTCCATCCTGAGTCCATCCGTCGGCTTCGAGAGCAGCCTTAACGGCACTGTCTTCCCAGACCTCTTCGATATCATAAACGAAAATGCCTTGAGTGGTTACTTTACTTGCGAAGTCCTGGCTAATTATGTTACCGGATTCCTTTCTATAGTAATCGTTTGCAGCATTATCAGAAGCTGAAGCCTTATTCGCCGCATCAGATGTGGTAATGCTAACCTCCTGAGGCTCTGTGCTTGCTGTAGCATCTAATCTCAATACTTGAGTTGCAGCAGGGTGTGGCCCAAGGTTATTAGTCTGAGCAGATGGGCTACCATCTTTAACCGATGCTGTAGTATTCTGTGTTATTTTGAACTTATATGTTAGTCCCTTTATAGTGCTGTCAAGAGCATCCCCCTTACCTGTTGTAAGGGCTTTGGTGATAGCTGCCTGAACACTAGCATTATCATCCGGCCCGAGTTCCTTAATCGGATCATTCGCAGCGAATGCGAATGTGCTCATCATGCTGATAAGCATTGCGATTATTGTGAAAATCGCTAAAATTTTCTTGGTTTTCATTGTTCTTCTCCTTTGTACTAATGAATATAACTTTCTTTAACTAACTTTTTTTGTGCCACATCTTATGTGCGGCGGGTTCTGATTATTATCGTTACTTTACCTAGCGTTTTCTTAACCGGTACACACCCGTATACTCGGCTGTCTGTGGAGTGTTCCCTGCCGTCTCCCAGGACGAATACCTCTCCCGGTCCAACGGTTAGTGGGAAATCCACATCTGTTTCGTAGCGATCCGTCTTCTCGTGTATTTCTCTTTCCATCTGGACAGAGTTGTTTACAAATAGCTGTCCGTTCTTTACATCCACCGTATCGCCTTCAATTGCCACGACCCTGCGAGCTTGCTTCTCACCGTTGTATGTAACTATTATGGTGTCGCTTGCCACGTATTTCTTGTCGAATCTATAGAAGATTACCAGGTCACCGTCTCTGATGGCGGGATGCATCGATAGATCTGCGGTGCGGAATATCCCGAATATGAAGGTGAATATCCCGACAAATACCACGATTATCGCTACGATCTTGATTGCAAGAATAAGCAATTCATACATTATTCCCTTGGTCACATCACCTCTTTCTTTATCTGCAGCGCTTTGTATGCTGTTTTCTTTAATTGTTTCTTGCATTATCTGTCTCCGTTTAAATTTGTTTTCTCTTGTGGTTACCCACCGGCATCAACTCCCGGCGGTCCTAGTCCATTTGGCGGTATGAACCGTTTCCTCATTCGCTTTCGTCGTCTTCTGCGCTCCCTCTCGGCGTATAGAATCGCTGCTTCTATGAATAGGAGTGCTATTGCTAACTCAACTAGTGAGAGTCTGCCGTCCATTAACCTCAATCCTGCTGGTACGATACCGTCATCCTTCATGTTATATACAAGCAAGGTGTTTGGTTCTGCCTCCCAGAAGCCTTCCCAGGTGCTTTCGGTATTCGGATCCTGTGGGTCGCCCTTGGTTCGTTTAGTGGTGGTCCAGTACCACTCGTTGAACTCGGTGTTTTTCTTCCAAATGGTGCCGCCATTCTTATCCGTTAGAGTGACACTGTACTCGTCGTTTGCGTCCTGGGTTACCGTCACCTTCCATTCCGTGCTGCCGTAGCCGGTGTAGTTCGTTGTGTCAGGATTGGTCGGGTCGCCGCTTGTCACTGTTGGATAGGTGGTTTCCTTTAATATGTAGTTTCCAGGCTGCAGGCCGGATATGGTTACGATACCCAGGTAGTTGCTCGCTTTACTCTCTATGGATGCGCCGCTTGGCTGGCCGTTTTCATCCACTGGAGTGATGGTATATACAGCACCGTCTAACTGCGTGGGCTCCTTCGGCGGATCTTGGCTGTGGTTGGCTATATCCACGTCCTTACCAACCTTGGCCCATTCTTTGGCGCGGGTTTCTATGGTGATGACTGCACCCGGAATAGTAGGATCGTACTGCTTGTTTACGAAGGAAACTTCTTTGCCGTATTCTGTATTGTTCATATTTCCGGTAATGGAGTGATGGATCAAATCTTTATCGCCGTCACCTTCGATGTTTTCCAGTTTCCATTCTTCGTCAGCCTGTTCCTTTGTAATATTCTCCGTGACGATGTAAATGGCGTCTTTTGGCAGCGGAACCACCAAATTTTGACTCGGTTTTAGGTTGAACGTGAACTTATAATTATCATTCGGGTCCTGGGTAAGCCCCTCTGGAATCTGTGAAAAGACAGCGCCCATCACACCTTCTATCGTCAGGGTGAATGCAAATCTTTCATCTTCCGTATCGGTTTCCGTCTGTTTACTAATGGTAAGCGCGCCCGGCTGGATGTACTTATTGGTGAAGCTTGCAGTTACATCGTGTCCGTTAATGGTCCCTTCACTGTGAGCAGATGCCGTTTGCTTCCAGTGAACCATCTCCTCTTCTTCAATATCATACTCGTATCCGTCCGGAATTTTGTCCATGTTGATGCTTCCGTACCCATCTGTGGTGGTAATCGTAAATGAGTACATTCCTTCATGTCCGCTTACCGGTTCGAACCCGTATTTCTCGTTCAAATCCATGTACTGCGCAGTAGCCCCAGACCCTTTATATATCATGATATGGAATGTGAACACCTGGTCCTCTCCGGCACTTACATGTTTATCCACCGTCAAATTGTTGGTAACAGGATTCTCTTTTTCGTCGTAGAGCATGAGGCCTGCATTATCGGTTACAAAGTAATATTCGCTGGTATATGTGTTGCCCTCTATCTCGGATATGTTTACCTTGCCCTGATCGTCTACAACAACCAACCACTGATCGGATGTGCGTGTATATCCTCTTGTGGCCTTTTCCTCACGAAGGATATAGCGACCGGGTTCAAGGCCCTCAAATGTTGCCTGCCCATCTTTCATTTGGTTTCCGACACCAGTGGCTCTTCTGGTGGTTCTTTCAATAGATGTTGTGGAGCCTTCCTTTGTGAGAGCGAAGACAGTACCATTAATGAAATCTACATCTGTCTCGTGTTCAAAGTCGTAATCTGCACCGCTTGCCACACCATTAGGTTTACCGCGTTTTTCAATAAGCAGCAGGTTATTCTTTGGCTCCCACTGAGCTTCGAGTGTGTAGTAGTACCTCTGCCCATTGATGACTACACCCCCTCGATCTATGATTCTCCAACCTTTGAAAGTCGCATCATAGCGCTCAGGGTCATTTGGTGTAAGATCCAGATCAGCGGTCAAGCGCCTATTGAATTTGGTACGAAAATACGTGTTATTGAAATACAATGCTCCAAGCTGCGGATCGATGGTTATTCCGGCAGATCTTGGAATATTCATCGTTACGTTATTTCCATCGGTATCCTTGTATTTTAGTGTAACGGATTCCGGCTCTCCCCAGAAAATCCTGCTGGTGTTATGAACTGTGTCCACAGCGCCGTAGAAGTTGTCCCGGGTATCAGAGAAGAATGCGTCTGCACTCAAATAATCTGTTACGCCAGTGCCCTGGAATTGATTAACTGCAAAGTTTTTACTTGCGGTCGCCGGAATGTCATCGGCTACGGTCACTCCAATGCTTCCTTTCTGGGACAAAATCTGTCCAGTCATTCTAATTACTTCATCATTCTGGACATAAAGGTTATTAGCCTTCTTTCCATTAGATATGGCCTGCGTTCCCGTGTTTCCGTTTAT
>CACWIO010000029.1 GCA_902760855.1 uncultured Eubacteriales bacterium
GCTAAGAGCATTGCAGAGGAGATGGGCAAGGACATATCCGAACTCAGCTACGATTATCTGACAAGCATGGAGTTCAGACAGGAATATCCGCAGGCTACATTCTATACAGCCACAGACGGCAATCACGGAAGAGGAATTGCCTGGGCCGCAAACAGGCTCGGACAGAAAGCGGTAGTTCGCATGCCTAAGGGCACGACTCCGAGGAGATTCCACAGCATAGCAGCTGAGGGAGCAGAGGTCACAATCGAGGAACTCAACTACGATGACTGTGTCAGAAAGGCAGCCAGAGAGGCAGCCGAGTCGGAGCATGGCATCATGGTGCAGGATACGGCATGGGAAGGATACGAGAAGATTCCGACATGGATTATGCAGGGATACGGAACTCTTGCAGACGAGATAGCTCAGCAGCTAGATTCCATGGGAATGACCAAACCTACTCACGTATTTGTTCAGGCGGGAGTCGGATCCCTCGCAGCGGCAGTTGTCGGATATCTTTACAACATCTATAAAGACAATCCTCCGAAGTTCATCATAATGGAAGCCGAGTCGGCAGCATGCCTGTTTAAAGGAGCGGAGGCTGGCGACGGAGAGCCAAGGAAGGTAGGAGGAGATATGCCTACAATCATGGCAGGACTCGCATGCGGAGAGCCTAACATCATAGGATGGGACATACTCAGAAACCACGTTGACGCATTCGTAGCAGCACAAAACAGCGTTGCTGCAAGAGGCATGAGAATGTTCGCAGTTCCTGTTAAGGGAGACACCGTTATCATCTCCGGCGAGAGCGGCGCCATCGGAATGGGAGTAGTTTCCAACATTATGGAAAGAGAAGAGTATGCTGACCTAAAGGAACATCTCGGACTTGGAAAGGATAGCAGCGTGCTGCTCATTTCGACAGAAGGCAACACCGATCCGGATCGCTTCAGAGATGCGGTATGGGACGGAGCATACAATGACCTCGAAGGTCATGACGACAAATAGTTTATAAAAATATCTAAATATAACACTTATCACCAAATTTTTTTCAAACGCATAGACGTAGAAAGGAAACACAAATGGCACCGGATTATGCACTCATTAAGAAAACCGCAGAGGGTTATCAGAAGGATCTCACAGCATTTCTTCGCGCAATGATTTCTCATCCTTCGGAAAGCTGCGAAGAGGGAGAAGTAGTTGCTTGCATCAAGGCTGAAATGGAGAAGCTCGGCTACGATAAGGTAGAAGTAGACGGACTCGGAAACGTTATCGGCTGGATGGGAGACGGAGACAAGATCATCGCTATCGACTCCCACATCGATACAGTAGGTATCGGAAACATCAACAACTGGGAAAAGGATCCTTATGAAGGATATGAGACTGACGAGATTATTTACGGACGCGGCGGCTCCGACCAGGAAGGCGGAATGGCTTCAGCAGTATATGGTGCCAAGATCATGAAAGACCTCGGACTCATTCCTGAAGGATATAAAATCATGGTAGTAGGTTCCGTACAGGAAGAGGACTGCGACGGAATGTGCTGGCAGTACATCGTAAACAAATACTTCAACGGACCGGAAGATGCAAGATCAAAGATTGACTTCGTAATTTCCACAGAGCCTACAGACGGTGGAGTTTACAGAGGACACAGAGGCCGTATGGAGATCAGAGTAGACGTTAAGGGAATCTCCTGCCACGGCTCCGCTCCTGAGAGAGGCGACAACGCTATCTACAAGATGGCTGACATCCTCCAGGACGTAAGAGCTCTCAACGAGAACGGCGCAGGTCCTGACGACGAGATCAAGGGCCTCGTAAAGATGCTCGATCCTGAGTACAATCCGGATCACTATGAGGACGCAAGATTCCTCGGAAGAGGTACATGCACAACATCACAGATCTTCTACACATCCCCATCAAGATGTGCTGTAGCTGACTCCTGCGCTATCTCAATCGACCGCAGAATGACAGCAGGCGAGACTTGGGACAGCTGCCTCGAGGAAATCAGACAGCTTCCTGCAGTTAAGAAGTACGGCGATGACGTAGAAGTAAGCATGTATATGTATGACAGACCATCCTGGACAGGTGAAGTTTATGAGACAGAGTGCTACTTCCCGACATGGATCAACAATGGTGAGGCTGCTCATGTTAAGTCCCTCGTAGAGGCTCATAAGGCTCTTTACGGAGACGAGAGAATCGGAGCTCCATCATCCATGTCCACAAGAACAGGAAGACCTCTTCTGGACAAATGGACATTCTCCACAAACGGAGTATCCATCCAGGGTCGTTACGGCATCCCTTGCGTAGGTTTCGGACCTGGAGCTGAGTCACAGGCACACGCTCCTAACGAGATCACATGGAAGCAGGACCTCGTAACATGCGCAGCAGTATATGCAGCAGCAATCAACCAGTATCCTACATACGAGAAGATCGATGACATCACAACTTTCCGTCAGGGTACAACCAACAACGATATCAAATAATCAAGATATACAAGCATTAACCTATTAATTAAAACGGAGGACAAAATGGCTAACAAAGTTCAACAGTACATCGACCAGCTCGAAAAGCTCGACATCAAGAACATGTACGAAAACGATTTCTTCCTGACATGGGAGAAGACAGACGACGAGATCGCTGCTATCTTCGCAGTAGCTGACGCTCTGAGAGCACTCAGAGAGCAGAACATCTCGACTAAGATTTTCGACAGCGGACTCGGAATCTCGATTTTCCGCGACAATTCGACAAGAACTCGTTTCTCATTTGCCAGCGCTTGCAACCTGCTCGGACTCGAAGTTGCAGACCTCGATGAGAAGAAGTCACAGATTGCACACGGCGAGACAGTTCGTGAGACAGCTACAATGATCTCATTCATGGCTGACGTAATCGGTATCCGTGACGATATGTACATCGGCAAGGGCAACGCTTACATGCACGAGGTAGTTGATTCCGTAACACAGGCACACAATGACGGCGAGCTCGAGCAGAAGCCGACTCTCGTTAACCTCCAGTGCGATATCGACCACCCGACACAGTCACTCGCAGACGCTCTGCACATCATCCACGAGCTCGGCGGAGTTGAGAACCTCAAGGGTAAGAAGCTCGCTATGACATGGGCATATTCCCCATCATACGGCAAGCCACTCTCGGTTCCACAGGGAATCATCGGACTTCTCACACGTTTCGGAATGGACGTAGTTCTCGCTCATCCGGAAGGTTATGAGGTAATGGAAGATGTAGTAAAGGTAGCTGAGAAGAATGCAGCTGAGTGCGGCGGCAAGTTCACAGTTACAAACGACATGAAGGAAGCTTTCAAGGATGCAGACGTTGTATATCCTAAGAGCTGGGCTCCTTTCGCAGCTATGGAAGTAAGAACTGACCTCTATGGTAAGGGCGACTTCGACGGCATCGATAAACTCGAGAAAGAGCTGCTCAAGCAGAATGCAGAGCACATGGATTGGGTAGTTGATGATGAGATGATGAAGCTGACCAAGAACGGTCTCGACACTCTCTACATGCATCCGCTGCCAGCTGACATCCAGGGCATTTCCTGCGAGCACGGTGAGGTTACCGCTGAGGTATTTGACAGAGCTCGTGACTCCCTGTACAAGGAAGCTTCAAACAAGCCTTACGTAATCGCTGCTATGATCTTCCTCGCTAAGCAGAAAGACCCTGTAGCTGCTCTTAAGACTCTCCTCGATGCAGGAAAAGAAAGACAGTCATTCCTGGAGAAGAAGTAGAGGTATCAAGAGGTAGATTGACATGAAAAAGAGAATAGTTGTAGCCCTGGGCGGAAACGCCCTGGGCGGCAATCTGCCGGAGCAGATGGAGGCGGTAAAGACAACCGCCAAGGCCATAGCAGACCTCATTGAGGCAGGTCATGAAGTAACCATCGCTCACGGCAACGGCCCTCAGGTAGGCATGATACAAAATGCCATGATGGAGCTTACAAGATCAAATCCTGAGAAGTATCCTCTCGCACCTCTATCCGTATGCACGGCTATGAGTCAGGGATATATCGGATACGATCTGCAGAACAGACTCAGAGAGGAACTCCTCGACCGCGGCATCAATAAAGGCGTCGCAATGCTACTGACTCAGGTAGAAGTAGATCCTAAGGATCCTGCATTTGAGAATCCAACCAAGCCAATCGGAGCTTTCATGAGCAAGGAAGAGGCAGAGCACCTGGCTGCAACCAGGAACTTCACGGTTATGGAAGATGCAGGCAGAGGATACAGACGCTGCGTTGCCTCACCTAAGCCGGTATCCATCGTAGAGATCGATACTATCAGAGCTTTGGTAGATGCGGACAAGGTAGTTATAGCCTGCGGCGGCGGCGGAATTCCTGTAACGAAGGATGGAGGCAACCACCTCAAGGGTGCTGCTGCAGTAATCGATAAGGACTTCGCTGCTGAGTGCATGGCAGAAGCCCTCGATGCGGACTTCCTCATCATACTCACAGCTGTAGAGAAGGTAGCCATCAACTTCGGTAAGGAAAACGAAGAGTGGTTATCAGATCTCACACCTGAAGAGGCTAAGAAATACTGCGATGCCGGAGAATTTGCACCGGGATCGATGCTTCCTAAGGTAGAGGCGGCTATGAAGTTCGCAGAGTCCAAAGAAGGACGCAGCTCTCTTATCACACTGCTTGAAAAAGCCAAGGAAGGTATAGAGGGTAAGACAGGAACTACTATTAAAAAGTAATTACTCATAACATAAAATAGGAGGGGGACGATATGCTTCTTATTGGAAACGGAAGAGTTATTACCAGAGATAGCGATCATCCTTATTTCGAGAAGGGCGCCGTCGTAATTGACGGCGACCACATCCTCGAAGTAGGTGAAGAAAGCGCACTTAAGGGCAAATACCAGGATGCTGAATATGTAAATGCACAGGGCGGCGTTATTATGCCGGGACTGATCAATGCACATACACATATCTATTCCGGACTTGCCAGAGGACTTGCCATAGAGGGCAACAACCCTACAAATTTCCTTGAGATTCTGGAAGGAATGTGGTGGAATATCGACCGCCATCTGACGATGGACGGCACACGTGCGAGCGCTTATGCTACAGTGCTCGATTGCATACGTGACGGAGTTACCACCATATTCGATCATCACGCAAGTTTTTGCGAGATACCGGGATCTCTTTTTGCTATCAAAGATGTATGCGAGGAGCTCGGAATGAGAGCCTGCCTCTGCTACGAAGTATCTGACAGAGACGGAGAGCAGAAGTCACTCGAGAGCATCAAGGAGAACGGAGAATTCGCTCGCTGGGCGGCTAAGCAGGACAGCGATATGATCGCTGCTATGTTCGGAGGCCATGCTCTCTTTACTATCTCGGATAAGACATTCGAGAGAATGGTAGAGGAAAACAACGGCCTGACCGGATTCCATATCCATGTAGCCGAGGGCATGAACGATGTTTATGATTCACTCAGGAACTACGGCTGCCGTCCTGTAAGCAGACTGCTCAACCACGGCATACTCGGTGATAAGACCATGCTCGGTCACTGCATCCACATAAACCCTGCAGAAATGGACATCATTAAAGAAACAGGCACAATGGCTGTAAACAATCCTGAATCCAACATGGGTAATGCTGTAGGATGCTCACCGGTTCTGCAGATGATGGCCAAGGGCATCATGGTCGGAATGGGAACAGACGCATACACTCACGATATGCTCGAAAGCCTCAAGGTCTTCCTGATTATCCAGAGACACAATGCTTGCCATCCGAATGTAGCTTGGGGTGAGGCTATGCAGATGCTCTTTGAGAATAACGCCAAGATTTCGGCTAAGTATTTCAAGAAGCCACTCGGCGTGCTGAAACCTGGCGCTGCGGCTGACGTAATCGTAATGGACTACAAGCCGTTTACACCTTTCTCGAACGAGAACATCGACGGACACATGCTCTTCGGCATGATGGGTAAGAATTGCCGTACGACAATTATCAACGGTAAGGTGCTCTATAAAGACAGAGAGTTTGTAGGTATTGATGAGGACGCTATCAACGCATGGACTATGGAGCAGTCCAAGAAACTTTGGGGCGAACTCAATCACAGAACGTATTAAGAAGAACCTCAAAGTTTTCTGCGTAGATATTGTAAGGAGGTATGAAATGAGTGATATTATGACTCCGATGTCATTTGGACACTTAATGACATGGGTGCTGGAGGAGTACAAGAAAGAAGGAAGCATTTTCGGTGAGAAGAGAATGCCTAAGCTGGGCGGCAAATCCATGCCTATCTATAAAGAGAAACTCGAGTCGCCTTTCGGACCTGCTGCAGGCCCTAACACTCAGCTTGCACAGAACATCATCGCATCTTATGTAACAGGCGCGAGATTCTTCGAACTTAAGACAGTGCAGATCATGGACGGACGCGAGCTCGCTGCTTGCGTAGCCAAGCCATGTATCACAGCGCACGATGAGTGCTATAACTGCGAGTGGTCCACAGAGCTCGAAGTAGGCCAGGCTTATGACGAGTATGTAAAAGCTTGGATTATCTGCAAGGTGCTCGCAAAGGAGCTCGGACTCGGAGAGCCTGACGGCTTCGTATTCAATATGTCCGTAGGTTATGACCTCGAAGGCATCAAGTCACCTAAGGTAGACGGATACATCGAGGGCATGAAGGATGCATCCGACAGGCCTGTATTTAAGGATTCCATCGCATGGCTGAAAGAGAATATAGGGCTCTTCAGCAAGATCGATGCAGCTTTCGTAGACAGCATTCCTGCTAAGATTTCGGACTCAATCACAGAGTCTACACTGCACGGATGCCCACCGGATGAAATCGAGAGAATTGCCACATATCTCATCGAGGAGAAGGGCCTCAACACTTACATCAAGTGCAACCCGACTCTGCTCGGATATAAGACGGCTAGAGAGAGACTCGATTCATGCGGATATGACTACATCGTATTTGATGACCATCACTTCGTAGAGGACCTCCAGTGGGAGGATGCGGTTCCTATGTTTAACCGCCTTATCAAACTCTGCGCAGAGAAGGGACTTGAGTTCGGTGTTAAGCTGACCAACACATTCCCTGTAGACGTTGCTGCAGGAGAGCTCCCAAGCGAGGAGATGTACATGTCCGGAAGGTCACTGTTCATCCTGACCACAGAGCTCGCAAGGAGAATAAGTAAGGAATTCAACGGCAAACTGAGAATCTCATACTCGGGAGGAGCTGATGCTCATAACATCAAAGCTCTCTTCGATGCAGGCATCTGGCCTATCACAATGGCTACGACACTGCTCAAACCGGGCGGATATGAGAGAATGGCTCAGATTGCAGATGAGCTCGCAGACTGCGAGTATAAGGCGTTTGACGGCGTAGATCCTGCCAAGGTAGAGAAGCTCGCCGCACAAGCACTTAGTGAGGAGTATTACAGAAAACCAATCAAACCGCTTCCTGACAGAAAGATGGCCAGAGAGCTGCCTAAGATCGATTGCTTCGATTCTCCATGCTCTGACGGCTGCCCGATCAATCAGGACATCCCTGAGTATCTGTCGGCAATGGCCGCAGGTAAGGATGCGGAAGCACTTGCCATCATCCTGAAGAAGAACGCTCTGCCGTTCATCACGGGAACTATCTGCCCACACACATGCGCAGACAAGTGCATGAGAAATCATTATGAAGAGTCAGTTAAGATCAGAAAGGTTAAACTCGAAGCGGCAACTTCAGCATTCGATAAGGTCCTCTCCGGTCTTAAGACAGAAGGCTCCTGCGATAAGAAGGTAGCAGTAATAGGTGCAGGCCCTGCGGGACTTGCCGCTGCAAGCTTCCTTTCGAGAGTAGGCGCTAAGGTAACAGTATTTGAGAAATTCGATAAAGCAGGCGGAGTCGTAAGACATGTAATTCCTGCATTCAGAATCAGCGACGAAGCGATTGACAAGGACGTAGCTCTTTGCAGCGCATACGGTGCTGAGTTCAAATACGGAGTAGAGGTTAAGAATCCTGCGGATCTCCTCTCTGAAGGCTATGACGATGTAGTAATCGCCATCGGAGCTTGGGAGAAGGGCAGAGCCAACCTCGAGTACGGAGAAGAGCTCGATGCTCTTGAGTTCCTCTATGAAGCCAAGAACAATCCGAGTGCTCTTAACATCGGAAAGAACATCGTCGTAATCGGCGGCGGTAATACCGCTATGGACGTTGCACGTGCTGCCAAGAAGGTAGCCGGAGTTGAGAACGTAAGACTTGTCTACAGACGTACCAAGAGATACATGCCTGCTGACGAGGAAGAGCTGATCATGGCTATCGATGACGGCGTTGAGTTCATGGAGCTTCTCGCACCTATCGGTGTTAAGGACGGAGTGCTCGAGTGCTCAGTTATGAAGCTCGGAGATCCTGATGAGTCGGGAAGAAGAAGCCCGGTAGACACAGGCGAGAGAATCACCGTTCCTGCAGACACCGTAATCGCAGCTGTAGGTGAGAGAATCGACTCATCGCTTTACAATGCTTGCGGAGCTGAGATGGACGACAGAGGCCGCCCTGTGCTCGGAGCTGACCTTAAGACAAGCGTAGATCACATCTATGCGGCAGGAGACTGCAAGGCAGGCCCTGCTACAGTAGTTAAGGGAATTGCCGATGCAGCAAGAGTTGCAATCGCTATAGGCGGAGCTACATTCTACGATGACAGCCTGGTAGCCGGTACTGATGTTAAGGAGTACAAAGAGCGCCACGCAATCATCGCTGAGCCTTCAACGGGCTGCGACGGCGACAGATGCCTCGGATGCCAGAAAGTCTGCGAGGCCTGCGTAGAGGTTTGCCCGAACAGAGCAAATATCGCGGTCAAGGTAGATGGCATGGAGAAGACTCAGATCGTACATGTGGACATCATGTGCAACGAGTGCGGCAACTGCGCAGTATTCTGCCCATACAGCGGACGTCCGTATAAGGATAAGCTCACTGTATTTGCAACAGCTGAGGACTTCGCTGACAGCGAGAACGAAGGCTTCCTGCCACTAGGCGGCGGCAAGATCAAAGTTCGCTATGACAAGGCGGAGTTCGAGTGCGATGCTAAGTCAGGAGATGCTAAGCTGCCTGCTGACATCACCAAGCTGATTAATGCTGTTATGGACGACTATGATTATCTGCTTGGCATATAGCCGGGTGGGAACAAATCATTTTCTCTAATCTTATTAACGAACTGCGGGTATCACAATCCCGCAGTTTGTTTTAACCGTTTTTTCACATGCAATCTATACCAAAGAGCATGTCTGCGTGTTACAATTAAAACATCAAAATACAAGGGAGATACAAGCGCTTGAACGAGAATTTTTTTGATATCAAATTGATGGCCGAGGCAGTGGAACTTGCCGAAAAACACAAGGCCCATCTCCATGAAATACCTGAGGTAGGAATGGAGGAATACAAGACTACGGAGTATATCAAGAAGGTGTGCAGCAACTATGATTTAAGCTACATAGATCTCGGTATGGATACCGGTCTGGTTGCATATCTCGATGCAGGAAAGAGCGAATGCGTAGCTTTGAGGGCGGACATAGACGCTCTTCCTACCGACAACGGGCCGAATCATCTCTGCGGTCATGACGCTCACACTTCAACAATGCTCGGAGCGCTGCATTATCTTTGTAATGCGAGAGATTCACTGAAGAGCAATGTGCTCTTTATCTTCCAGCCTTCAGAGGAGGGCACAAAGGGTGCCAGGAATATGATAGCTGCGGGCCTCTGGGATAAGATACCCGCCATGCCTAAATGGATATTCGGCATACATAACAGACCTGAGGTTGCTGTGGGTGATGTTGTGGTGCACAAGGGCCCTCTGATGTCTGCAAAGAGTGAGTTTTATATTACTCTTACGGGTAGATCAGGTCACAGCTCTACGCCTCATGTGTGCATAGATCCTATAGTGGCAGCCGCCCATCTTATAACTGCTATTCAAAGTATCAAAAGCAAGAATATAAGTCCTGCCGCTCACGCGATTTGCTCGATCAACAGCATAAAGGCCGGTGAGCCTAGTATTCCTATGCCTGATGAAGCCCATATTACAGGGTTTTTCAGATCCTACGATCCCGAAGTTCATGCACGCATGGATGAGAGAGTGAGGCAAATTGCAAAATATACAGCTGAGGCTTACGAGTGCAAATGCGATATCGAGATAGTGCCGGCTGCAGATGCTATCATCAATTCGGATGAGATGTACGAGATAGGATATAAGGCTGCGGAGCTGGCAGTAGGTAAGGAACATGTTATAGACAGTGAGCCTTGCATGGCATCGGAGGATTTTTCATACTTCGGAGAGTATGTTCCTTCGTTTTTCTATTGGGTAGGAAGCGGTGAGCCCGGCGTATATAATGCTCCGTGGCATGATGCGAATTTCAGAGTGGCCGATGGCTATTTCGAGGCGGCAGTGCCTGTACTAAGCGCGCCTGCTCTAATATAGACTAGTTGAGATAACAAGGGGATTCTATGTCATATACATTTACGGTTAACGGAATTAAGAGAACTACGGAAGAGGATAAGCCTCTGCTCAGATACCTCAGGGATGACCTCAAACTATACTCAGTTAAGGATGGTTGTTCTGAGGGTGCTTGCGGTACTTGCACTATCATCATAGACGGACGTGCTATGAGATCTTGCGTCATGTCGACCGCAAAGGCTGAGGGTAAAGAAATTATCACTGTTGAGGGCCTCAGCCTAAAGGAAAAGGAAGCGTATGTGTTCGCGTTCGGTTCATGCGGAGCCGTGCAGTGCGGATTTTGCATACCCGGCATGGTCATGTCCGCCAAGGCTCTCATAGACCAAAATCCCGATCCTACGGATGATGAGATTAAGAAGGCCATAAGAGGCAATATCTGCCGCTGCACGGGCTATAAGAAGATCATACAGGGCATCAAAAGAGCCGCTGCTGTGATGAGAGGTGAAGAGGACGTAAAATTCGTGGCTCAGTTCGCCACCGACGACAATCAAGTCGGAGTTTATGAATATATCTCGGAATACGGCACGAAGTACGATCCGGCCGTTGTGTCCGGAATAGAGAATTATCAGTATTCCAAATATGCTTCGCAGTACGGCGTGGGACAGAGCGTATTCAGAGTAGATGTAAGAAAGAAGGTACTCGGCTATGGTAAATACCCGGACGATATAGGTCCTGAGTATTTCGTTCCTGAGGACAAGCCGGACAGCATACTCGAAATTGCAGGCTGGGACAGAGCTAAGCTCGAAAGAGCTATTGCAAAAGGAAATATCATACCGGGTAAGAAGATATACAAGCAGGGTGAGCACAGCTGCTGCATGGGCGTTGTGGTAGAAAGCGATATGCCGCCTATGGTATATGCATCCTGCGTTCGCTCAGACTATCCGAGGGCCGTAGTTAAGAAGATAAACAAGGCCAAGGCAGAGTCGCTGCCGGGAGTTCTCGGGGTGCTTACTGCAGAGGATGTGCCTGTAAATAAGGTCGGCCACATACAGCAAGACTGGGATGTGTTTATCGCAGAGGGTGATATCACCCGCATGGTGGGAGATGCCATCTGCATGGTGGTTGCGGAGTCTCAGTACATACTTGAAGAAGCTAAAAAGGCTATCGAGATAGAATATGAAGTTCTCGAGCCTGTAAGAAATATAGAAGAGGCCAAGGCTGAGGGAGCGCCCAAGCTTCATAAACACGCCGAGGGCAATCTCTGTGCAAGCCGTCATGTGACAAGAGGCGATGCCGCCAAGGCTCTCGCAGAGTCGAAATATGTTGTTACAGAGGAATTCCATACTCCGTTTACAGAGCATGCATTCCTGGAGCCTGAGTGCGCGGTGTCATTTCCGTATAAGGGAGGAGTCAAGATACTCTCAACAGACCAAGGAGCATATGATACGCGTCATGAGGTCCTGCACATGCTGGACTGGGAGGACACGCCTGAGAGAGTCGTGGTAGAGAACCAGCTCATAGGCGGCGGATTCGGCGGTAAGGAAGATGTGACGACGCAGCATCTTACAGCTCTGGCTGCTCTTAAGTTCAATAGACCTGTTAAGATGAAGTTCAGTAGGGCGGAGTCACTCAGAGTTCATCCTAAGCGTCATGCTATGGATGGAAAGTTCACTCTGGGCTGTGACGAAAACGGTATAATCACTGCGCTCGATTGCGAGATCAACTTCGATACGGGTGCTTATGCGAGCCTTTGCGGACCGGTTCTCGAGAGAGCATGTACGCACAGCGTCGGACCGTATAATTACCACAACACGGATATTAGA
Source organism: uncultured Eubacteriales bacterium (assembly GCA_902760855.1). Taxonomy (GTDB): domain Bacteria; phylum Bacillota; class Clostridia; order Peptostreptococcales; family Anaerovoracaceae; genus Crickella. The sequence goes on from CACWIO010000029.1 coordinate 12,182, forward strand.
GGCTGCGGATACTACACTAACAATCCTCCGGCGGGAGCGTTTAGAGGATTTGGAGTCTGCCAGAGTCAGTTCGCCCTGGAGTCACTTCTTAATGTGCTGGCGGATAAGGTAGGCATCAGCCCTTGGGAGATAAGATACAGAAATGCCATAAGGCCGGGAGAGGAGCTCCCTAACGGACAGATAGCAGACGTATCGACGGCTTTAGTTGAGTCGCTCGAGGCGGTTAAGCCATTCTTCGATGCCGCTCCTAAAGACAGAGTTGGAATTGCCTGTGCGATGAAGAACGCGGGAGTCGGAGTAGGGCTTCCTGATAAGGGAAGAGCCAAGCTGCTGGTGTATAAGGGCAAGGTGTATATATACACTGCGGCTTCAGATATAGGGCAGGGATGCCAGACGGTATTCTGCCAGGATGTGGCTCAGGCTACTGACCTTCCGATCTCCATGATAAGACTCGGCATGTCGAACACAGAGAATGCGCCGGATTCAGGTACGACTTCAGGCTCCAGGCAGACCTTAGTTACGGGAGAAGCCGTAAGAGGAGCTGCGAGGGCTCTCAGAAAAGCCATGGATGAAGAGGGTGTGACTGAGGACAATCTCGAGAGGATGAACGACAGAGAATTCGAATATGAATATTTCGAACCTACGGATAAACTCGGCTCGGATAAGCCGCATCCGAGGAGCCATATAGCATATGCGTATGCGACCAATGTGGCGCTGCTCAATGAAGAGGGACGCGTGACGGATATATATGCGGCGTTCGATGCAGGACGCGTGGTAAATCCTATAGCGATGTCCGGTCAGATAGAGGGTGGTGTTCTCATGGGCATGGGATATGCCGCGACGGAGGACTGGCCGCTCGAGGACTGCGTGCCGACAGCCAAATACGGGACTCTCGGCCTTATGAGGGCCACGGACATACCTGATATACATGCGATTCATATAGAAAGAGACAAGCAGCTCGATGTGGCTTACGGAGCCAAGGGAATCGGGGAGATAACAACCATTCCTGCTGCTCCTGCTGTAGCCGGTGCATACTACGCCAGAGACGGAGTTTTGAGGACCAAACTCCCTATGGAAAATACATATTACAAAAAACCTAAGAAATAACAAGAAATCCTCACTCGGATATGTTATGCTCTTTGGTAAATAAGTTGATGCAAGCTGTGCTGAAAAGGAGTTAGCAGACATGAAAAAAATGGAAGAAAAGATTTTAAAGGAAGGTACTATACTGCCGGGTGGAGTTCTGAAGGTCGGAAGTTTTCTGAACCAACAGATAGACACACCGTTTATGAAGGCGATAGGAATGGAGATTGCCGATCTCTTCAAGGAAGAAGAGATAACGCGCATCCTGACCATAGAGTCCTCGGGAATTCCGATTGCCGTAAGTGCGGGATTTGCCATGAATCTTCCGGTCGTATATGCCAAGAAAAATAAGTCTTCCAACATATCAGGGGACTGCTACAGCACTATGGTGCACTCCTTTACACATGGTAACAATAACAACGTTATAGTTGGGAAAGAATATATAAAGCCTGATGACAAGATTCTCATCGTAGACGACTTCCTGGCCCACGGTTCTGCGCTGACGGGACTCATCGAAATCGTTGAGCAGGCCGGTGCTAAGGTAGTAGGCTGCGTAGCTGCCATTGAGAAAGGCTTCCAGATGGGCGGAGACAGCCTGAGGAAGAAAGGCTACAAAGTAGAGTCGCTGGCTATAATCGAGGAGATGACAGATACCGAGATTTATTTCCGTGAGCAATAAGCAGACGAGACAGAAAGGAATATGATGAAGGAACTAAGACATCTCATAAACATTACAGACCTGTCAATTGAGGAGATTTCGCATTTGGTGGAAATCGCCGAGGATATAATAGACAATCCGGAGAATTATCAGGAAGCGTGTGCGCACAAAAAACTCGCCACGCTTTTCTTTGAGCCCAGCACGAGGACGCGCCTCAGCTTTACTGCTGCGATGATGGAGCTCGGAGGCAATGTGCTCGGATTCGATCAGGCGGCTTCAAGCTCGACCGCAAAGGGCGAGAGCGTATCGGATACCATAGTTATGGCGTCATGCTATGCGGATATAATTGCCATGAGACATCCTAAGGAAGGAGCGCCTTTTGTAGGTGCAAAGGCAGCGACTGTTCCGATTATAAATGCCGGAGACGGCGGACACTTCCATCCGACTCAGACTCTGACAGACATTCTGACTATCCATAAGAAGTTCGGGAGAATGGAAAATCTCACCATAGGACTTTGCGGAGACCTGAAGTTCGGACGTACTGTGCATTCCCTTATCGAGGCTATGCTGAGGTACGAGGGCGTCAAATTCGTGATGATTTCACCTGAAGAGCTGGATCTTCCGGGATATATCAAGGAATCCATGGATGAGGCCGGAATTGAATGGAAGGAAGTCAGAAGCCTTGAGGAGGCCATACCTGAGCTCGATGTTCTCTATATGACCAGAGTACAGAAGGAGAGATTCTTCAACGAGGAAGACTATATACGTCTCAAGGACAGCTTCATTTTAAAGCGCAATATGCTAAGACCTGCCAAGGAAGATATGATAGTCATGCATCCGCTCCCAAGGGTAAATGAGATATCTGTGGACGTAGACGATGACCCGAGGGCTGCATATTTCTTCCAGGCGCTGATGGGTAAGTATATAAGAATGGCGCTTATACTGTTCATGCTCGGGATGAAATAGAGGATAGGAGATCAATATGAATATAGACGGAGTAAATACAGGTGTAGTAATTGACCACATACAGGAAGGAAAGGGCTGGGAGATTTACAATCTCCTCGGTCTCGATAAAGTGGACTGCACTGTCGCTATTATACAGAGGGTGGAAAGCACCAAATACGGTAAGAAAGACATGATCAAGGTGGATGGTGATGTCGATATCGACCTCGATATACTCGGATATTTCGATACCAAGATGACCGTAAATATCGTAAAGAATCACGAGCTTGTAGAGAAACTAAAACTGACTCTGCCGGAGAAACTCACCGGGGTTATCAAGTGCAAGAATCCTCGCTGCATCACATCGACTGAGCAGGAAATAGTTCATCAGTTCAGGCTTGCCGATCCTGAGAACAAGAGGTATCGCTGCATTTATTGCGATGTAGTATACAAAGAATAGACTCTCAGAAAATATTGAATAATACAAATTAGAAGTATATAATTTTTCTATATCAAACGGTTGTAAT
>CACWIO010000030.1 GCA_902760855.1 uncultured Eubacteriales bacterium
TTATGTTGGAAGATTTCGCGGAGATAATCCCATGAGCGCAGACGAGTTTGCTTCAAGCGGGGATGCAGTTTACATATTCCCCAAAAGAGGAGAGAAGTATCACAGCATGGGATGCAGACATTTGACTGCCGCTTCCACATCGGCTGTGCTCGGACCTGCCATTAAGAGCAGGTATAAGTCGTGCCCGCTTTGCAAGAGTGGTAAAGCGCCAAACGGTTCACTAATCTATTATTTCCCTGCTGCGGGTGAGGATTATCATCTTAGAGGATGCGGAGCGCTTCAGCGAAACTATATAGAAATAGAGAGACAGACAGCGATAGACAGAGGCTACGGTGCCTGTGCTACATGTGGCGGATAGGAGGATGACATGGACGGAATGAGACACGAACTATCAGGCTATAGATTGCCTGCATATGTGGAAGATATATTGAGCAAGAACTATTGCCGAGGATTTATGAGAATGAGCCTGGTTAGGGAGCAGGATAACTATAGCTTCAGCTATAAACCCGGAGTTTACAGGCGGCTTGATTACAGCGAGATGGGATTATACGAAAAACTGATACTCATCAAGACTCTCATTACGATAAGCGAGAGGAACAAGGAGCATTTAATTAGGCCGGAGAGCTATCTTATAGAGCCGGAGCTCATTTATTTGAAAGATAAAAATGTATCCGTAAATGACGTATGCATTATGTATTATCCTGATATAAAGTCGCTGAATTACAGGTATAAATTGGTGCTGTTTGCCGACAGAATAATGAATAAGAGAATTCAGGAGGAGAGGGACGCACTTGATCAGATAAGAGCGGCATCTGAGTCGGGAGACATAAACAGGATTAAGCTTTATTTGGACAAGCAGATAATGCGCCTTGAGAACAGAATGGCAGAAGGCAGAATTCTCTCATGATTTTGCGCTCAAATGTATGATAAGTCCTAAAAGAATGTTACAATGAATGCAAGCTTTTTAATACAGCCGGAAAGGATGGTGTATAACTGTGATAAGACACATGGTAATGTTCAAAATTAAGGATGAGTACAAGGATGAGATACCTCAGCTCGTGGAGAATTTCTACGGAATGAAGGGTAAAATCGAGGGAATGCTTGATCTCGAAGCGGGCGCAGACGTGCTCCACAGCGACAGATCTTACGACTTGGGGCTGGTCACACTGTTTGAAAGCAGAGAGGCGTTCGAAGCATATCAGACACATCCGGTTCATCAGCCGGTCAGAAAACGCATGCATGAAGTGCGCAGCGCATCTGTCGCATGTGATTTTGAAGTATAACAATTTATCCTTGTTGTATTTCTTTGTTTCCTATACAATTAGCAGGTACGGATTAAAATATCAATAAATATCAGGAGGGTATGATTATGATTTATTCGGCAGAAGTGAAAGCCATGTGCCCGGTTCATCAGGGAGTACATCATGGCAGCGCACCGATTCCTGAGGAGGGCAAATGGATTCAGCCTAAAGAGATATCCGACATTTCCGGATATACTCACGGAGTAGGCTGGTGTGCACCTCAGCAGGGAGCGTGCAAACTGTCACTCAATGTTAAAGACGGCATCATCCAGGAGGCTCTCGTAGAGACTATCGGTTGCTCAGGAATGACACATTCGGCAGCTATGGCATCAGAGATTCTTCCGGGACTCACAGTGCTCGAGGCTCTCAACACTGACCTCGTATGCGACGCTATCAATACAGCAATGAGAGAGATTTTCCTGCAGATTGTTTACGGCCGTTCCCAGAGCGCATTCTCTGAGGGCGGACTTCAGATTGGTGCAGGACTCGAAGACCTCGGTAAAGGAACAAGATCCATGGTCGGTACTACTTACGGAACTCTTGAGAAAGGACCTAGATACCTCGACCTTACAGAAGGATATATTACACAGCTCGCTCTTGACGAGGATGATGAAATCATCGGATACAAGTATCTCAACTTCGGTAAGATGATGGATTTCCTCAAGGCAGGAGACGATGCTGCTACAGCAGTTGAGAAGGCATCCGGCCAGTACGGTCGCGTAGATGATGCAGCTAAGCTGATAGATCCAAGAAAAGAGTAATACAGGGAGGAAAGAGACATGATTACATTTGAATCTTATGAAAGAAGAGAAAAACAGATCCTTTCCAAACTGGCTGAGTATGGTATCGGATCAATCGAAGAAGCAGAAAAGATCACTAAAGATGCAGGTCTCGATGTTTATACAATGATCGAGAACATCCAGCCAATCTGCTTCGAAAATGCTAAGTGGGCATACACAGTAGGTGCAGCCATCGCTATTAAGAAGGGCTGCCGCAAGGCTGCTGATGCAGCTGCCGCTATCGGAGAAGGCCTCCAGGCATTCTGCATTCCGGGTTCTGTAGCTGACCGCCGTAAGGTAGGTCTCGGACACGGCAACCTCGGAAAGATGCTCCTCGAAGAGGACACCGAGTGCTTCGCATTCCTCGCAGGTCACGAGTCATTCGCTGCTGCTGAGGGAGCTATCGGTATCGCATCCAAGGCTAATAAGGTTCGCAAAAAACCTCTTAGAGTTATCCTGGATGGACTTGGAAAAGACGCAGCTCAGATAATCTCAAGAATCAACGGATTTACATATGTTGAGACTGAGTATGACTATTTCACAGGAGAGCTTAAGGAAGTATTCCGCAAGTGCTACTCCAAGGATCCTGAGAATCCAAGAGCTAAGGTTAACTGCTACGGCGCTAACGACGTACAGGAAGGCGTAGCTATTCTCTGGAAAGAGAACGTAGACGTTTCCATCACAGGAAACTCCACCAACCCGACAAGATTCCAGCATCCTGTTGCAGGTACATACAAGAAGGAAAGACTCGAGGCAGGTAAGAAATACTTCTCAGTAGCTTCGGGCGGCGGCACAGGCCGTACACTTCACCCTGACAACATGGCAGCAGGTCCCGCTTCCTACGGTATGACAGATACCATGGGACGTATGCACTCTGATGCTCAGTTCGCAGGATCATCATCAGTTCCTGCTCACGTAGAGATGATGGGACTCATCGGCGCAGGTAACAACCCGATGGTAGGAATGACTGTATCCGTAGCAGTATCCGTAGAGGAAGCAGCTACAGCAGGCAAATTCTAAATCATTAATAATAGAGTCAGATTAACGGCCGGCGGTTTATCCGCCGGCTGTATGTTTCAAAAGGAGAAACACTTGGAAATAATAAGAGCCGAGCATTCGGGGTTTTGCTTCGGAGTGAACAGAGCCATAGAATTGGCTTTCTCAGAAGCGGATAAAAAGGAAAGAACGGGCAGACTTCTGACCTGCGGTCACCTTATACATAATAAAGATGTAGTTAAGAGACTTGAGGATAAGGGGGCGGTTTATATTGAATCCCTAGAAGAGGCAGAGCCGGGAGACACTGTAATCATAAGGTCTCACGGCGAGCCGAGAGAGTTCTATGAGGAGGCCGAATCCAAAGGTGTAGGTCTTGTCGATACAACATGTGTCTTTGTGAAGAAGATACATGAGATAGTCAGTAAAGCACATGAAGATGCTGTCCCGGTAGTCCTTATCGGAGATAAGAATCACCAAGAAGTTAAAGCCACGAACGGTTGGTGCGACTACTCTGCGATTGTAATAGGAAGCAAAGAGGAGGCGCAATCAGCCATAACTGATATATGTGACAGTAAACCAATTATCGTCTGTCAAACAACAATAAAGCAGGAACTGCTGGATGAAGTGCTCAGCGTCTTTGATGAGGCGGGAGTCGAATACGACATACGAAACACGATCTGCAATGCCACAAGGGACAGGCAGGAGAGCTGTGCGAGACTGGCCAGAGAAGTTGAAATTATGCTTGTTATAGGCGATAAGGAGAGCTCAAATTCGAGAAAATTATTCGAAATTGCCGAAAAAAATTGCAAAAAAGCTATATTTGTTGAAAATGCTGAAAACTTAGACTTGCAAGGGTTTACAAAAAAAGATAAAATTGGTTTCGTGGCGGGCGCTTCAACGCCCGAATGGATTATCAAGGAGGTTATTTCCAGAATGAGCGAAAATGTCACTAAAGAGATGGAACAGAATCCAATGATGGATTTCATGGATGACATCGAGAAGTCTTTACGTTTACCGAAGCCGGGTGACGTTGTAGACGGTAAAGTTGACCAGGTAATGGCTGACGCCGTCATCGTCAACATGGGCTGCAAGAAAGACGGAATTCTCAGATCCGATGAGGTCGTACTCGAAGAGGGTCAGACACTCGCAGACTTGTTCAAGGTAGGCGACGAAATCCAGGCAAAGGTCATCAAATCCGATGACGGTGAGGGTGGAATCATGCTCTCCAAGAAGAGACTCGTAGCTGTAGAGAACTACACAGAGCTCGAAGAGGCTATGGCCAATGAAGAGATCATCAATGTTAAGCTCGTTAGAGCCGTCAACGGCGGTGTTATCGCAGCTTACAAAGAGATCACAGGATTTGTACCTATGTCACAGCTTTCCGACAGATTTGTCGAGAATGCGGATGAGTTCCTCGGACAGGACGTTGACGTTAAGGTTATCAGAGTAGATACCAAGCGCAACAGAGCTGTTTTCTCCAGAAAAGCCATCATGGTAGAGGAGAAGAGAAAAGCCGTAGCAGAGATTTGGAACAATCTCAGCGTAGGTGACGTCGTAGAAGGTAAGGTAATGAGATTTACCGATTACGGCGCATTCGTAGACATCGGCGGAGTAGATGGACTCCTTCATATCTCTGAGATTTCATGGGGTAAACTCAAACACCCTGAAGAAGTTCTCAAGATCGGAGACATCATCAATGTCAAGATCCTCTCTCTCAACGAAGAGAAGGGTAAGATCAGCCTCGGACTCAAGCAGACACAGCCTGAGCCATGGAGCCTGGTAGGAGACAAGTACAAAGTAGGCGACGTGCTGGAAGGCAAAGTCGTACAGATTAAAGAGTACGGTGCATTCGTAGAACTCGAAGCCGGACTCGACGGACTTGTACATATCTCAGAAATCGCCAACAAGAGAGTCGAGAATGTATTCGATGAGCTCAAGATTGGTGAGGACGTAAGCGTCAGAATCATGGAGATCGATCCGGACAAGAGAAGAATCAGCCTCTCCATCAAAGCTACACTTCCTGAGGAAGAACAGACAGAGGATGTAGCAGATGAGGCAGCTGAGGAAGCTCCGGTTGAAGCTCCTGCAGAGGAAGTCGTTGAAGAAGCTGCAGCAGTAGCAGAGGAAGCTGCCGAAGAAGCAGTAGCCGAAGAGCCTGCCGCTGAAGAAGCTAAAGAGTCTGATGACGATGATGACGACGACGATGATGATCATGATGAAGATGATGATCACGACGACGACAAAGACGATGACGACGATGATGACGACGATGACGATGAAGAGAGTGAGGAGAAAGACGACTAATTCTCGGAAAATCCAAGTCATAACGGAGCCGTGTCCTTGAAGGGTGCGGCTCTTTCGTATATATTAGAAATATGAAAGATTTTAAATTCGACGGACAAATTAGAATGGTGGCGCTCGATCTCGACGGAACTACTCTTAACAGCGAGAGAGAGATTACGCCTCGCACTATTGCTGCCTTTGAGGCCTGCAGGGACAGAGGGGTTCATGTTGTGGTGTCTACAGGAAGACCGTACGGGTCTTTGCCTGAAAATGTCACGGAGGCTCCGGGACTTGAGTTTGCCATTACGTCAAACGGTGCTCATATCAATTACATCAGAACAGGAGAGGCTATCTATAGTGACTATCTTGATCCGAGAGCTGTGGAGGAGGTTGCTCGAATTAAGGAAGAGAGCGGGGTATATATCGAAGTCTTCGTTGACGGCGTTGCGTATACCGATGAGAGTTATTTGGAGGATGTAAGGAAGAACGGCTGTGAGTACAGAAGTGCGGAGTACGTGCTTTGGAGCAGGAAACCGGTCAAAGATTCCGTGAAATTCATGCTGGATAATAAAGACAAGATAGAAAATGTGAATTTCGTCTATCCGACTTTGGATATGCTCGAAGAAAGCAGGCCTGTCGTTGAGGCCATTGAGCATGCAACCATAACATCATCATTCAAAAATAACCTTGAAGTCGGAGGTCCAAACACCAGCAAAAAATCAGCACTGATAGAGCTGATGAGAAGGCTCAATGTGGACAGCTCAGAGCTCATGTGCTGCGGAGATGCCCCAAATGACATTCAGATGCTCGAACTTGCGGCTGTTGGAGTGGCTGTGGCAAATGCCTGGGGCGGCACCAAGGACCATGCGGACTACGTAACGGATTCGAATGATGAAGACGGAGTAGCCAAGGCAATTGAGGAATTCGTGCTGAGATAACGAGAGATAATGCTCATAACTATGAGACCTGATTAAAAGTCAGGTCTTTTTGTTGTTAAAAAAGTTATCCACATGTTGATTTGGTCCAAAATCAAAATTAGTGCAAATTTTGCAGGATTTAGTGCATGGATTGTTCGACTAAGGCATTTAGTGATGATAGCATTTTATTTGTGAAGAGTAAGTATGTGAACAAGGTCTCCCGCGTCTTTGGAAAGAAAGGATGCAAGTATGAGATATCGTAAAAACGTAGGGGAGATAGGTGAGAAGCTTGCAGCAGATATGCTCTCGAATGCAGGCTATAGAGTGATTGCCAGAAACTACATGGCGAGAGAGGGTGAGATAGACATAATCGCCATAAAAGACGGCGTGATGCATTTCGTGGAGGTTAAGACCAGATCGAGCGACGAGTACGGATATCCTGCGGATTCCGTTACAGAGACCAAGCAAAGACATATGAAAAAAGCGGCTGCGTCATACCTGTCGGGCAGACGCGGACACTGGAGTGATTTATCCTTCGACGTATATGAAGTGATGGTCAATCACATTGAGAATTGTATGTAGGAGGCCGGGTATGTACAGCAGGATTAGATCGGCGGTCTGCATTGGGATAGAAGGCAGAGAGGTGTTCGTGGAGACGGACATTTCCAAGGGACTACCCAGCATAAATGTGGTTGGACTTGCGCAGGCTACTGTGATGGAGTCGAAGGACAGGATCAAAAGCGCGATTATAAATTCGGGATATGAATATCCGAGGACAAGGATAACCATCAATCTGATGCCGGCTGAGCTAAAGAAGAATTCGAGCAGCCTGGACCTTCCGATGGCACTCGGGATCCTAAGTTCAGAGATGGGGCTTGAAAATGGAGCGCTTGACGGGCTTGCGGTAATAGGGGAGCTCGCGCTGGATGGCAGGGTGTGCTACGTCAGAGGGGCTCTTCCGATGTTGATGCATATGAAGGAATACGGAGTGTGCAAGGTAATAGTGCCAAGGGATAATCTCGAGGAAGCATTATTATCCGGAATAGATGAGATATATCCCGTGAGCAGCCTGGATGAAAGTGTAAGACTGGTGCTAAACCCTGATGCTCAGTGCTATGTAAGGGGAAATAGAGCAAATCTCGAAAAGGGTAATAAAAGTGATGATGGGAGCTCGCAGGAGATATTGGACTTCGCGGATATAAGCGGGCAGGAGAATGCCAAGAGGGCTGTGCTGGTGGCGACGGCGGGCAGGCATGGTCTTTTGATGGTAGGAAGCCCGGGCTGTGGCAAGACCATGCTGGCCGGCAGGATACCGGGCATAATGCCGGCCATGGATGAGCATGAGCTCATCCGGACCGCCGTCATACGTTCAATTGCCGGAATAGGAAAGGGCAAGGATCTGGCCAGCCCCATCAGGCCTTTTAGGCATCCTCATCACACTATAGGACCTGCGGGCCTGCTCGGCGGCGGGAGCAATACTGCATTGCCGGGAGAAATAACCCTGGCACATAACGGTGTGCTCTTTTTAGATGAAATATGCGAGTTTAATAAACATGTAATAGAAGGTCTCAGGATACCTCTCGAGGAGAAGAGCATAACTCATTTCAGGAAGGGAGAGAGTTTCACCTATCCTTGTGATTTCCAGCTAGTTATGGCATCAAATCCTTGCCCTTGCGGATATTACGGAGATAAAGAAAAGGAATGCCGATGCACACAGGCGGATATAGAGCGATATCAGAGTAAGCTAAGCGGCCCGATAATGGACAGGATAGATATGAAAATCTCTATGGAGAGAGTTACGTATAATCAGCTGACATCGGGCGGCGGAGGCATGAGCACCAAAGAAATGAAAAATGCAGTATCAAGGGCCAGGAACTTTGCGTACGGCATGGGCAGGAAAGGCTATAATTGCGATTTGACGGCAGTTGAAGCCGAAAAGCATTGCAGACTTGGGAGGGCAGAGAAAATATTCATGAGAGAAGCATATACGGCTCTTGTGATGTCGCCTCGTGGGTATATGAGGACTCTTAGAGTAGCCAGAACTATAGCCGATCTTGCGGAGTGCAGGGACATCAATCAGGAGCATCTGGCGGAAGCTTTAAGCTACAGGATGCCGTAACGAGGATTCTCAAGGAGACTAGAGATAATGGATAAAAATTTAAATACGAAACGGCAATCTATCATTGAGCCTAAGTGGCGCATAGGGAAATATAAAATTGAAAAGGTGGACAGAAATTCAACGGATTTCCCGGATAAGCTCAGGACGATTCCTATCTCTCCCAAGCAGCTTTACTGCGCAGGAGATATTTCGCTTTTAAAGGAACGCTCGGTGGCAATTGTAGGCTCTCGCAAGTACACAGTCTACGGTAAAAACGTATCGCTTATGATAGGCCGAAGACTCGGAGAGAGGGGGATAACGGTCTGCTCGGGACTTGCCCTCGGCATCGATGCATTCGCTCACGAGGGAGCATTGGAGGGCGGATCGAAGGTTATAGGAGTGCTCGGAGGAGGAATTGAGGTTATGGGACCTGCCAGAAACAAAGACCTGATGATGAGGGGCTTGGATGAAGGCGGCCTGGTAATAAGCGAATATGAACCTACATACCCGGCGACTGCCGCTACTTTCCCTGCGAGGAACAGAATAATCAGCGGGCTTGCCGAAGTGCTGGTGGTGGTCGAGGCGGGAATGAACAGCGGCTCTCTCATAACAGCTAATCATGCGGCGACGCAAGGAAGGCCGGTATATGCCGTCCCAGGCCCAATTAACAGCCAATTCAGCATAGGCTGCAATCTCTTAATACGCGACGGAGCAGCGCCTCTTGTGCTAGTGGATGACCTGATACGCGACATGAAGCTCGGAACTGCAAAAACTCAAAAGGGCAGCAGCTCTGTTAATTTGGCTGATGATGAGCGGGTGATATATGAAGCCCTTAGCTCACTCGGAGGAGCAACTATAGATGAGATTGTAAGAGAAACCGGCAAGAGCGCATCACTGATAAGCGCAATTACCACAGTCATGGAAATAAAAGGCATTACGGAAACCTATGCAGGCCGCATATACATATCGGATAAGTGAGAGCTTTGCATTAATTAAGATTATGACTTGTCTAATACAATATATTTGTGCTAAAGTTTCAAATTGTAAAATATCTACATTATATGTAGGCAAAAATAAAGAGGTAAATAATGGCTACAGCTACAAGAAAAAGCACAGCAAAGAAAAAGACATCGAAAGCAAAGTCCTCTTCAGCCAAGGGCAAGACTCTTCTCGTAGTCGAGTCACCATCCAAGGCTAAAGTCATCGGCAAATACCTCGGGAGCAAGTATAAAGTCATCGCTTCCGTAGGACATGTAAGAGATTTGCCCAAGAGCAGACTCGGTGTTGATGTAGATAATAATTTCGAGCCCGAATATATTAATATCCGCGGTAAAGGCGACACTATCAAAGAGATAAAGAAGGAAGCCGCAGCCGCAAGCAAGATACTCCTCGCAACCGACCCTGACCGTGAAGGAGAGGCAATTTCGTGGCATCTCGCACACCTGCTCGGCATCGATCCATCCGATGAATGCCGCATAATGTTCAATGAGATTAACAAAGATACAGTCAAGGAAGCCATCAAGACACCCAGGGCAATCGACGATAAACTCGTAGATGCACAGCAGGCGCGTCGTGTGCTCGACAGACTGGTAGGATATCAGATCAGCCCTCTGCTCTGGAAGAAAGTTGCCAGAGGCTTATCTGCAGGCCGCGTACAGTCGGCAGCATTGAAGATCATATGCGATAGGGAGAATGAGATCCAGAATTTCATACCTGAAGAGTATTGGTATATCGCCGCGGATTTCGGTGACGAGTTCATTGCAGAGCTCTCCAAGATAGACGGGAACAAGGCTGAGATTAAATCAGAGGAAGAGACCAAGGCTATAGAGGCAGAGCTCTCGCACGGAAGCTATGTGGTCAAGAATGTAAAAGAGGGCAAACGCCAGACCAAGCCTTATGCGCCGTTTACCACTTCGAGCCTGCAGCAGGACGCATCGATCAAGCTCGGATTTACGACCAGCCGCACCATGCAGATTGCCCAGCAGCTCTATGAAGGCATCACGCTCAAAGGCATCGGAGCCAGAGGTCTTATCACTTACCTCAGAACGGACTCCGTCAGGGTGTCAGACCAGGCCAGGGCTGCCGCGTCTTCATATATCAAAGAAAAAATCGGAGCAGAATATGCCGGTAACAACTTCTATGCCAACAAGAACAAGGCGATGCAAGATGCTCACGAGGCTATCAGACCTTCAGATGTGACACTTGAGCCTGATAGGATTAAGGATTCACTTACACCGGAGCAGTTTAAGCTCTACGATCTTATCTGGAGAAGGTTTGTGGCATCACAGATGACGGCTGCTCAGTACGATACAGTGTCCGTTAATATAGAAAACGGCAGATATGAGTTTAAGGCGTCGGGATCTCGCATGACTTTCGACGGATGGCGCAAGGTATATAAGACTTCGTCCGGAGATAATGAGGTTAAGATCCCTAAGATTAGGGAGGGAGAGACTCTCGACCTTGAGAAACTCATAACAGAGCAGAAGTTCACCCAGCCTCCTGCAAGATACACCGAGGCTTCCCTCGTTAAGGAGATGGAGGAGAAGAACATAGGCAGACCTTCCACATATGCGGCCATTATCGCGGTGCTCGTAAACAGAAGGTACATCAAGAGAGTTAAGAAGACACTTGAGCCTACTAAACTCGGATTTGATGTAACCGGAATACTTCAGGATTATTTCACTGATATAGTAGACGTAGACTTCACGGGAGAGATGGAGGACAACCTCGACAGCATCGAGCTCGGAGACAAAGAGTGGAAGGGCGTTATAGCCGATTTCTATAAAGGATTCGCCGAGGAACTTAAGATAGCCGACAAGGAAGTCGAGAGAATCGAGCGCGAGGTGGTGCTCTCCGACGAGCTTTGCGAGATTTGCGGAAAGCCTATGGCTATCAAGGATGGCAGATTTGGGCAATTCCTCGCATGCACGGGTTATCCTGACTGCAAGAACACAAAGCCTATCGTGAAATCGACAGGTGTGGCTTGCCCTAAATGCGGCAAGGACATAATAGAAAAGAGAGGGCGCAAGACAGGCAAGGTATTCTACGGATGCAGCGGTTATCCTGTTTGTGACGTCTCATATTGGGATAAGCCGACAGGCAGATTCTGCCCGGACTGCGGAGCCATGCTCGTAGAGGGCAAGGGAAAGACAAAGCCTATCAAGTGCTCGAACCCTGAGTGCAAGTATAAGGAGAAGAACGATGATTAAATTCCATGCAACGACTATATGCGCCGTAAGACGCCCGAACGGAGACATCGCAATAGGCGGTGACGGTCAGGTCACGATGGGAGAGACCACCATCATGAAAAACGGAGCCAAGAAAGTTAAGAAGATATATAAAGACAGAGTGCTGACAGGATTTGCCGGCTCTGTTGCAGATGCATTCTCTCTGACGGAGAAGTTCGAGAACAAACTCGGCGAGCACGCAGGCAACTTAAAGAGAGCAGCAGTGGATCTCGCTCAGTACTGGAGGTCAGACAAGGCTATGAGAAATCTCGAGGCTCTCATGATAGTCGCCGACGAGGAAGATCTGCTCGTCATCTCAGGAAACGGAGAGGTAATCTCACCGGATAAGGACGTCGTAGCCATAGGATCGGGCGGCAATTACGCATATTCCGCTGCTGTCGCACTTTACGAGAATACGGATCTCGACGCGGAGACGATAGTAAGGAAATCTTTGGAGATTGCCTCAAATATTTGCGTATATACGAACGGAAATATAAGCGTAGAGAAGCTCTAGGAGGATGAAATGTCAGATAATATCAAGAACATGACTCCGAAACAGATAGTTGCGGAGCTCGATAAATACATAATCGGACAGGACGAGGCCAAGAAATACGTGGCCATAGCCCTCAGAAACAGATACAGAAGATCTCTGCTCTCAGAGGAGATGAGAGAGGAAGTGTCGCCTAAGAACATCCTCATGATGGGACCTACAGGTGTCGGTAAAACAGAGATTGCAAGGAGGCTTGCCCGTCTGATGGATGCGCCTTTTGTAAAGGTGGAGGCCACTAAGTTCACAGAGGTAGGATATGTGGGACGCGATGTCGACTCCATGATCAGAGACCTCGTGGAGGCTTCGATGAGACTTTCGAAGCAAAAGAGAATGGATGAGAATTCTGAGATGGCCGAGAAACTCGCCGAGGATATTATCGTGAAGTCAATTATCCCTGGCGGACCGGAGGAGAATCAAAGCGGCGGAGTTTCTATAGGTAATATTTTTGCCAACCTCGGATACAAGACTCAGAAACAGGAGTACGAAGAGAATAAACAAAAGGAATACGAGGCCAGCAAGGATTATTCCGAGATTCAGATGGCTCGTGAGCAGGTAAGAGAGCAGCTCAGACAGGGGCTTCTCGAGGACCAGATTATCGAAATTGAAGTTGATGATGTGCCTAAGACAAATCAGCTGGATAACAACGAGGGCATGATAGCAATCGGCAATATCTTCGACACTATGATGCCTAAGAAGACCAAGCGCAAGAAATGCAAGGTGAGCGATGCGAAGCGCATACTCAAGGAGCAGGAGGCGCAAAAACTCATCGACATGGATCAGGTAACCGACGAGGCTCTTCAGAACGCAGAGCAGAACGGAATTATCTTTATCGACGAGATAGATAAGATTGCATCAGGCAACAGCCTAAGATCAGGCGCCGATGTGTCGAGAGAAGGCGTGCAGAGGGACATCCTCCCGATAGTCGAAGGAAGCGTTGTAAACACCAAGTACGGACCGGTAAAGACAGACCACATGCTTTTCATCGGCGCGGGTGCTTTCCACGTATCAAAGCCAAGCGATCTCATACCTGAGCTCCAGGGAAGATTCCCTATCAACGTGGAGCTCTCGAACCTAGATAAAGAAGACTTCAAAAAGATCCTCACAGTGCCTGAGAACGCTGTCACAAAGCAGCAAAAGGCATTGCTCGAGACCGAGGGCGTGAGCGTTGACTTTACGGATGATGCCATAGATGAGATTGCCAACCTCGCATATCTTATGAATGAGGAGACAGAGAATATCGGAGCTCGTAGACTGCACACGATACTCGAAATTCTGCTCGAAGACATCTCATATAATTTGCCGGATCCAAGCGTGCAAGATGTCGTAATTGACAGGGCATATGTACAGGACAGGCTCAGAGAGAAGATCAAGGAAGTCGACGTAGACAAATACATACTGTAAGGCATGGTTCTATACAAATCGATTTACGAATATGCCGAAGCCGAGTATATAGTCGAAAAATCGCGCTTCATAGCACATGCCTCTCCGGCTGAGACAACCGAAGAGGCCAAGCTTTTTGTAGCGGGGATAAAGGAGAAATATAAGGATGCGACTCATAACGTGCCGGCCTTCATAGTGGGGCCGGGCATGGAGCATCAATGGGCGAGCGACGATGGTGAGCCTCAGGGCACATCAGGTATGCCCATATTAAAGCTTATTTCCTCCGAGGAGCTCACAAATCTCGTAATAGTAGTTACGAGATACTTCGGCGGCATAAAACTCGGCACAGGCGGATTAGCGCGTGCATATACCCATGCTGCCAAGCTTGCAATAGAGCAGGCCGGCAAATGCGAAGTAAGAGAAGGATCCGCTATCTCATACAGCTTTGACTACAGCTATCTCAGCAAGCTCCAGAGCATAGCGGAGGACAGCGGGTACCAAATGGAGAACATCACATACACAGATGTAGTCAGCGCCACATTCTCCTGCATGAGCGAAAACTCAGAGCAGATCAAGTCATTGATCGCAGACATTACAGGCGGCAAGGCAGATCTCAAAAGCGAGGAGAAAACACTTGCAAAATACAAGATTTGAGCCCGCATCGGCACCGCCCAAAAACGCTCAAAAATAAATGAAAAATAGGGTTTGACACTTGTGGTAAATCGTGTTAATATAATCGAGCGTCAATTTTGACGGGCGCATAGCTCAGCTGGGAGAGCACCTGCCTTACAAGCAGGGGGTCATAGGTTCGAGCCCTATTGCGCCCACCAATACCATTTCTGTTTTTTAACAGACGAAGCTATTTGTCAAGTAATCAGATGACAAGCTTACGAAGTTAGTTTTGTGAGATGCGAGGCGCGCGAGTCGGCGAGGAGCGAGTACTACTCATTGTAGGCGAGCGTCGAGTCGGAGAGCAGCAACGAAGCAGCTCGCAAAAATAACGAGTAATGGGGCCGGGTAGTTCAGCTGGTTAGAATGCCAGCCTGTCACGCTGGAGGTCGACGGTTCGAGCCCGTTCCCGGTCGCCAATACGCTGATGTGGCTCAACGGTAGAGCAGCTGATTTGTAATCAGCAGGTTGGGGGTTCGATTCCCTCCATCAGCTCCAAG
>CACWIO010000031.1 GCA_902760855.1 uncultured Eubacteriales bacterium
CTTTCTTCTCTGTGCCGTCATATGTAAATGCGCTGCTGTCCGTCCACATAATCTCTCCGAGCACTGCATCAGCCTTGTTGATGGCCCATGTGCAGCCGCTGATATTAGGCACCTCGTAGTTCTGCGGATCCGCAGGCACGAGGGTCGCACTCGCAACATATTTACCTGTCTCTATCTTGGAATTGCCCGCATACTCAGCGGTCAGGCCCTCCGGAATATTCTCAAGCAGCACGCTGTGCTCTGTTCCGTCATATGTGAATGCGCCCGTGTAAGACCATTTGACATCGCTGACGTCAACTCTCTTTTTGTTGATCTTCCACTGGCAATCCATAGGATCTTCCGCGATCATATTGTCCTCGTCATAAACGAGATGCGCCTGTGCGTTATAAATACCCGCATTGAAGGCGACATTACCATCGTACTCCGCGCCTATTCCCTGAGGAAGTCCGACGAGCTCAATCCTCTTATTCTCACCGTCATAGGTGAACGGCCCCTCGTAGCTCCACCTGACGCCCGACATGTCGACTTCTTTCTTGACTATCTCCCAGTTCAGGCTCACGTCGTCCGGAGTTGCGAAGTTGTGAGTATCGCTGTTGATGAATGCTGCGACAGCCTTGTAAACGCCGGCAGTGATTCCTTCATTGCCGCTGTATCTGACCTCAAGTCCCTCCGGTACGCCATGCAGCATGACTGTGTGAGTCTCTCCGTCATAGGTATACTTGGTCTGCTCCGTCCATCTCATCTCAGACAGATCGTATTTAGCCTTGGCAATCTCCCACTCGTACTCAGCAGGACCGGTCGTGCAATAGTTGCCGCGAACCGACGCCCTTGCGAGGTATTTGCCTGCGAGAGTTTCGCTGTCTCCCGTGTACTCGACGAGCACATCGTCAGGGAGATTTGTGATGTATACGGATTTGCCGGTGCCGTCATAGACAAAGCCCTCGTCTGACGACCATACGAGCTTGGACGGATCAATCGCAGCCTTTCTGATCTCCCAGATGCAAGGCTGGACCTCCATCGGCTTTTCATAATTGACCGCATCATAGCTGAGGTGGGCAATTGCCGTATATACTCCCGCATCTTTGGCTATGTTGTTTTCGTAAGTTACGCTGACTCCCTGCGGAAGCCCTTTGAGCTCTACTCTGTATTCGACGCCCGTGTACCCGAAGGCTTTCTCGTAATCCCAGCGGACTTCGGACATATCGAATACGGCCTTTTTGATGGTCCACTCGTGCTCTCTTACGACGAGCGGCTCGTTGAAATTATCCTGATCGAAGTCGAAGCTGAATCCGGCGGTGTATGTGCCGGCCTCAGTTGCCATATTGCCCGTGTAGATAGGCTCGATGCCTGCAGGCAGGCCCTCTACCCATACATGCTTAGGCTCTCCGTTATATACCATGTCATCGTCTTCTGCCCAGCGGACCTGAGACATATCGATAGTCGCTCTTTCTATGCTTAGCCTTACAGGCTTGGAGACTGTCTCGCCTACGCTGTTGGAAGCGTGCAGGCGGAGAAGGTATCCGTTATATGCCACAGGAAGTACGGCGTCATGGGCTATAGGTGTCCAGCTGCCTTCCTCTCCTGTCGGGCTGACTTCAAGATAGCCGCTGATATCCGGGTCATTTACAGACTCTATTACAGGCAGCTCGAAAGGAATCTGCTCTCCAAATACAAAAGGCTCCACATTTTTGATCTCGCCTATCCTTGGTGCATAAGCCCAGATAGCATAGAGGTCGAGGTCTTCCTCTACTGCCGGAAGCTCCTGCCCGGGTTTATACAGCGCGCCGTCTGCATCCTTTGAAGTATTCCAACCCACGAAGCCTGCGCCTTCTTCCGGCGCATCAAAGAGCAGGTCTTCCACGACATATCTGTAATTAGGTACCGTCTGTTTCTCAACCATCTCCGACGGATGCTCTATGCTGTGGTATCTGACCTTGAACCCTTCCACGGAAATCGTTCTGGCTCTTCTGTATTTGCTCTCTTCCTTGATTGCGAGCTTCCCGCAATCCGTGCTGCCGTCTCCTGTCGTACTGAACGACTCCCCAATCAGCATGCTTGTAAGACTCGAGCAATTGGCGAACATCCTGCTCATATTGCGGCAGGCCAAAGTGTTGAAAGATGTGAGATCGAGCTCCGCCAGATGCGGGCAAGCCTCAAACATCGAGCTCATGTCTGTGACATTCGAAGTGTCGAATCCCGAGAGGTCCGCCTTTACGAGATTCTTGCAGCCTTTGAAAAGTCCCGCGAGAGATGCACCGTCCGGGAATGTTATATGGCCCGTCGTCTGCACTTCTCTGATGTCTGCTTTGACTTCATCCCAAGGGGATTTGCCGTCGTCCAGACTCGACGCTGTTCCTTCGTTCAGGAAGAGCACGCCGTTCTCGTCAATTCCCCATAAGCATTCGCCCCACTGGTCTACTTTTACGAAATCTTTGGTCATATTCTTACCTCTTTTTCCTTTGTGTTGCTCGTCTCAGTCGCCCCTTTAAACGAGCGCAAAGATACATAGTGGATTATATCTTATAATGCATGAAAAATGAAGAAATAGAGCTGAAAGATAAGCATTTATTAAGGAAATAAAAAAGAGTGCGGAAGAGCAATTCTGCCCCTCCGCACTCAATGATACAATTAGAACATAACTTTTACGGAATCGCCGTACTTCTCTTCGATGAATTTCTTTACCGCATCTGTCTTGAGAGCTGCGATGAGAGCCTGAACTTTCTCGCTGTTTTCATTGCCGTTTGCGCAAGCGATGATATTTGCATAGGTCTGAGCAGCCTCTGAGTCGCTAGCCTCGAAGGCGATAGCATCTGCAGATGTGAGGCCTGCGCCGATAGCGTAGTTGCCGTTGATTACTGCAAGTTCCAGATCTGGCAATGCCTTAGGAAGTGAAACAGCCTCAGTCTCGATGATTTCGAGTTTGCCCTTAGGATAGTCGGTGATGTCGTTGACCGTAGCCTCAAGTCCTACGCCGTCCTTAAGAACGATAAGTCCGTTGGCTGCTAGGAGCTGAAGAGCTCTGGCTTCGTTGCTCGGATCATCAGGAACACCGATCTTGTCTCCCTCGGCAATTGCATCGAAGCTGTCCTTCTTAGCCTTGTAAACTCCGAGAGGCTCGTAGTGAATGGCTGCTGCGTTAACGATGTCTGTTCCGTTTTCTGCATTATATGAATCCAGATATGGCTGGTGCTGGAAGTAGTTTGCATCTACCTCGCCGTCAGTAACTGCTTGGTTAGGCAGTACATAGTCGTCGAATTCTTGGATTTCGAGCGTCCAGCCCTCTGCGGCGAGAGCTTCCTTAACCGACTCAAGGATTTCTGCGTGAGGTGCAGGCGTAGCTGCTACTTTGATGGTCTTGTCTGCGTCATCTCCGCCGCCGGATGTCGATCCGCCGCTGTTTCCGCCGCCACAGGCTGTGAGGGCGAGTGTAAGTGCAAGTATTGCTGCAATTACTCCATACTTTTTAATGTTCTTCATGATTGTTCTCCCTTCTATTATGAAAAAATCTTTTGATACCTTAGTTAATTCTGTTGTCCATTCGTGCCGCGAATCGAATTCCGATTTCCTGCATTATCTGTACCAGTATTATCAGCAGGACTACCGTTATCCACATTATCGCGGGCTGGAATCTGTGAAGGCCGTACCTTATGGCTATATTACCGAGTCCTCCTCCTCCGACCGCTCCTGCCATGGCTGAATATCCCAGTATGGTTATCATGGCTACGGCCGCTCCGTTTAGAAGTGACGGCCTGGCTTCAAGGAGCAGGACCTTCTTTATTATCTGGAAGTTGCTCGCTCCCATGGCCTGCGCGGCCTCGATTACTCCCGGATCTACCTCGAGCAGTGATTGCTCCACCATTCTGGCTACAAACGGCGTGGCTGCTACTATCAGTGCTGCGGTTGTGGCCCTCGTTCCTATGCCGGTTCCGATTACTATTCGGATGTATGGCATGAGGGCTATCATCAGTATGAGAAATGGTACCGATCTCAGCACGTTGACTATAAAGCCCATCACCTTGTTGTATATCGGACGCGGCTTTATGCCGTTAGGACCTGTCACGATGAGAGATACTCCTATGGGAAGTCCGAACAAATACGCTACCAAAGTTCCGATCAGCGTCATCTGCAGAGTCTCAAGCGTTCCCTTCGAGAGCAGGCTCACAAGATCTGAAATTGCCATATTCATATCAGTCTACCTCCTCCCTTGGTCCGTTCACCGGATATTCGTAATAGTCAGAATCCTCCGGTATCTCTGTGAAATCCACACCTTCCTTTATTAGGTATGCCTTCTGTTTCTCTGCCACTTCCTTGTCATCCGAAAGGGCAATTACCATCTGACCGTTCTGTTCATCGAGCAACGCGTCCATGTTTGCGTAAAGCATGTTCACCGGCTCTCCGATGTCGAGAATCATATTGGCAATTATCGGTTTGTATGCTGTCTGCTCGTTGAAGGCAAGCCTCAGTCTGTTCTTTACAGCCGTCCTGGCTGTTGGTGTTTCTCTCTCTGTCGCATCCGGGAAGAAGAGTTTCCTGGCCGCCTTGGTCTTAGGATTTGCAAATATTTCCTTCACCGGTCCGCGCTCTACTATCTCTCCGTTTTCTATTACGGCAACCTTATTGCAGAGCTGTTTGATGACGTTCATCTCGTGGGTGATGACCACCAGCGTGATGCCTCGCTCTTCGTTGATCTTACGCAGGAGGCTCAGTATGGATCTGGTCGTCTTGGGGTCGAGGGCCGATGTAGCCTCGTCGCAGAGGATCACTTCGGGATCCGACGCGAGCGCCCTCGCGATCGCGACTCTCTGCTTCTGTCCTCCGGAGAGCTGCGACGGGTACGAGTGCGCCCTGTCCTCAAGGTCTACGACCTTGAGTAGCTCCTCGGCTTTGGCCTGAGCCTCCGCCTTGCCGACTCCCGCAATCTCGAGCGGGAAGCAGATATTTCCTATCGCGTCTCTTTGCATCAGCAGATTGAACTGCTGGAAGATCATCGATATCTTGCGCCTCTGGAGGTTTAGATCTCGATTCTTAAGGCCGGTCAGGACCTGTCCGTCGAAGAGGACTTTACCCTCTGTCGGTTGCTCGAGCAGATTGATCGTCCTTACCAGGGTGGACTTGCCCGCTCCCGAGAGACCGATGATACCGTATGAGTCGCCTTTTTCTATGTCCAGGTTGATGTCCTTGAGGGCGACCACCTGTCCGCCTTTGGTGTCGAACTCCTTGGTCACTCCCTGTAGGCTTATTATCGTATCTGCCATTTCTTTCCTTTCAATTCTCTCACATGACCATCATTCCCATTTCTGAGGATGCGTTGACATAAATTACGGGACAGGTCCTAACGACCTGCCCCGCGTATACATGAGAAACCTCATAGTTTAGGCTTATTCGTTATGACCTTATCCTATGCTAATTGTCTCGGCACATGCACATGCCCATCATTCCCATTTCTGTCATCATTCTTTTAGTCATGTGAATGCGCTCCTTTCATAGAATAAAATCTTTACATGTGCTAATATAACAATCTTCATGTTGTATGTCAACAGTATTTTTGTTAGTTTTTGTGAAAATCTACAAAAACTTCCGCCTTCCTTCCCGAGGTAGATGCCACTATTCATTCTTGCGAACTTTATCTTTTGCTCTAAAAACAGTATAATTGTATGGCTGTTAAATATAATAAGTAAGATACAAGGAGACGGATATGAAAACAGTTGCTTTCATTGGAGGCGGAAGCTTCGGTACGGCATTATCAACAATAGTCGCTGCCAAGGGATACAGAGTTAATATCTTCGACGTGGATGAGGCACATCTCCGTCGGATGGAAGAGGCGATGGAAAACACCGACTATCTTCCGGGTGTTAAGCTCGAGGGCGACTACCATTTCTATACAGATAACAAGCCTGCGCTCGAGGATGCCGATGTAATCGTATTCTCTCTGCCGGCTCAGATATTCAGAGTGGCGGCAACTGCAGCGAAGCCATATATAAAGGAAGATGCTCTGATGATGAACATCGCAAAGGGCATCGAGCAGAAGACCCTGCTCAGAATGTCCGAGGTTGCCGAGGAGGTCGGGCTCGATATGAACAGGTACGTCTGCATCTCCGGTCCTTCGCACGCTGAGGAAGTCGGGCTCGGAGTTCCGACTGTCGTGTCGGTATCATCAAAGAGCGAAGAGTCTGCACATGCGATTGCCGATGTGTTCGCTACGAACAGATTCAGGATATATATTAACGAAGATATGAAAGGCATGGAGCTCGCTGGTTCAATTAAGAACGTAATGGCTGTGGGCTCAGGAATTATCGACGGGCTCGGCTTTGGTGACAACACCAGGGCTGCCATGATCACAAGAGCCATCACCGAGATGACAAGACTCGGGGTCAAGATGGGCGCTCGCCCTGAGACATTCGCAGGGCTTTCCGGTGTCGGTGACATGATTGTTACTTGCACTTCCATGCATTCGAGGAACTTCCGCTGCGGCCGCCTAATCGGTCAGGGCATGGACCCGGAGGAAGCCAGGAAGGAAATCGGCATGGTGGTCGAAGGCATGTTCACAGCAGAGGCTGCGCATGACCTTGCGGCTAGAGAAGGAGTCGAGATGCCGATTGCCGAAGCCATCTACAACGTCATCAACGGTAAAGTCGATGTGCACGAAGCCCTCGACGCGCTGATGGACCGTCCGAGGAAATCCGAGATTTAGATAAAAATAAAGAGGCCGATAACCGGCCTCGTTTTGTGCGTGTAGCTCAGTGGATAGAGTACTTCACTCCGAATGAAGGGGCCGTGGGTTCAATTCCCACCACGCACACCATTTATTCCCAAACTAAATGTGGTTCTTTCTTTTTCTCCGCGCAGTCCGTAAGATACAGGTTCATAAGGTTTTGATATGGGATGCCGGTTCTGCCTGCCTGCTCCTTAAAGTATTTTACGGTCTCCTCTGTAATATTGATGGAAATCTGTACTTTCTTTACCTTCGTGTAAGGGTTCTTTCGAGGATTTAGTTTTTCAATATCATATTCTTCTCTCATTTTTTCCTCCTTACCATTTTCTATTGAAGTAGACGGCCGTCTCTTTTCTGGTGGCTTTTCGCGCGGATATGATTCTAATCATTTCATCCTCTTCTCGAGTACAGTGAATTACTATACAAATGGTTTGATTATATGTCATACCCAAAATACCAAAGCGTTCCTCTTCATCGGAGTGGTCCGGATCATCAAAGACAATCGCCATCTTATCATCAAACACTGACGCTGCCTCGTGGAAGCTGATTCCGTGCTTCTTGATGTTGATGTCATTTTTCTCCGGGCTCCAATCAAACCATAATGTTTCTGTCATTATATTATAATTATCTCCCATGTTCAACTCTCCTTTCTTTTTCAAAATGGAATTAATTATATAGAGTAAAAACGGCACAAAAAAAAGAGACCGCGCGGGTCTCTTTCCTGTGTTTTGATGGCCCGATTATATCAGGCTAAATCATTTTTTCAACCAGTTTTCTGTGAAGATTGATTCACAGTTTCATCACATCTGCCTCTTCTTTTAATTTCGATTTGGGAGATGATCACGGCCGCGAAGATTATGGCTGCTCCGAGCAGTTCGCGTGCGCTCATGAGTTCACGAAGTACAAGCGTGCCGAATATGGTAGCGAACACCGCCTCGAGGCTCATGATGAGCGCGGCAGATGTGGAGTCAGTGTATTGCTGACCCACCATCTGAAGTGTGTAGCCGCCAGCACCGGGCACTATGGCCTGGTATAGAAGTGGCGCAAGTCCTGCGAGAATTGCAGCCGTAGATGGATGCTCCATTATGATTGCGATGAAGAGTCCTACAGCTCCGCTAAAGAAGAATTGAAGCTGAGAGAGCTTGACTGCATTTCCTTCATCGACGAACAAACTTATGGCCACTATCTGTGCGGCAAATGCAGAAGCAGATACCAGTGTGAGCCAGTCGCCCGCGGTCGCTCCGCCGAGCCCCCCTCTCAGGCTCATTATGGCAAATCCTACCATCGCAAATGCGACGCATATCACGGCCTTGCGGCTGACCTTGCTGCCTATTACTACGCTTAGGAGCGGTACGATTACTATATATAAGGAAGTAATGAATCCGGATTTGCCGGCGCTGACCGTAAGCAGGCCTATCTGCTGAGTCGCGGTTCCTATCAGGAGGAACAGACCGCAAAGCACTCCTCCTTTGCGAAGCTTCCTGCGCTTTTGATCGAGTTCATCTGCAGTGTTGCAAGCCTCTGACATGTATCCGCTCTTTGCGAAAGCACGCATGACAATCGGAATCAGCACGATGCCTGACAGGAGCTGCCTGACAGCATTGAATGTCATAGGAGGCATGAAAGAATTGCCGAATTTCTGTGAGATAAAGCCCGAGCCCCAAAGCATTGCCGTAAGCAGCAATATTAAATTACCCTTTGTCTTGTTACTCATGGCGTGATTTTATAACGATACGCTCTGATTTTTCAAGGAGTTCAGGCAGATTTTTCTTGACTTGAAAGCCTCTCGCAAATATAATAATCGAGCGCGTGTCTTACGCATAATGCGAAGCAAAGCGTTTGCCGACGCAGGCCGATGGGCCGGTAGCTGAGGCGCTAATAAACTATTACTAGCAAGGCCGAAAAAGTACGAAGTACCAAGTAGGCGGACCGAACAAGTTCCGAAGTCCAAGCATGGGTACCCGAAGCGGACTCATACCAAGCACCAGGAGCCAAGTAGGTAGAAAGGAAGGAAGACATGAAGTCTTTTATCGCTAAGCCGGCGGACATCGATCGCAAATGGTATGTAATCGATGCAGAAGGCAAGACTCTCGGAAAGCTCGCCGTTGAGGCAGCCATGATCCTGAGAGGAAAGAAAAAACCGACTTACACACCGCACATCGACACAGGTGACTACGTAGTGGTTATCAATGCTGAGAAGGTAGCAGTAAGCGGAAAGAAAGAAACCGACAAGATCTATAAGAGACACAGCGGTTATCCGGGCGGCCTCAAAGAGACCACACTCGGAGAGATGAGAGCCAAGAAGCCTGAAGAGGTAATCTACCACGCAGTTAAGGGTATGATGCCAAAGGGCAAACTCGGCCGTCAGATGTTCAAGAAGCTCAAAGTTTACGCAGGCGCTGAGCACCCACACACAGCTCAGAAACCTGAAGAGTGGACATTCTAGAAAGGAGGAGTAAGAAATGGCAAAGACTAAGACCATGTATCAAGCAACAGGCAGAAGAAAGTCATCCGTAGCCAGAGTTAGACTTCTCCCTGGAGCAGGCAACATCATCATCAACAAGAGAGACCTCGACACTTACTTCGGTGAGAAAGACATCGTTAAGAACGAAGTTAAGAGACCTCTCGAGCTGACAGGCACACTCGGAAGCTACGACGTGATCGCAACCGTAAACGGCGGCGGATTCACAGGCCAGGCCGGAGCACTCAGACACGGTATCTCCAGAGCACTCTGCGAGATTGACGAAGAGGCTTACAGACCTATGCTCAAAGCAGCAGGCTTCCTGACCAGAGACCCACGTATGAAAGAACGTAAAAAACCGGGACTCAAAAAGGCCAGAAGAGCAAGCCAGTTCTCAAAGAGATAATTGCCAACAAGAAAAAGCAGAGATGTTTACCGATTGGAAGCATCTCTGTTTTCTTTATACAAATTAATTCGATTTTGTCAGTCGAGGGATTCGGGGCCGAAGCTGTATGGAAGTATCTCCTCGAGTGTGTACTCGCGATAGTCCTCAGCCGACTTGGCAGAGATAAGTATCATCTCGTCTTTATCGGCAAAGTCCCTCATGACCTGGCGGCAAATCCCGCAAGGTACGCAGTACGCTCCTGTAGGATCTCCGTGCATGCCACCGACTACGGCAATCGCAACGAGCCTTCGGTCTCCATTGGTAACCGCAGTTTGAATTGCGTTTCTCTCCGCGCAGTTAGTAGCACCGAGCGATGCGCTCTCTACGTTGACGCCGGTGTATATATTTCCGGAATCGAAGAGCGCCGCGGCTGCCACATTGTAATTTGAATATGGCGCATATGAATTCGGCAGGACTTCGAGAGCCTTTTCTATGAGTTCTTTTTTCTTTGCTTCTGTGATATCTTGTCTCTTCATTGCTGTCTCCTGTAAGACTGTCTAAAATTCAATTCTCGGATTATCCTTATCTACCATGCCCGTTGCAACTGTGCAGCGGCTACCGGATTTTGCAAAATAGTTGGCGAGAAGTTCCGTGAATTCCTTCATGACCGCTTTGACATCTTCATCATTGAACCCCGCAAAGCCGTCGATTGGATAGAATACTGCAGAGGTCGAGCCCTGCATCTTGCCCATCTCGCTCTGGCGCCATGTCCAGCGGCGTGTCCTGACTTCATTTCCGGATACGTATACTATTTCACCTGCTTCCGGGTCGTCGAATTCGCCTTCCGGCGCGCCAAACGGCCTGAAGTGGTCGTCGGCCGTTGCAGGCCTGACGCTTATGCCCGCATCCTCAGCGCCGCGGCCCGTACCGTCAGGTCTGACGAATGTGTACATGTCGTGCGCGCCGATAGGAATCCTGTACTTAAGCGACAGGGAGTTTCCGAGGTCCACAGCCGGGTTGATGCTCGGCATGCCCTTGCCCTTGGCAATCCTATCCATCAGCGCCTCTATAGCGCAGGCATATCTGTTTGGATTGATCCCAATCTCACGAAAAGCGTCGCGGTACGGCGCCACGCAAGGATCTTCTTTAGCTTTGTTACCAGATGCATCGAAATACGCCTTGCACTCCGCCGCATATTTTTCGAGCATCTCGGTGATTGCCGGCACATCCTTGGAATTGTCTATGCCCTGAACCGCCACAACTCCGCATACGAAATTCGGGATTTTATCGAATACTTCCTTGCTGATTTCATAATACATATTAAGCTCCGAGTGCCTCGTTGAGTGCGGATACGAGCTGATCAGCGTCGAGTCCGTGAACTGTTGCAGCCTCTCCGATGGACTCGCCCTGTGAAGCCGGACAACCGATGCACATCATGCCGTTTGCAAAGAAAGTGCGAACGAGCTCCGGATGCTCAGTGATAACTTCTCCGATAATCATGTCTTTAGTAATCATTTTATATCTCCTCTTTTTTATCTTGGTTTTGTTTGCTCCAATATACTACACCCGCCAAAGGGCAAGTGCAATAGTAATTCCTATTTATTCGGTAGGATTTTTACAGTGCAGCCTTAATCGCGGCGAGGAACTCGTCATACTCCTCGAAAGCCGGGAGCTGCGGATAGTCCTTCTTAATCTGCTCGGTTGAGCGGAAGAGGAATCCCGCCTTGCTGGCAAGTATCATATCGAGGTCGTTGTAGCTGTCGCCGGCGGCAATCGTGTCGTAGCCTATCGACTGAAGCCCGCGCACCGTCGTCAGTTTGGACTGCTCGCAGCGCATCTTGATGTCCGCGATATATCCTTCCTCGTCGATTACAAGCTCATTGCAAAAGAGGGTCGGCCAATCGAGTTTCTCCATAAGAGGCTTGGCGAATTGCTCGAAGGTGTCGCTTAGGATTATGACCTGCGTAGTTGCGCGAAGCTCATCGAGGAATTCCTTGGCGCCCGGTAGCGGATCTATCTTGGCGATAGTATCCTGCACGTCTTTTAGCTTGAGGCCGCGCTCCTTTAGGATGCCTATTCTCCACTGCATGAGTTTGTCGTAATCAGGCTCGTCCCTCGTGGTCCTTTTAAGCTCGGGAATACCGCTCTCCTCGCTGAATGCAATCCATATCTCAGGTACCAATACGCCTTCCATGTCCAAACATACTATATTCATCTTATGCTCCTTCTCCTTCTAGTCTATTCTATTCGAACGGGAATCCGAAGAACGGCTCCGGGCGCCCGTTATTATCTTCTCCTGCACCGGATATGCCACAGACCATGCTCTGGCAATATCCTCCGTCCTGCAATTTGCAAGACAGTGTTCTGTATTTTATCTCGCTCTTTCCGAAATATGCCGCAACTCTGAGCGCTATCTCCTCCTCTATTTCAGATGACATCTCTTTGAGGGCAGGATTTACTATCAATTCCGTGAGGAGCAATGCCTGCTCCGGATATGCAATGCATATGGCATCGCCGCCTCCTATAAGTAGAAGTCCGCTTCTTCCGTCCGGCAACTTCGCCTCTTTTTCTATCTCTTTCATAGAATTCTCTGACGGCAGTACATGTGGCATGCCCTCGAGGAATTTCTCCCTCCATCCGAAGTATTCATCACGCCCTATGTGGGCAGGCTCTGATGCGGGATTCGCCTTTTCGTATTCTGCATCCTCTTCATCGAAGATGTATTCTCCCTCTTCCGCGCATGCAACCCTTTCGCTGGCGTAAAAGTATGGCTCGTATCCGAATCTTGCATAATAGTTTACGAGTGAATCTTCTGCAGGAGATATCAGGGAGATCCCGCCTCCTTCCACCACCATGTCACGCACATAGCTTACCAATGCGCCTGCATAGCCACAGCCTCGCGCATCCTCAGAGGTGCATATCGCATAGCTCACATATACGGGTTTGCCCGCATACACTCCGAACTTGTAGCAAGTCAGAGCAGACAGCGTGCACCCTTCTTCATCACGAACTATATAGCCTGCGATCTCGTCAGATGTGAATTTGCCCGCGGACAGATCCGCCCCGAAATTTTCATACATCGAATCGATGAAATCCGCCTCATCGTTAAAGACTTCGCACCATAAAGCGCGAAGTCCTTCGTATTTCTCTCGTGTATTTGCAATTTCTATCGTATAATTCTTTTTCATTTTTCGAATGAGCGAAGCAGCCTAGGCTCAACTTATTTCTCTGTTGCGAAATACTTCATGAGGAGTATGTCCGGGTGGTACGAGAGCTTGGCTTTTCTGAGGCCCTCGATGCCCATGTCCTCTTCGCGATTGAAGAATTCAATATCCGGAAATTCCTCTACGACCAGCCTCGCGAACTCTCTGTTGACCATGGTGTACGCGGCCTCAACTCCCGGCATGGCCTTCTCGAAATGCGTATCGAAGACATGATCGTCGAGCTTGGTGCCCGCCGTGAATGCCACAGGCTCGCCGTTTTGGTAGAGCAAGCCTCCGAGGAAGCCCAGGGTGTCGTAGTTCGCAAACATCTCGTCAATTGCCCCGGCCTCGGCCTCGAGCTCAGGGTCGCCCTTCTCTTTATAGAATTCCTTTACGAAGGCCTTGGCGTCCTCGAGTCTTTTCTCGCAGCCATCTTTGCATATCTTGTGGAATTCCCACGGGCCGTTTCGTTCGAAATGCTTTATGTGATTGCGCTTGGATGAGAGATGGCGCCCCGGGAGATTGCAGAGTTTCTCCGCCGTATAGATGTAATCCGCGTTATCCCTGTCTTCGCTTATCTCAAAATCATCCCCGTAGAAAGTCATGAACTCTGCCAGGGTCTTATCGGTGAGACCACGAAGGCGCAGTTTCTTCCCTCTCGAATGGGCCTCTTCCTTGAGAAGCTCTATGGAGTTTTGAACCGGGCCGTCCCCCTTCGGATAAGCATACACATTCCACTGGGGCATGCCCACCAGGAGGCGTCTGTCGCACCAGGCAATCTTAGGCTCGTATTCCTTGCGCCATATGAAGAGATTTGTGAAGCTGTAATCCGCTCCGTGGCAACCGCTCGCACAAATCTTGTCTTCTATATTATCTTTATCTGCTAGTTCCAGTTCCTTCCAATCAATCATTAATTGCCCGCCTTATCTTCGCTTTTCTTGAGCTCGGCCTCCAGGCTTTCTTCGAAACTTTCCTTTGCTGTCTTGGCCGGCTCTTTGACTGCCGCCTTGGCAGCTTCCTTCTCGGCTTTCTTGGCTTCCTTGGCTGCCTTTTCCTTCTTAATCTCAGCCTCGGACTTGTAATTCTTAGGGTCAAGTTTCCTGACAGCGTTCAAGATGTATCCGCCCATGAAGAAGATGAATGCATTCACCAGTGAGCCGAGCATAGCCTGCGGAACATAAAGTATGTATTCAATCGGTCTGGCCTGAGTGCCCATGCTCATGTAGTACTGGTTAATCTGGTCTATAGTACTGCCGGCCTGATAGCAAGCGTAAATCATCATCAGCGCTGCAAACACATAGCAAACTATCGCGATAGGAGACTGCATGAACTTCTTGTTGGCAGTAGCTGCAGAGCTGCGTCTGCTCCCGCCGCTGTTTCTGTTACCGGAGCCTCCTCTGTTGTTTGATCTGCTGCTGCTTCTGCTTCCGCTTCTGCTGCTTGCAGCAGTTCTGTTACTTGCCGCAGATCTGCTATTTGATGAGGACTTGCTTCCGGTCTTCTTGCTGCTTGTGCTTTTCTTAGGCTTGCTCTCGCTCTTTACGGGAGTCGCTGCCGCATTTGCTTCGTTTACTTCTTTTACTTCGTTTGTTTTGTTTTCTGCCATTTCTATTCTTTCCTGTTCTTTATTATGTATCAGCTCCGTGCCTTCATTATGCACATCAAGCTAAAATGTACTATAAATGCTGTAATTGCACCCGCTTATGTTAGCAAAAACTCCGTTATTTTTCAAGGTTTGTGGCTAGGTTCCAGTCTATGGGAGCCAGACCG
>CACWIO010000032.1 GCA_902760855.1 uncultured Eubacteriales bacterium
CGAGAGGCATCTTGCTGGAGCCTCCCACCATAACGACTCGTGAGATGTCGAGCATCGACATGAAGGAATCTTTGACGGCATCCTCGATTACTATCTTTATCTTTGTCAGTATATCCCGCGACTCTTCTGCAAGCCTCTTAGTGTCGTAGCTGCTTTTTATCTTTCGCCCTGCGATCTCAACATTCAGTTCGCTGCTGTCATTGTCAGATAGTTTCTTCTTGCAAAGCTCGGCAGCAAGAAGCAATTTTTCATACTCTCTGTTTGATATCTCATCACTAGCAATGCTGTGCTCTTTCAAAGCAGACTCCGCTATAATTCTGTCAAAATCGCTACCCCCAAGCATGTTGTTTCCGGCGATTGAGACTACGCTGACTGCGTTGCCTATACAGTCAACGATCGATACATCGAGCGTTCCTCCGCCGAAATCGAATATCAGAAGTGTATCTTCTTTCCCCTCTGCCCAGAAAGTCGCAAGAGCCGCACTGCTTGGTTCATTGATAATCCTCTCGCATTTCACTCCGGCCAGCATTCCGGCTTTCTTTGTCGCCACTCTCTGTTCATCATAAAAATACGCCGGCACGGATATGACAGCCTCATCCACTTTTTCACCCAGGTAAAGCTCCGCGTTCTTTACCAACGAACTTATTATAAAGCTGCTTAGTTCCTCCGGAAGAAAAGCTCTGTTTCCGATCTTGATTTTCTCATCTGAACCCATCCTGCGCTTGAAAAGCGATGCAGCATTATCCGGATTATCCAGAAGCATTCTTCTTGCGGG
The DNA here is from genome assembly GCA_902760855.1 of uncultured Eubacteriales bacterium. Lineage (GTDB taxonomy): Bacteria > Bacillota > Clostridia > Peptostreptococcales > Anaerovoracaceae > Crickella. The sequence goes on from CACWIO010000032.1 coordinate 776, forward strand.
CATTCCCACTATTATTTCATCCTTAGCGGTGGCGACAACGCTGGGCGTTATAAAGGAACCGTATTCATTTGGAATAAGCTCCGGTCCGCTTTCCCTATATACACATGCCAGTGAATTCGTTGTTCCGAGATCTATTCCTATAATTGCCATTTATCATCTCCACCTATTTTAATCTCTATTAATTAATGCCTATGACCCGTCGCTGAGCTGCGCAGTTCATTCGACCTGTCTACTCTTCTATATCGAATGAGGATTTAACAAGTCCATCCATGTATATCTTTCTTCTTAGCGTCTCAATATTGACCTGGAGCTCCATGATATCATTCTCGTACAGCTCGGCAATCATGATCTCAAAGGCTTCCTCAGTTCTGTCTAGCACCTCAGTCAGATTATCCTTTATATCGTCCATCTGATTCTTAACAGCCTTATGTCGCTTCACCTCTTTATATCTGCTGACAACATCGGTTACCATCGGAAGATAGCTCTCAACAAAACGTCTTGCCTCATATTTAAGGTCGGGATTCTCTCTGGTTCTGTTAAAAATCTTTTCCGTAAGTTCAACAATACGATTGAGGCTATCTTTATCTGTTTGTCTTGTAAGAACCTTACCGGATTCTTTTAATTCTGCAATATAACAATCTTTAGCGTTTACTGATTCACCACATCCGAAACAATAATTTGACTCGTTCCTAAGCAAAGCTCCACAATGGTTACATTTCATTTATCTTTCTCCATTCTTCAACCAACATATGAATCATTCTCGAAAGTCATCACCCACGCTCTGTATACTTCATCAAAGCCATAATCGCTAGGATATTCCCACATGTATGTTTTCGTTTGCGGGCTGACATTATCGGATCTTGAATCTATGAGTTTTCCTTCATTTCCAAGTATACGGACAGCTTCTTCATAGGAGATTCCCTTTTCTATGGATTTCAGTTCATTTTCCTCGATATCTGTCTTAATATCCCTCTCCATAAGCTTGTTCATTTCTCCACCGTTTACAACATTAATCTCTTCAAATCTGAGAACAGTATCGCTCATTCTGTCGAAATACACATACACAACCGGGGTCTTTGTGTAATCAGAGCGAAACGCCTCAACTATACCTTCCAAATATGCACCCGGCCATGCATATTTCAATTCACTAGATGTCTTCTGTACTCTCAGCCCTTCTCCCTCAAATAGTTCTGCCACTTCACTATATGTCATGCCTGTTCTTAACTCACTATATTGTTTGCTTGTAACTCTCATAGGAAGCCGTGCGATTGCCTCCTCTTCAGTTTCATTGTTTTTTGCAATGTGGTTTACAAAAAAAACAAAAGAGCAGAATGCTATTAAATATACAAAGAGAATCATCTTGCCGATTTTTTCTCTCCTTGACATTGTGGCCCATTTACTTGGCTTCTTGTCTTTCTTTATCTTTATTTTTTTATTCTTAACTACTACACGCTCACCGCAGTTATCACAGTAGCGAACATTTACTGGTATTTCACATCCGCAGTTTCTACACTTCATATCCGTGTTCCCTTTTATTGTATATCATTCTTTTTTATAGTCCATGTCATCTGTGCCGTTGCCTCGTCTTCAAAAGTGCCTCGCCAGCCACCTTTGTAAAATTCTATTTCAATATACGACGGATAAGTATGAAGCAAGAATCGCCTGTTGCATCTCCATGCATACGTAACCCGGTAATCGTCCATTCTATAGATATCAGTTTCCGAATCATACCGCTTTTCGTTAAAAGGATTGCAATATGTTTCGGTTATAACTCCATCACCTCCAAATAAAGCGGAAACTTGCGAATATGTCATAAACTCTCTTACTTGATCCACTTGTTTTCTTGTTACAAGCGGTGTATCGAGTTTTGAGGGATCATCTTGAACCGTGTTATAAAAGTCTATTATTTTATCTTCTTCTATTATGTTTTTAGAATCGTACCAAATCATGCGTTTATCATCGGTCGTAAATTCCGCACATAGATAGGCTTCCGGGGCGTATTTTCTATTTGGATAGGTTCCCATCCCACCCCACTTGTACAGCAAAGAATAACTAGTAGATTCATTATTCCAGAGCGGTATGCTTTCTTCATCCCCTGTGAGCAAACATATCTCGTCGTATGTCATTCCAAACTCTATCTTTGAAAGCTCCTCCTCAGACACACTTGCGTCACCGTAAATAGTTAAATCGCACAATTCCGGCTTTAATTCACCGACTCTACTTGTCACAATAAGCATATAAAAACCAGCCAATGCAAGAATAACATATATAATTGCAGCAATCCTATTGTATTTCTTTTTTATCTCTTGTCGTTCGTCATATGAGCCACAATATGCACCGCACGCATCACAATAGCTTGCATCGTAAGGTAATTTAGTTCCGCAGTTCTGGCATTTCATGTTATTAATCTTTTATTCCACTCCGGCAGGTTTATCTTTATCGTTAACTATCATATCATTCCCATTTCTAAAGCTAATCATAACATAATTATACTTTCTATTCCTTTTACATTTGCGCCTGCCGATGTGGAGGCAACCTGTTTGGAGCAGGCCTATCTTCCTTTCAGCAAGATCCGTTTGACAGAATGCTGATTGCGCAAGCTAAAACAGAAGGGATGATTCTGCTGACTACAACTGATTATTAGATCATCTCTATATTGAAATACGTATCTTTTACGTATACAATCCAAAGAAGAGAAGATATACCTGTTGGAACTGCAAATAGCATCTTAAGAGATGCGGGACTTAAATAGCATCTTTAACTATTAATAGAGGAGGCGACAGTAACTATGAAATATGTATTTCCTGCCATTTTCACACCGGAAGAAAAGGGCTACTCCGTAACATTTCCCGATCTGGAGGGATGCTATACATGCGGAGATGATTTGAGCGATGCAATTTATATGGCTGAGGATGTATGCTGTCTTATGCTTTATGATTTGGAGACTAAAGGAATGCAAATACCTACCCCTTCTGACATTAAGAAAGTTAGAAAGAAGAAGGATGAATTTGTAAGCCTTATACGTTGCGATACCGACTATTACAAGAGATTCTATAAGAGCAAGTCCGTCAAAAAGACTTTATCAATTCCTGAATGGCTCAACATCACAGCTACAGAGGCGGGGCTAAACTTCTCTCAGATATTGCAGGATGCCCTGAAAAGCCACTTGGGCTTGTAGATCCTCGGTGCGGATTTCTCCGTTGGAGTTGCACCCCCCCTATAATCTGATAGCATAGTTTCACAAGACAACACACTTGTTAGTGAAAGGATGTGAGACTATGAAAAAAGTTATTACTTTAATTACGATACTGAGTCTGCTGATCGTCAGCGCATTTGCCTTCTCTGCCTGCGGACAGAAAGAAGAGCCTGCAACGGAGGAACCTGCAGCAGAAGCAACGACAGAAGAGACCGCAGAGGAAGAATCAACGGCGGAAGAAGCAACTGAAGAACCAACTGGTATTGTTCTCGCAGGCACCAGCTATCAGCAAACTAGTGTTAACGGCGAAGCTTTCACCATAACTGGTGATTCTGTATTTATTCTTACTTTTAATGATGATGGCACGTTCGAGTTTAAGCGTACTGAAAATGCTGTTCAGAATGGAACTTATGAAATAGAGGGTTCTCAACTGTCAATGCGATTTGACGACTCCACCTATTCCCCTGATATTTGGGACGGAGACGAAAATCTTGCTAACTGTGCAAAAGAATGGGATGCAAATTGCGTTTGGACCATAAATGATGATAATACAATTACTAGAGAGGCAACAGAAGTTCCTCATCCTCAGAACTTATTTAATGGTAGTACAACAGTATTCACCAAAATATCAGAATAGAAAACTGCATTAGAATAGTATTATTAACGAAAAGCCCCTTGAAATTTCAAGGGGCTTATTGGTGGCCGATATTGGACTTTTACGACATCATAATGTAACAATTCCTCATGAGTTTTCCTATATCCCTCATTATTTCCATACATCCTCGGCTTCATTAATGATATCTTTCAGCCATCTTTCGTAATCATTTATTTTGAAATGTTTACACTCGTCAGGGTTTAATATATAATTAGACCAACCAGACCAACCAAGAAAGGACGGCTCACGATATGCAGGTAAATATGTACGAAGCTAAGACCAAACTGACTTCGCTTGTAAAGCAACTAGAAACAGAAAAAGAAATCATCCTTGCCCGCAATGGCAAACCCGTAGCAAAACTCGTTCCGTATAAAAAGAAGAGCGAGCGCCCTTTTGGCTTGCTTAAAGGGAAGCATAAAGTTTCTGATGATATAGATGTTTGCAATGATGAGATCGCAGAGTTATTCGGGGTGTAGATTATGAATTATTTATTGGATACTCATATTATTCTGTGGGCACTTGTAGATGATAAGCGTATCGATCCTTTCCGCACTATTATTGCGAACCCGGACAATGAAATCTATTTCAGCGCAGCCAGTATTTGGGAAATAGCAATCAAGCACGAGAAAGGCAATTTAAGCTTTGAGCCTGATGAGGTGGAGGCAGCCTGTTTGGAGCAGGCCTATCTTCCTCTCAGCATCAAACCTAAGCATGCTGCTGCGACATCTGAATTGGAATATCCGAACGACTTAGCTCCGCACAAAGATCCGTTTGACAGAATGCTGATTGCCCAAGCCAAAACAGAAGGAATGATTCTGCTGACTGCAGATGAAAAAATCCTCAAATTTAATGAATACTGCATACGAAAAGCCCTTTGAAATTTCATTAAAAAAACCGCAATTCCTTGCGACCCGATAATTTTTGTAGTAGTTTTTGTGGTAGTTTTCTGGGTAGTTTTCTGGGTAGTTTTCTCGGTAGTTTTTCTTCCATTGCTTTCTTTGCTCGCCTAATGCCGGAGCCGTATGACTGGATTAGTGGTAGTTGCTACACTTTGTTTTGCAAAACCAAACGTTAAATTAGTACATTTTTAGTACAAAAGTTTTTCAAAAACACCGTTTTTTGCCCTTTTTTATTTATTATCGCAAAAAATATCAATGAAAAATCTGCAGGAAAACGATTCATCCAAAACGTTGATATTTCAACGAAAAAACCTCTAACCGTTGTGGTTAAAGGCTTGCGTGGTGGCCTATATTGGACTTGAACCAATGACCTACAGGTTGTCACCCTGTCGCTCTCCCAACTGAGCTAATAGACCTCGTTATGTGCGCCGGCTACTGCGTCGGCGTTTTCAATTATAACTGTTATGCCCTTTTAATTCCAGTCATTTTTTTATTATCTCGATCACACGCATAAAGAACATAAAAATACACATATAATATGTAGAAAGTATTGTTTATAATATATGTGAATGATAAAATCATTTCACAGGAAACGCAAACGTGTCGTTTAGTTTCCATATGTATTGGGGGATAGAAATGACCAAAGACGCAGCTAATGAACTTCGCATTCGAATTCTTGATGAGGCAGCCAAGATGTTCGATACCAAGGGCATCAAATTTACTATGGATGACCTTGCGCACTCTTTGGGCGTCAGCAAAAAGACTATCTATACGGTATTTGAGGATAAGCGGTCGATTATGATTGATACTATCGATCGTTTTTTTGATGATGCTTTGATTGAGGAGAGAGAAATCCTCGCAGATGAGAGCATAGGCACAGTCGAAAAACTCCTTAAGGTATTAGGCCGAGTTCCCGAGAGATACGTCCAGACCGATCTCAGTCAGCTTAACGTCTTAAAGGAAAAGTACCCTTCCGTATACAAGCACTGGAAGTCCTGCAGAGAGGACTATTGGTTCGGAGCCGAGGCCCTTTTAAAGCAAGGAATCGAGGAAGGCTCCATCAGACCACTCTCGCTTCCGCTGTTTAGGACCATGTTCCAGTCGACCATAGAGCAATTCTTCCAGCGCGATGTGCTGATTAAAAACAAGATCTCGTACCAAGATGCCCTGGCGGAAGTCGCCTCCATACTCGTAAACGGCATCATCGTAAAGTAGGTATTAATTATTTTAGGTAATAATATACATAGATATATCTTTTTAATGAAAGAGAGGGAAAGATGGCAAAAGCAAAGAAAGTATTGACTCGCGACGAGAAGATCTTCAAACTCGCAAAGATCATCACCGATCGCAAGGATGTTTTGCTTGGTCTTGAGAAGGTATCCCACGACTCACCTGAGTATTGGGGCATCGACTGCGGTTACCAGTACGTTGTAAGACGCTACGGTCAGAATATCGCTGACGATTGCCTTGACACCGCGCTCAAGATGGGTAAACGCAAGCCTAAGACTTTCGCAACTATGAAAGAGCTTACAGGCTATGATGATGAACATCTCAAGACAGTTCTCGAGGCACTCGGACAGTTCGGTCTTGTAGAGTGGCACAACGAGAACCTAGACGGTAAGAATCCTAACCACGAAAGACGTTATATACTCGACATGTTCGTACCGGGCTCCGCAGAGATCATGGTCATGAGAGACCAAATCATGCCAGAGACACCACAGGTTGCCGACTTCTTCGAGCGTATGACTTACCTTCCGCTTGCCGGTATCACACAGATGGTCGGAAAAGGCGGTAACGGAATCGGAATGCACGTAATTCCTGTAGAGAAAGCCATCCCTGCAGAGTGCGACTCGCTCGATATCGAGCACATCTCTTACTGGCTCAAGAAATATGAAGGCCAGATCGGTATCGGTATGTGCTCCTGCCGTAAGCAGCAGGAAGAGCGCGGCGAAGGCTCCGGAGATATCAAGCAGTATTGGTGCATGGGCCTCGGTGATTTCGCAGACTACTGCAAAGAAACCGGCATGGGCTATGACATCACTTACGATGAAGCTATCGAGATACTCGAGGCCGCTGAGGCTAAGGGATATGTACACCAGGTAACAAACATCGACGGTGAGGAAAAGATCTTCGCTATCTGTAACTGCGCAGTCGGAGTTTGTAACGCTCTTCGTACATCCCAGCTCTTCAACACACCTAACATGTCCGCTTCCGCATATGCATCAGAAGTTGATGCTGAGAAGTGCGTGGCTTGCGGCAAGTGCGTTGAGGTTTGCCCTGCAGGCGCAGTCAGACTCGGACAGAAGCTCTGCACCAAGAACGGTGAGGTTGAGTATCCTAAGCAGGAGCTTCCTGATGAGAACTTCTGGCCTGAAGAGAAGTGGAACTGGAATTACAAGAACGAAAACGGCGTAATCCAGACATGGCCTACAGGTACGGCTCCATGTAAGTCTGCCTGCCCTCTTCACATCTCGATTCAGGGATATATTGACATGGCTTCAAGAGGCGAATACAAAGAAGCCCTCGAGCTCATCAAGAGAGATAACCCGTTCCCTGCAGTCTGCGGAGCCATCTGCTGCAAGTACTGCGAGGACGAATGTACGAGAGGAACTCTCGACGAGGCTCTGGCTATAGACGACATCAAGCAGTTCATCGCAGCTAAGGACCTCGAGGCTGAGCACAGATACGTGCCGCCTATGGTATCCACCACAAGAGAGAAGTTCGACCAAAAGATCGCCATCATCGGTTCCGGTCCTGCAGGTCTTTCATGCGCTTACTTCCTCGCAATCGAGGGATACAGCCCTGTAGTATTCGAGAAGAACCCTGTTCCTGGCGGTATGATGACACTCGGAATTCCTAACTTCAGACTTGAGAAGGAAGTTGTAAATGCTGAAATCGACATCCTCAAAGAAATGGGCGTTGAGTTCAGATGCGGTGTTGAGGTTGGTAAGGACGTTACTATTCCTCAGCTCAAGGAAGAAGGCTTCAAGGGATTCTTCATCGGAATCGGTCTTCAGAACTGCGGCAAACTCGATATTCCTGGCGGAGACGCTGCAGGAGTTATTGGCGGCGTTGACTATGTTAAGGACGTTACGCTCGGCAAGGCTAAGAAGCTCTCCGGTAATGTAGTTGTTATCGGCGGCGGAAGCATCGGAGCTGACGTTGCTCGTACAGCTATCCGTCAGGGCGCCAAGAGCGTATCTCTCTACTGCCTCGAGCAGTATGACGACATGCCTATGGGTAAAGAGGATCAGGACTTCCTCGAAGCAGAAGGCATCACAATCAATCCCGGCTGGGGACAGACAGAGATTGTCACAGACGGCGGCAAGGTCAAGTCCATCAAGTTCAGAAAGTGCACATCAGTTAAGAACGCAGAGGGCAAATTCGATCCTCAGTTTGATGACAACGAGACTACAGAAGAAGCCTGCACGACAGTACTCTTCAGCATCGGTCAGAAGCCTGACTGGGCATCGGTACTCGAAGGCACAAAGGTTGAGCTCTCACCGAGAGGCCTCGTAATTGCCGACCCTGTCACACTTCAGACAACAGATCCTGATGTGTTTGCCGGCGGAGACATCGTATCCGGTCAGAAGTTCGTAGTAGATGCTCTGGCTCAGGGACGCGAAGGCGCTGTATCCCTGCACAGACATGTTAACGAAGGACAGCATCAGATGATCCACCGTAACACACGTAACTTCGTAGCCCTCGATAAGGACGACGTGGTATTCCCTGCTGATGATTACAGGAGACCGCAGCGTCAGATCAGAGCGATCGACGAGAGCAAGAAGATGACTATGAATTACGAGATCAAGAACTTCACCGAAGAGCAGATTGCCAAAGAGGCAGAGAGATGTCTCAAGTGCGGACGCAGCGTAGTAGATACCAACAAGTGTATCGGCTGCGGTATGTGTACGGTTCAGTGTAAGTTCGATGCTATCCACCTCTTCCGTCGTCCGGACGGAGACCTCTACTCTCGCATGATTCCTGCGGAGAAGAAGTTCGTAGGCATCGGTAAGAACATGCCGGGCAGAGTCGCTCGCGTGCTCAAAAACACAGTTGCCGCTAAGTTTTCGAAATAGAAATCAGGTAGGAAAATGCACGAACTGGGATTAGTTAATTACGTAGTCAAAGAAGTAGATAAAATAGCTAAGGAGAACGGTGTCGATAAAATCAAATCCGTTACGCTCGAATTCGGAGAGGTATCCGGTATAGTCTCATCGTATTTGTACAATTACTGGGACTGGTACACCAAAAAGCATAAACTGCTCGAGGGCACTGAGCTTAAGTGCGAAGAGATACCTGCCGTGAGCACTTGCGGGGATTGCAATATCCCTTACGACACCGTCGCCTATGGCAAGACTTGCCCGAAGTGCGGAGGTGGTAACACCTGGCTGATTCGCGGCAATGAAATGAGAATCAAATCTATCGAGGTCTTTGAAGATGAGACAGCCGAATCATAGATAAAGGAGGCTTATATGACCAACCAAGAAATGCGTGACACCGCAGAAAGACTGAATGTCGAACTGTTCAAAATGAACTATAAAGCCGGCGTTCGCCTGCCTAATCTGGAAGCCTTCCTGGCCGGTGACGATGATGCACTCGATGTCAAGGCTAAGGAGAGGCTCAGCAAGATGCTGGAGCAGGAAATCAAAAAGCACAAATAGTTGTAACCCCGCATAATTGATCAAGGAGGACGCAATTATGATAGATCCTACAATGGATATTACGATGGATGAGCTTAAGCTTATACTCGACGGACTGGCGGATGGTAAGATCAGCAAAGAAGCCGAAGCAGCTATTCAGAAGAGAATCGACGAGGGCAGAGAAAGAGGTCTGCCGCTGCTTGAGGTTAAGAGGCAGCTGAGAGCCCTGCTTGGGCCTCAGGAAGGCGTGCTCATGGCCGCTGCTGTCGAAAAGCTCTGGTATAAATAATAGGCATAGTAAATGGGAACCGATTGGTCCCCATTTAAATTGCTATTTTAATGCTTCTTTTGCAAGGCGGTCTGCCTGCTCGTTGTATCGGTTGCCGGCATGAGCCTTAACCTTCTCGAATTTGATGATCATGCCGCCTTTTCTGGCGTCGGCCACGTAGGCCTTGTACGCCTGAGTCAGCGGGTTGTTGGCTTTCCAAAGGTCATCTGCCCATTTGCCGACGCCCTCGTAATCGTGATAAATGGTAATCTCGCGGATGTCATTGGCCAGGCAGTAGTCAATGGCTGTCTTGGCTCCCATGACCTCACCTGCTACATTGCGCTGGGCGGCGGCGCCGGCGTCGTCGAATGCAGACTTGAGCTCCGTAGTCTCGGTGTTGCCACTCTCATCAGTTATTAGGATGACGACGCCGCAGGAAAACCTTCCTGAGGCGCTGTCGTAGCTACCATCCACATAGGCCCTCACGCCCGGCGGCAGCTTAGCCTCCTCAGAGTCTCTGCCGCCTGCTCCGGCAGCGCCTGCGCCGCCCGAGAGCCCCAGATACTCCATGGCATCCTGCGGATCCGCGAAGCCTTTATACTCCGCACCTGCAAAGCCATCCACCTGAGCCTTACAATCCTCCCATGTCATATACAGACCCGGAGTCTTACCTTTTCTAACCGCATATACCTTTTTAGCCAATTTCGTCTCCTTGTGTCCCGTGCTCGGATTCTCCTCGAACTTCTTTAGGAAGCTCCGTCTGTGCACTTCGCTGATACCGAGTTCCCTCAGTCCTTCGTAATGAGCCGCCGTCCCGTATCCTTTGTTGCTTGCAAACTCATATCCGGGATACTTCAGATCCAGCTCTTCCATATGTTTATCCCTGGCTACCTTAGCGACTATGGATGCCGCTGCGATAGACAGGCTCTTTTCGTCGCCCTTTACAATGGCTTCCTGCGGCATCGGAATATCGAGCTTAAGAGCATCTATGAGCAATATGTCCCGCTCATAGTCCTCGGCGTCCTCATTGAGAAGACCCTTATCCGCAAGCTGTCTCCTGGCCTCGGCCACTGCCCTTTTCATGGCCTTCTTCGTGGCCTCGAGTATATTGATCTCGTCTATCTCGTGATTGTCGGCTACGCCGAGCGCGCACGCCACAGCCCTCTCCTTTATAATCTCAGAGAGCTCTTCCCTCTTCTTCGCAGAGAGCTTCTTGGAGTCATAAATCCCGAGCACATCGAAATCCTCAGGCAGGATAACGCAAGCGGCATAGACAGGCCCCGCCAAAGGCCCTCTTCCTACCTCGTCTATCCCGGCCACAAACCTGTAGCCCTGAGACCTTAGCTCATCCTCGTGAGATCTCATCTCAGCCAGTCGGGCTATATCCCTTTGCAGTCTTTCTTCCTTAGTCATGGACCTTCTCCAAAGTAATGCGCCCTATCACGCCGCCTCTGAACTCATCGAGCACAATGCGCCCCGTCCTCTCGTAATCAATCCTCTTACCCGAAAGTATAAAGCCCCTCTTCAGCGCTATATTATCCATATTCTCGATGGCCTCCTCAGAGATCTCATCGAGTTTATACCTCTCCATCAGCATATCCGGATACTCGCGCCCGAGGTATTTTATCAGTTCAAATCCCAGGTCCTGCACCCCGAGTATGTCGTCCTTGATGCTGCCGCAAAAAGCGAGATTCAGTCCCACATTCGGATCCTCGAACTTAGGCCACAGTATCCCCGGTGTGTCGAGTAGCTGCATTCCGTTCGGCAATCCCAGCCACTGCTTCCCTTTCGTAACGCCAGGTCTATCGCCCGTCTGCGCGGAGCGGCGCCCCGTCAGCCTGTTGATAAGCGAAGATTTTCCTACATTAGGCACGCCGACTATCATGATGCGAAGCGGCCTCTTGACCGACCTCTCTTCATTTCTTCTGTCCTGCTCAGCCTCCAGCACTTTCAAAAGCTTCTTTATATTCTCACCCGACTGAAGATTCAGAGCCAGCACTCGAGTGACACCCTTCTCCTTCCTAATCTCTTCCGCCCAGCGCTTAGTCTCCTCCTCATCTGCGAGGTCAGCCTTGCCTAGCACCACTATGCGAGGCTTCGAGCTGATAAGCTCATCTATTACAGGGTTTCTGCTGGACACAGGAATACGGCTGTCGACTATCTCAACTGAGATGTCCACAGCTTTGAGGTTCTCGCGTATGAGCTCGCGAGTCTTTTTCATATGTCCCGGATACCAGTTAATATTCTCAATCATAATAGTGACTTTTTTATAAAAGTATGCATATCAGAAGGAAAATTTTATATATGCATATTTTTTGACTCGCATTATACTTATCAGAGTTTAAAAGTTTACAATAACTAGAATTTCTCTTGTTATTGTAACTTAGCTTAATAATACAAAAGCGTAAATTATGCATATATGCGAAAATATTTAAAATATGCATACTTTTTGTGGAATCTCCTCACAAAGCTCCGCCTCTGCTTGCTTTTTCACATCTCACTTTTTTGTATATGAAAATTGCATACCCACGAGGTATGCAATTAACAATCTTACTCTGCGCTCTTGATTCTTGCAGCCTTACCGGTTCTCTCACGCATGTAGTTGAGCTTAGCTCTTCTGACTCTACCCTTCTTAACTACCTCAATCTTCTCGATTCTTGGTGAGTGCAGCGGGAATGTCTTCTCTACACCGATACCGTTTGACAGCTTACGAACTGTGAAAGTCTCGTTTACGCCGCCGTGCTGTCTCTTGAGCACATATCCTTCGAATACCTGAATTCTTTCTCTCTGTCCCTCGATGATCTTAACGTGAACTCTCAGAGTATCACCGACCTTGAACTCAGGAATATCTTCTTTTTTGTAATCCATTGTGATTTGATCAAGTACGTTCATTGTTATTCTCCCTTCCTCTCAAGACGTTCTTAGGTCATTCGGCCGAATGCCAGTCCCCAGAGGACCGTCCGTAATAACTAAGTAGGCCGCCGCTAAGCGACAGCCTATATAAATTACCACATAGCATTTGCAATTTCAAGGGTTTTTTGAACTTTTTTGCTCTTTCGGCCAAAGCTAATTCTGCCCCTACGCCCTCGGATGCGTCTTCTTAAACACGTCGCGCACATGTATGTCCGTAACCGCCAGATAAGCGATGCCTACAGACATGTCCTCGAAGCCCATCAGCTCCTGCAAAGTCTTGAGATCTCCGCCTCTTTGGAGTATATGCACGGCAAACGAATCCCTGAGTATCTGCGGCGTCATGCGATCAGCTATTCCTATAACCGCACCGTAGTCCTTAAGAATCTTCCATATGCCCTGTCGCGTCAGAGTCTCTCCGCGGAAGTTTACAAACACGTAATCGTCAGGATCGGGCTTCCTGCCCACAATCTCAGGATACGCGTC
>CACWIO010000033.1 GCA_902760855.1 uncultured Eubacteriales bacterium
AACCCAGACGACGTTTTTTCCAAAATACAACACGTTTATGCCGACGCGGAAAGGTACGGTTCTATCGACAAACACGCGGTAGTGGTTTTGCCGGGAGTATTTTTTAAGTACGCACGGGCGGAACAAGATACCGTAATAGAGAGCGGAGCCGTCACCGAAAACGACGTCAGGACGATAATAAGCCTTTGCGGAACTCGTTTGCCGTCCTTTGAAATAGTCCAAAAACGCCCCATAATATACAAAACTCTCTCTAATCCGTATATAGATAATCCTATCGGGCAAAAAGCCGACAGATTAAAACTTATCGCTTCGATAGAGTATTTAAGATTAGGGATAAAAGAACTTTTCGACACCTCGGCAAAACGTCTCGGAAAGGTTTTCGAGTACACTTCTTTCGGCGCGGAGATAGCCGCTAAAGCAGACAAAACGGCTCATTTGCCGGAAAGAATAATAATAACTCTCGCAGACGGGAACATAGACGTAGCGTTATGTAACGGCGGCGTTCCCGTAAAGGGTTGTTCCGACATGCTCGGGGCAAAACACGTATGTTACAGCCTTGCCGAAGAATTAGGCGTTGACGATGCCACCGCGGAAGAAATAGCCAACGGAATGAACCTTAATCTCAATTTTACCGACAGAGATTTTTACTACGTCGGAGGAGAAAAGTATTCGGTATCGAAGGTCAATTCTTGCGTGGCGGAAGCCTTTATTTACCTCGCGGGAGAAGTAAAAAAGTATATCGACGAAATGTGCGAAGACGAAACGCCGCCGCCCGTTTTTCTTACCGGTTCTTCTCTTTGCTCGGTGAGGGGCGTTAAAGACGTTTTTGAAGACGAAACGGGATGCGAAATCACAATACTCGACAGCGAAACCCTTAATCTTACCGGGTGCGGCAACTACGTTGCGGCGGCAGTATGCGAATCGACGAAAACTATTGATACCGTCGACAAAATAAAACAAAAGTTAAAGTCCATATTCGGAAGCAAATAGCTTAGGAGGATAATATGAATTTCGGTAGTTATGACCAACAGGACAATATAGTAAAAATCAAGATATTCGGCGTAGGCGGCGGCGGATGTAACGCTATCAACCGCATGGTAGACGTCGGTCTGCAGGGAGTGACTTTTATAGGCGTAAATACAGACAGACAGGCATTGGCTAAGTGCAAGGCTGAGATTAAGATTCAGCTGGGAGAGAAGACATCCGGAGGAAGAGGCGCAGGTGCCAATCCGGAAATCGGCCAGAAAGCCGCAGAGGAAAGCATAGATGAGATTGTATCGCATATTCAGGATGCGGACATGGTATTCATCACAGCCGGCATGGGCGGCGGCACAGGAACAGGTGCTGCACCTATCATCGCCAAGGCATCGATGGACTGCGGAGCACTTACGGTTGCTGTTGTTACCAAGCCATTTACTTTTGAAGGTAAGAAGAGATGGAACAGAGCCGCTAAGGGTATTCAGTATCTCTCCAATTTCGTAGATTCACTTGTTGTAATTCCTAACGACAAGCTAATCGAGACGAGCGAGAGAAACACATCAATGCTCGAGGCCTTTGCCATGGCAGACGATATCCTGAGACAGGGTGTACAGGGCATTTCCGATCTCATAAGTGAGTACGGACTCGTTAACGTAGACTTCGCTGACGTTCGCACCATTATGGAAGGACGCGGCGTAGCACACATGGGAGTCGGAGTAGGCACGGGAGACGACAGAATCGAAGAGGCTATTCAGAATGCAATCAACAGCCCGCTTCTTGAGACTTCGATCGACGGAGCCAAATCCATACTGCTCTATGTATCCGGCGGATATGACATGGGCATGCTCGACATCAACACCATAGCTGACAGAGTACAGTCAGTAGCTGACGCTGATGCGAATATAATATTTGGAGCTTCGATTAACGAGGAGATGGAGAACAAAATCTCAGTTACTATCATTGCCACAGACTTCAATTCCGGCACGGGCTTCGAGAAGACCATCGTAGAGCCAATGGATATGAAGAACACACTGGGCAATGGCGTACCTGTTACAACTGAGGACGGTCTCGATGCGGTTGAGGTGGATTTGAACGATCTGCTCGCAGAGGCTGATGATGTTGCAAGTCTCGATGACGGAACCGGAGATTTCGATATTCCTGAATTTCTGAAATAATCAGGTGCTGAGATGCTAAGTGAGATAAGCTCTTCGGATAATGCCAAGATCAAATTGCTCAGGAAGCTCTCCACTCGCAAAGGAAGGAGAGAAGAGGGACTATTTGCAGCCGAAGGCATCAATCTCGTATGCGAGATGATAGATGCGGGGCAGATGATAGAGTTCATCATGATATCCGAGGACTTTGATGCCGGAAAAGATGAGAGGCACAGCATGGTGCATGATCATCTGACAGGAGAGGACTTCACGGCATACAAGCTCAGCAGGAATCTCTTTGATAAACTCACGGACGCTGAGCACGGAGTGGATATACTCGCTGTTTGCAGGATGGAGCAGCACGGCTTAGAGCTGATAGACCAGCTGGACGATTCATCCTGTGTGCTGGTCTGCGACAGAGTGCAGGACCCGGGTAATATAGGCACCATGATAAGAACCGCAGTGGCCGCGGGCTACGGAGCGGTGGTGATGATGCCGGGGACTGTGGATGTGTATTCACCCAAAGTCCTGAGATCTACGGCGGGTATGGTGTTTGCCATTCCGATAGCATATGCCAAGGACGAGGATGAGCTCTTCTCTGCGATGAAGAGAAGCGGGAGGCGAGTTGTCGTCACCGATCCCGCAGGAGGCAGAGCATATTACGAAGAGAATTTAAGCGACGGGATTGCCCTCGTAATCGGTAATGAGGGAGCCGGCGTATCGGACAGCATCAAGAAAAGAGCCGATGTTAGAGTAACGCTTCCGATGAAGGGGAGCATTGAATCACTGAACGCGGCGGTTGCGGCGGCAGTGCTTATGTATGAGGCGATTCGAATTTGATAGGAGTAAATCATGGAAAAGAACAGAGCTGATGTAATTATTTGCGGATCCAATTACCTGCTTTCCAGTGATAAGAGCGAGGAGAGAATTAAAGAGGTCGCGAAATTCGTCGATGAAGAGCTCAGAGCTACCAGCAAGTCTCTCAACGTCAATCCTAATTTCAAGTCGGCTGTGTTGACAGCGCTCAATATAGCCGAGAAGATGATGGATAATACGGATATGACTCTCAAACTCCAGACTGAGAATTATCAACTGGATAATGATGTGAAGCATTACATCTCAATGTGGGAGCAGGCTAAAAAGCAAGTTACGGATCTCAAAGAGAAGATGTCCACCGAAGCTTCGAAGCAGACTCAGAGCTCGGAGGATTACAAGAAACTGCAGGAAAAACTCGTAGAAATGGAAAATGCATATTTCGACCTGCAGATGGAGAACGTAAATCTTAAGAATGAAATCAAATCGCTCAAGAGACTGAGCAGTGAAGATGAATTCTAAAGCACAGGAAATCCTCGAATTTAATAAAATAAAAGACCTACTGTGCGCCGAGGCGGGATCGGAGCTCGCTCGCAAGAGAATAGAAGCTCTCGAGCCTATGACTTCAAGGCGCATGGCAGAGGAAGCATTAACGGAAACTACAGAAGCGGTTTCCGTTATTCTATATAAGGGCAATATCCCTATAGGTGAGATAGGCGATGTCTCGGGGATGCTGTCCATGGCTTCGCGTGGGAGAATTCTCAGCATGAGAGAGATCCTTCAAATCAGAAACAGCATACAGTCGTCGAGAACGGTCAAATCATATCTTAGCGGAGATAATATGCCGGAGGGTCTCAGCATAATACCTGAGATTGCCGGACTATTGGATCCTCCTTCAAAACTCGAGCAGGACATAAGCTCTGCCATAATCACAGAAGATGAGATGGCCGATAATGCTTCTCCTGAGCTTAGGAGGATAAGACGCGATAAGACAAGTAAAAATGAGCTTATCAAGGCGAGACTTCGCAAGATGATATCCACCAGCAGCGCCAAATCACAGCTGCAGGATGCGATAGTGACAATGAGAAACGGCAGATATGTAATACCTGTCAAGAAAGAGTATGTAAATTCATATCCCGGCATGGTGCACGACCAATCATCGACCGGTGCGACATTATTTGTGGAGCCACAGGCTGTGGTGCAGCTGAATAATGAGCTACGCCAGCTTGAACTTGACGAGCAGGCTGAGATCAATCGCATACTTGAGGCTTTTAGCAGCAGGGTTGCCGAGAATGCAACTGTAATAAAGAATGACCAAAAACTGCTGGCTGAGCTCGATTTTATCAGTGCCAAAGGCAGACTCTCCTGCAAGATGGAAGGGGTAGCTCCTGAGATTAATGATGAGGGATATATAGATATCAAAAGCGGCAGGCATCCGCTGATAGATCCGGCCAAGGTAGTTCCTATAAATGCAGAGATAGGAAGGGATTGGTCCACTCTGCTGATAACCGGACCGAATACGGGCGGTAAGACCGTTACGCTTAAGACCATAGGGCTGCTATGCCTGATGACTCAGTCGGGCCTTCATATCCCCGCAGATGAGAAAAGCTCAATGCCTGTGCTCAGGGAGATTTATGCGGATATAGGAGATGAACAAAGCATAGAGCAGAGCCTTTCGACTTTCTCATCTCATATGAAAAATATAATTGAGATATTCGAGGGCGCGGGCACAGGCTCGCTTGTGCTGCTCGACGAGCTCGGGGCGGGAACCGACCCGCTCGAGGGCGCCGCACTCGGTATAGCAGAGCTTGAGACTCTAAAGGAAGCAGGCTCACTCGTGGCCGCGACCACTCATTATACAGAGCTTAAAAAATATGCACTGGAGGCGGATGGAGTTGAGAATGCATCGATGGAATTCGATGTGGAGACTCTCTCTCCTACATATAAACTGAGAGTTGGACTACCGGGTAAATCCAACGCGTTTGAAATTTCTCGCAAACTCGGTCTCTCCGAAGAGATAATCGAGCGCGCCGCGGACCTGCTCGGTGCAGAGCAGATGGAGTTCGAGCAGGCCGTCTCGAGAGTCGAGGAGGACCAGGCTCAGGCAGAAGCCGCTCTCGAGGCTGCGGGCATGAGGAAGGCTGCCGCAGACGATGCGCTCAATGCCGCAATGATGCAGCTTGAAAAAGCAAGGGCGGATGCAGATAAGATCATTGAAGATGCGAGATCCAAGGCCAGAGAGATGCTGAGAGATGCCCAGGGCACAATAGACGACATAACGGAGGAACTCAGGGAAATACAGCATATAAAGGCTGACAGCGGCTTCGATGAAGGTCATATCGCAGGAGGCGCAGCCAAGGGAAGACGCGGTCTCAGAGAAGCCGAGCAAAAACTCGCAGAAGGAGCCAAGAGTCATAAATCCCAGCCCATTCAGACAGGTAAATCCCCACAGCCGGATGACCTTAAGATAGGCATGAAGATTAAACACATCGGCATAGATCAGACGGGAGAGGTAGACACTCTGCCTGACAGGAAGGGAAATCTCAAAATCCGCGTGGGATCTATAAAAATGAATGCGAACGTCAAAGATCTCGTGATTGCAGAATCAGCGCCGGCGGGTAATAAAGAGAAACAAAAATCCAAATATGCCGGGCTTGCATTCAGCAAATCCAAGAGCATTAAGACAGAGATTAATCTGATAGGCCGCAATCTCGATGATGCGATATATGAGATGAACAAATACATAGATGATGCTTTCCTCGCGGGCCTGAGCAAGGTACATGTCATACACGGCAGGGGTGAGGGCATACTTAAAAACGGCCTGAGAGAAGAACTTAGGAGGAACAAACACGTTAAATCCTTCAAGGCAGCCGAATATAACGACGGCGGTGAAGGCTGCACAGTGGTAGAACTCAAGGAGCGAAAATAATCCTTTTTGATGGAAGTTTGGGCTTTCTTTCTGTATAATTAATAGTCGGACTACAATAAGAAAGAAGAATGAATAATGACAGATTTTAAAGAACTGATTGCAAACGAATTATACGACGAGTCTCTGGGCCTTGAAATAGATGAGATTAAGGGCATGATTGAAATTCCTGCTGACGAGAGCATGGGGGATTTCGCTTTCCCTTGTTTCAGACTTGCAAAAGCCCTCCGAAAGGCTCCTCAGCAGATTGCCGCGGATATAGCAGCCTCGGCTGGAGGAAATAAGGCTTTCGCCAAGGTGGAGAATGTCAATGCCTATGTCAACTTCTTCATAGACAGGGCGTATTTCGAGTCCGAAGTCATCAATGAAGTAAGGACTAAAGGAGCATCCTACGGCAAATCCGAAGTAGGCGCAGGTAAGAAAGTAATAGTGGAGTATTCATCTCCTAATATCGCCAAACCATTTCATATAGGACATATCAGAAGCACAGTTATAGGAAATGCTCTATATAAACTCTACGATGCTTGCGGCTATGATACCTTTAGAATCAACTATCTGGGTGATTACGGCACGCAGTTCGGCAAGATGATAGTCGCATACAGGAAATGGGGTAGCGAAGATGAGCTCAAGGAAGAACCTATCAAAGCACTGCTCGGTTACTATACCAGATTCCATAAGGAAGCAGAGAATGATCCAAGCCTTGAGGACCAGGCCAGAGAGACATTTGCCAAGCTGGAGGCGGGATCGCCCGAGGAAACAGAACTCTGGAAGAAGTTCAGAGAGCTCTCGCTTGCCGAGTTCAACAGAGTATACGGCATGCTCGGAATCGAGTTCGATTCCTACAATGGAGAGAGCTTCTACTCGGATAAGATGCCGAGATTTATTCAGGAGCTCAAAGACAAGAAATTGCTCGTTGAATCTCAGGGAGCTCAGATTGTGGATCTGGAGGAGTATGATCTCGGAGCAGCCATGATTACGAAGTCCGACGGCTCAAGCCTTTATGTTACAAGGGATATAGCCGCCGCAGTTTACAGAAAAGAAAACTACAATTTCTACAAGTGCATTTACGTAGTTGCATCGCAGCAGAACCTCCACTTTAAGCAGTGGAAGAAGGTCCTCGAACTCATGGGATATGCCTGGGAAGAGGACTGTGTGCACGTGCCTTTCGGACTTGTGAGCCTCTCGGACGGAGACGATATCAAGACCATGTCTACCCGCGAAGGACAGGTGGTGTTTCTCGAGGATGTGCTTAACACAGCCGTATCCAAGACAGCGGATATAATGCGCGAAAAGAACGTGCAGGGAGTAAATGTCGATGAGGTTTCAAAGGAAGTAGGAATAGGAGCCGTTATCTTCCAGGAGCTTTCCAATAACAGAATTAAGGATTATGTATTCTCATGGGATAAGGTCCTGAATTTCGACGGAGAGACGGGTCCGTATGTGCAGTACACACACGCAAGAGCATCCAGCGTACTCAGAAACGCAGATGAAGCAGACCTTGCGGCGATTGCCGAGGGTAATATCAACGCGTCATATCTTGCGAGCGACAGCGCCTATGCTCTTTGCAAGCTGATATACAGATTGCCAGAAATCGTGATTGAGGCAGCAGACAAATACGAGCCTTCGATGGTAACTCGCCATCTGGTGGATATAGCACAGGCTTTCAATAAGTTTTATCATGATGAACACATATTGGTAGATGACGAGGAAGAAAGAAGAGCTAAACTGTCGCTTGTAGCAGTATCGAAGACGGTTATAGCTAATTGCCTCGCTTTGCTGGGAATCAGTGCGCCGGAGAGAATGTGATGAAAGTACTTCTGACTAACGTTAAAACGAATAATAAGTATAGCGATCTGGAGATGAAGTATCTCTATGGGGTGCTTGCGGATGCTCCTATTGAGCTTGAATTCAGGACATACGAGAATGAGTCCGTGCAGGATATCTATGAGAATATAATGGACGGATACTTTGATCTTGTGTATATGCATACGGATAGCGAGAGCATTCAGCAGATCAGGAATCTGGCTCAGATGATCAAAAAGGCGGCGCCTGACACAGGCATTATGCTTGGCGGAATGGAAGTGTCCTTTGAGACTCACGACTTCATGAAGGATAATCCTTATGTCGACTACGTTGTAAGAGGAGAGGCCGAGATTGTAATGTACAATTTCATTAAGGCTGTACTTGAGATGGATTATCGCTTCGAAAGCATGGCAGGACTGGCATACAGGACAGATGATAAGATAGTCGTCAATCCTTTCGAGGATCCTATAGACATGAGCGAACTTCCTTTCCCGTATGAGAGAATAGATTGCGATAAAGACGTAGCGTACTACGAGTCTATGAGAGGAACTTCAGACAGATCCATTCACAGGCAATTCTTACCGGATCCGAGAATCAGAACGCTGAACATAAGCAGGGTCTGCTCGGAGCTCAGATATTTCCTCTCGAGAGAAGTAAAGAAGGTCGTATTCTTCGACTATTGGTTCAATTTCAACAGCGAAAGAGCATACAGAATATTCGAATTTATAATTGCCAACGATAACGGCAAGACCAAATTTGAGTTCAATATAAACGGAGATAATTTGGATGAGGAGACCATCAGACTGCTGGCCGATGCCAGAAAAGGCCTCTTTATCTTCAATATAGACATAGGAAGCACCAATGCTGAGGTGCTCGATGCCATGGGCAGGAGAGCTAATGTATATCAGCTGATGTACAACGTAACCAAGCTCATGAAATCAGGTAATGTCGATATTAAGATTATCGTCGCCTCAGGCCTACCGTATGAGACAGAGACTATGTTTGCCCGTGCTTTCAATAAAGCATATGGCCTGGCGGACGGAATGCCGCTTCAGATAGAGCAACTCTACGCAAAGAAAGGCAGCACTGTCAGAAAACAAGCCGAGAGATACGGATATATCCATTCTGAATTCGCACCTTATGACGTAATTGCGAGCGGGCATATGTCACCGTCGCAGCTGCTTCTTATCAAGAAGATATCAAGAGTGGCGGATGCTTATCTCGGCAGCGGATGCTTTAAAGAATCCTTCAGACGCATACTGAATGACACAGCCGTCAGACCTTACGAGCTCTTCAAGAGCCTCAGCATATTCTATAGAGACATTGCAGGGGACAGTAAGCTTGAAAGGAAAGATTGCAAGGCCAGAGTTCTTCATGCGTTTGCCAAAGAGCTCTATGGGGAACTTAGTGATGAATCAAAGTTCAAGGTGCTTGAGAAGGTCATGAGAGTGGATCTTGAGGATTATCTTACGGCATCTGAACTCAAGAAATTCGATAAAGGCGGCTGGGCAGGTGACAGCGAAGATGAATGAAGACAGAATAAGCAGATACTTAAGTATCAGAAATCATAATATGATGTTTGCGGAACTCAGCAGCGACTACCTCAGCAGGATAGGAGCTGCTGATATTCTCAACGGAGTTCCGGTTCCTGTAAGGGCTGATGGGGCAGAAGGCAGCGGAGAAAGCGACGCCAGAGATATAGTCTTCGATATGGCCCGCGTCGTAGGGGGAGATCCTCTCTTCGTATATGCGGATAAATATATGGAGTTCATCAAACACGCCGCAGGAGACCAAGCGGAGCCTATGCTGGTATCCGAGGGGGCAAGGGCTGCAGATAGCGGCGACTTCGAGGACGCATGCAGGCTGCTTAGAGCAGCGCTACGCATTGAGCCAAAGTCTAGAGCAGCGCTATATCTATATGGAAGGGCTTGCAAGGCTTGCCAGGAGATGGCTACGGAGGACGAGGAGTGCGCAGCAAGGTACAAGGCTGAGGCCATGGAGACTTTCGAGCTTCTGACTATGCTGCATCCTGAGTTTGCCATGGGATATTATTTCCTCGGATATGAATATTTGAATCTCGGACTTTATCTTAAGACCAAGCTTACATGGCAGGATTTCCTGAAGTATTCATCAGGAGAGACGCTTGAGACTCAGGACATGGATGATGATGTGCTGTCAGAACTAAGAGATGAGATTTCCGACAGGCTCGAAGAACTAAATGACCCGATCAGAATTGAAGATGGTTGCAATAAAGTGATGATGGGAGATTATCAGGGTGGCCTTGAGATACTGAATGAATACAAAGACGGGCCGTTTGCCGAATGGTGGCCTCTTTGGTACTACAGCGGAACCGCAGAAGTAGCTCTCGGTCATGCTGAGGATGCCAAGGAATGCTTCAAGCGCGTACTGGTGCTCTCTCCAAGCAATACCGAAGCTATGGAAGAGCTCGCTGCAATCTATGCGCTCGCGGGGGATGAGGTAAATGCCGCTAAATACAGGAATAAGATTAAGATAGTAAGAAGTAATGCGGAATCAGATATGAGCGCTAAGTAAAAATGTGCCAAAAAGCGCACAAAATCATAGCATTTCGGTGTTGACTTATAAAGTTCAATCCGCTATACTAACAAAGTCGCAATAAGCGATTGCGCCTCGATAGCTCAATGGTAGAGCACCCGGCTGTTAACCGGTAGGTTGTAGGTTCGAGTCCTACTCGAGGCGCCATTTATTACAAAAATGCGCCGGAGTGGTGGAATTGGTAGACACAAGGGACTTAAAATCCCTCGAAGGCGACTTCGTACCGGTTCGAGTCCGGTCTCCGGTACCACTTCTTCAATATGATGACGCGGGGTAGAGCAGTTGGTAGCTCGTCGGGCTCATAACCCGGAGGTCGGGAGTTCAAGTCTCCCCCCCGCAACCAAATAGGCCGCTAATCACATCGCTTAGCGGTTTTTCGTTAAAAACGGAGGAATCGGCAATGAGCATTTATGAAGAAATCGAATTACAGGAATGCCCCTATTGCGACGGCCCGGGATTGCTCGAAGAGGAGAACGGCTGGTGCTGGTATGTGATGTGCATGGACTGCGGAGCGCAGACCGGAGAGTGCGGATATAAGACGGATGAAGAGAGAGAAGAGGCCGCACGCAACGCCGCACATTTATGGAATATAGGTAAAGTAATCAGGAGTGATCGCTCCGAATAACGAGGAAGAGCCGAGTTTCGGCTCTTTTTTAATGATTTTTATTGTGTATTAGTTGACAAAGTGCTATAATCACGCGGTGTGAAAAAGATAATTAAGAAAAAGTAAGGAAAGGAGACTTACAAAAATGAAAGTTGCTATTAATGGTTTTGGACGTATCGGAAGACTGTCATTCAGAAAGCTCTATGCTGAGAAGGACATTGAGATTGTAGCTATCAACGACCTCACAAGCCCACACATGCTCGCATATCTTCTGAGAAACGACAGCGTACAGAAGAGATTTGACGCCGAGGTAGAGGAGACCGAGAACGGTATCATCGTAGACGGCAAAGAATACAGAGTATATGCAGAACCGGATCCAAAGAACCTCCCATGGGGTGAGCTCGATGTAGACGTAGTTCTCGAGTGCACAGGATTCTTCTGTTCAAAGGAAAAGTCACAGGCTCATATCGATGCCGGTGCTAAGAAGGTTCTCATTTCTGCTCCTGCAGGCAATGACCTTCCTACAATCGTATACGGTGTTAACCATGAGACACTGAAGAAGGAAGATACAATCGTATCCGGAGCTTCCTGCACAACTAACTGCCTCGCTCCTATGGCTAAGGCACTTGCAGATTACAGAGAGCTCAGAACAGGATTCATGACTACAATCCACGCTTACACAGGTGACCAGATGATCCTCGACGGACCACATAAGAAGGGTGACCTCAGAAGAGCAAGAGCAGGAGCTATCAACATCGTTCCTAACTCAACAGGCGCTGCTAAGGCAATCGGCCTCGTAATTCCTGAACTCGACGGCAAACTGATCGGTTCCGCTCAGAGAGTTCCTGTAGCATCAGGCTCCATCACTATCCTCGACGCTACACTCAAGGATATGACAGACACAGTATCCGTAGAGGGCATCAACGAAGCAATGAAGGCTGCAGTATCAGAGTCCTATGGATATACTGAGGAAGAGATCGTATCAAGCGACGTAATCGGAATGAGCTATGGTTCGCTCTTCGACGCTACTCAGACTCTTGCACAGCAGTGCGGAACTCATATCTTCGAGGTAAGAGTAGTATCTTGGTACGATAACGAGATGAGCTATGTATCACAGCTCGTAAGAACACTCAAGCACATGGGTACACTCGTATAGTGCCGTAAGGTAATACAGGAGATTTAACAAAAATCATGCATAATTCTGCAAAAATAGAATATATGCATGATTTTTTATATCCATTGATTAATTTGCTTGACGATAAATAGTTGTCTGCGAGTTATTGTAAAGTTGAAAGCTATTGTTTTAGGATGAATCATGCATATATGGATTTATTTGTCGAAAATGCATGAAATTTATAACAAGTGCTCATTTTGATTTCTATCTGCAAATATCGCAGAGGGCGCGGATGGCCGCGTCTACTTCGGCTTCGGTGTTGAATACGCCGAAGGAGAAGCGCAGCGTGCCGACCGGATATGTGCCGATGCTCTTGTGGGCGGCCGGTGAGCAGTGCAGGCCGACTCTTGTAGCAATTCCATACTCAGAGTCGAGCCTGAACGCGGCATCCGCGCAGTCTGTATTCAGAGTTTGGATTGATACAACAGGGGCTCTGCCTTCTATGCCTTTGAGCCCGTATATTTTTACAAGGCCTGACTCCTCAAGCGGAGCGAGCCCGTCCAGAAATCTCTCGGTGAGCATAAGCTCGTGCTCCCTTATGGAATCCATACCACGGGCATTTATCCATTTAAGAGCTGCATTAAGTCCTACTATACCGGGCAGATTCATAGTGCCGGGCTCGAATTTGTCCGGCATGAAATCCGGGACTTCCTCCGTATGGCTGATGGAGCCGGTGCCGCCGGAGAGAATAGGATATATGAGGTCTATCATGTCCTCAGCAAGTATAAATCCGCCTATGCCCTGAGGTCCCAGCAGTGACTTGTGACCCGTAAAGCAAAGCACATCAATATTCATGGAGTTCATGTCTATCGGAAATACACCTGCAGTCTGGGCGGCATCAACGATTAGTTTAAGACCGTGTTTCTTTGCGATATGACCGACTTCAGCTATAGGATTAATCGTTCCCACCAAATTGCTGGCATGCGTCATTACTATGGCCTTGGTATTAGGCTTAATCATAGACTCGAGCTTATCCGTCTCGAGCTCACCGTTACTGTTTGCAGGCACTCTGTCAAATTGAATGCCCAGGCCTTCGAGCTGTACAAGAGGCCTCATAACAGCGTTATGTTCCATCGATGAGCAGAGCACATGGTCTCCCGGCTTAAGGAAACCTTTCAAAACCACGTTAAGAGACTCTGTGACATTCTTAGTAAAGACCACATTCTTGCAATCCGTGCCTCCGAACATGTCTTTTAGCATCTCGCGCGTCTCGAATACGAGGCCCTCGAGATCATAGGCTGCCTCGTAGCCGCCGCGATTTATATTCGCACCGACTTTCGTCATATAATCATAAACCGCATCCGCGACTTCAGGCGGCTTCGGAAAGGACGTCGCTGCGTTATCTAAATATATTTTTTCCATACAAACATTATACCTATATACCTTGAAAGAACAAGGCGCTTGTCTTATAATCAAAGTGGAGCAAAGCTCACTAATTTCAGGAGAAATAAATGACTGATTTCAGTAAATATAAGAAAATACATTGTCTCGGCATAGGTGGCATCGGACTGTCAGCTGTAGCCGAGATTTTAAATGAC
>CACWIO010000034.1 GCA_902760855.1 uncultured Eubacteriales bacterium
AAAGAGTTCAACAGCCCGACATTCTTCGTGCTGAGCAAGACAGACAAGGACAACGTAAACGTAGACGAAGTTATCGCTTCGATTAAGGATATGTTCGGCGCTTCATGCGTAACTCTCGATGATAAAGACGCTCTCGATGAGGCGGTTGCCGGTGCTGATGAGGCACTCATGGAGAAGTTCTTCGAGGGAGAGGCTTTCACTGATGAGGAGTTTGCCCACGGCCTCGCTATGGGTATCCATAACGGAGACATCATGCCTATCCTTCAGATGAGCAGCATGAGCGGAAACGGAGTTGACGAGGTACTCGACGCTCTTTGCAAGTATGTACCGAAGCCTGAGACTTTCGTTACAAAGGCCAAGGACGACAAGGGCGCAGACATCGAGATCAAGTGCGATCCTGCAGGAGATCTCGTGCTCTACATCTTCAAGACACTTGCCGATCCGTTCCTCGGAAAGATTTCATACGCAAAGGTAGTGTCCGGAACACTCAAGTCCGGCGCTGACGTATACAACCCGCGTTCAGAGAAGTCAGAGAAGCTCGGTTCCATCTTCTTCGTAAGAGGTAAGAACCAGGAGAATACCGACACAGTAGTTGCGGGTGACCTCGTAGCTCTCGGCAAACTCCAGAACACAAAGACAGGAGACACTCTCTGCAGCAAGGCTAAGCAGGTAGTTGTAAATCCTGCGGCTTTCCCGAATCCTTGCTACTTCGTAGCTGTAGAGGCTGCGGACAAGAACGAGGACGAGAAGATGGCTCAGGGACTCTCCAGACTCATGGAAGAAGACCCAACATTCGTACTCGAGAGAAATGCAGAGACACATCAGACTCTGCTCGGAGGTCAGGGAGATATCCAGCTTGGTATCATCCAGGCTAAGCTCAAAGACAGATACGGCGTAAGCGTAAATGTAGTTCCTCAGAAGATCGCTTACAGAGAGACTATCAAGGGCAACTCCGACGTACAGGGTAAGCATAAGAAGCAGTCCGGTGGTGCAGGTCAGTACGGTGATGTACATATCAGATTCAGCCCATCGCAGGAGGAAGGCCTCGAGTTCAGCGAAGAGCTGTTCGGAGGATCTGTTCCTAAGAACTACGTACCTGCAGTTGAGAAGGGACTTCTCGAGTGCATGGAGAAGGGACCTCTCGCAGGATGTAAGGTACAGAACATCAAGGCCGTACTCTATGACGGTTCCTATCACGAAGTAGACTCCAACGAAGTATCCTTCAAGATCGCAGCATCGCTCGCATTCAAGAAGGGTATCGTAGAGGCTAAGCCTTGCCTGCTCGAGCCTATCATGAAGCTCGACATCACAGTTCCTGAGACATACGTAGGAGCTGTAATGGGCGACCTCCCTAACAGAAGAGGTATCGTACTCGGTATGGATCCTATCCACGGCGGACAGGTTCTCCACGCAGAGTGCCCACAGTCAGAGCTCTTCGACTATGCCATCGCTCTCAGATCGATGACACAGGCCAGAGGAAGCTTCACAGTAGAGTTCGCAAGATATGCAGAGCTCCCAAGCAACCTCGCGGATAAGGTAGTAGCAGCGTATAAGGCAAGTCAGGAGGAGAAATAAGGTTTCCTCCGGATTATACGGCGTTGCCGTAAAGTCGGAAACCTTGACCTCTGTCGGCTTCGCTCCGACGGTAAAATAGCAAGTAAATTTGAGCTCGCCCATAAGGGCGGGCTCATTAATAGAAGAAAAATGGATAACTATAATGATTTCGTAACTGAAGAGAATAAAAAAGAATATGATTACGTGACCTTCGCCAGGCAGTTCGACAGCTTCAGATGGTGGAAGCCGTTTTTCACATTCTTTTTCGGCGTTATTTTCTATTTTATATTCTGCGTCATCCTTGTAGCGGCTACCATGGCCGGTGACTTCATGTATACCGGCGGCAACCTGGACGGGTTCATGGCTCGTCTGCAGGGAGGATATGATAATCTGGAAATATACGATATTACCGGGGCGGTGCTCAATCTCGGAAGTATAGTATTGATGATACCGGCATTTATAATAGCCAGAGCCATCGTGCATGAGCGAAGCTATTCATCATACACATCTTCTCGCGGCGGATGGAGCCACACGGTGTTTATCAAGTCGCTCTTCGTGGCTGCACTGGTAGTCGGTGCGCCTATGGTCTTATATACCTATTATTTTACAGACCATGGGGAATTTCATAATCAATTCGGCAAATACGCATTCTACCTCGTGCTCGTGCTCATACCGCTTCAATGCATCGCCGAGGAGTACGTGTTCCGCGGATTTCTGAACCAAACTCTGGGCGCGTGGTTCAGGGTGCCAATAATAGCCATAGTGATTTCAGCTGTGGGATTTGCCGCCATGCATCCGTATAACAGGATAGGGCAGATAACGATTTTCATAAGCGGAATTACTATGGGACTGTCTGCTTGGATAGGGCGTGGTCTCGAGGTCTCGTCCGCCATGCACATAGTAAATAACTACGTAGCATTTCTGTTAGACGGGTTCAGCATATCCAAGATCTCGTCCGAGATTACTATAGAGGAATTGATACTCGATGCCTGCATAGGGGCGGCTTACGTAGGAGTGATACTTCTAATCAGATACAAGACGGATTGGTTCGATCGCATCAAATACCACGATGCCAAGGAATGGAACGAAGACAGGGCAGCCAAAAAGGCGAGGAAGGCTGCCATCAAGAAGATGAAACGCGAACGTCGCGAAGCTAAAAAGGCCGCAAAGATTGCAGCCAAAAATGATCAATAGATATTCTAAAAGCACATCTTGCGGGATGTGCTTTTAAAAATCTCTATGATTTAGGAAGTGCAATTATTTTAAGTAGGCTTTTATAGCGTCGGAGATATTAGAGGCTCCGATGACCTGTATGCCACCTGAGGTTTTTCCGGCGTTGCGGTCCGGAAGTATCACGGCTTCGTAGCCGAGGCGGACGGCCTCTTGGATGATCTTGTCGGCATTTGCGACGGACCTTAAGTGGCCTGTCAGACCGACTTCACCGACGGCCACTATGCGCCTCGAAGAGGCGCGGCCCTTGAACGAGCTGTAAATAGCGAGTGCAACGGCCAGATCCGTCGCAGTGCTGTTCGTGTTCATCCCGCCGACTACATTTACATATACGTCATAATCGAGCAGGCTGATGCCTGCTTTTTTCTCAAGCACGGCCAGTATGAGGCTCAGTCTGTTCTGACTGATGCCTATGGCTGTCCTTCTGGCGAATCCTACATTGGCCCTGGTAACCAGAGCCTGAATCTCGAAGAAGACAGGGCGCGAGCCTTCGTATACCGCAGATACTACAGAGCCCTCCTCAGTGCCTTCGTTCTCGATAAGGCTGCCGGAGAGATCCGGAACTTCTATCATGCCGTCGCTCGTCATGCGAAATGCGCCTATCTCGTCTGTGGTGCCAAATCTGTTCTTAAATGACCTCAGTATCCTGAGATCTCTGTCGCGCTCTCCTGCAAAGCTAAGCACGCAATCCACCATATGCTCTATGGTCTTAGGCCCTGCGAGCTCACCTGACTTCGTGACATGAGCCACTATGAATACCGGCACGTTATTGGTCTTTGCGAACTTGATAAGCAAATTAGAGCATGCCCTGATCTGGGTGATGCTGCCGGCAACCGAATCGACTTCGGCAGAGTACATTGTCTGTATGGAATCGACTATGAGAAAGCAAGGTTTCTCGTTCTCGCAGACGGCAAGTATATTCTCTATGTTGGTCTCGGGGTAGATGAGGAGATTGTCGCTTATGCTGCCGCAGACTCTGTCGGCTCTGAGCTTAACCTGCTCCTCAGATTCCTCGCCGCTGACATAGAGCACGGTCCCGTATTTATCCGCTATGCTGTTGGCGGACTGGGCTATTATAGTGGATTTACCTATGCCCGGCTCACCGCTTATGAGAACAAGGGAGCCCAGCACGATGCCGCCGCCGAGAACTCTGTCGAGTTCTCCTATGCCCGAACTCATTCGTGCATAGTCCGCGGTACCGACGCTTCCGAGCTTAACAGGCTGTCCTCCGCCGGTACCCGTACGGCGGCGGCTGTCAGCCGAAGGCTCCTCGAGCTCCTTTACCTTATGTTCAATTATAGTGTTCCAAGCGCCACAGTAAGAGCACTGTCCCTGCCAGGACGGATACTCGTTGCCGCACTCGCTGCACATGAATACTGTTTTAGCTTTCTTGGCCATTAGCTGCCTCTTCTTTTCTCTTTTCCTCTATCTCTCGCCTGTCGAGCTCCATGGTGCTCATGGTTTTTTTATTCGGCTTCCTGACGGTCTCGAGCTCGAACCAGAAATCCGAGCCTTTGCCTTCCTTGCTGTCCACTCCGTATTTGGCATTGTGGAGCGTAAGGATGCCCTTTACGATGGCAAGGCCGAGGCCTGTGCCTTCTATGGCTCTCTCGTGATTGGCCGAAGTCCTGTAATACTTATCCCAGACATGAGCAATCTCATCAGACGGTATGCCTATGCCGTGGTCTATGCAACGGAATCTCACATTCTTGCCGTTTCGCGTAAGCTTGATATCTATATACTTCCCGTCACCGGCGTACTTGACTGCGTTGTCCACGAAATTGTTCATGACCTGCATTAGACGGGTGCGATCGCCGACTACGTAGCAGGACTTACAAGGGTGGAAGTGTATCTCAAAACCCTGAGAGGAACTCAGTACGTTGTAGCTCTCATATACATCGCGGGCCGCCTCGACTATGTCGAAGGTCTCCTTGTGAAGCTCTATATTATTGGACTGGAGATTCGATACGGACATTATGTCTCCGACGAGTTTGTTGAGCCTCTCGGTCTCATTGATGATGACTCCGAGGTCGGCACTTCTCCTCTCCGGATTATCTCCGGAAATATCCATTATCTTCTCGGCGTAAGATCTAATCATGGTCAGCGGTGTCTTGAGATCGTGCGAGACATTAGCCAGAATCTCGCGCTGGTAGAAGTCGGTCTTCTCCATCTCATACGACGCCTTGTTGAGCGCTCGGGCAAGCTCCCTGGTCTCCGTAAATGCAGAGCCGTCGAATTTAACATTGTAGTTGCCCTGCGAAAGCTCGGTGGCGGATCTTGTGAGGTTCTCGATAGGCAGAGTAATTCTGCGTGATAGCATGTATGCGAGCACAAATGAAGCCACGAGGACTATAGATGAAATATATAGGAGCATGTCTCGCAGTATCCTGATAGTGGCAGGGTCCGGATGCAGCGGGGCAATTATGTAAAGGGTGTTCTCTTCTCCCGAGGTCATGATGCCCGTTGCATAGAGCAGCCTCGATCCGCCTTGAGACTGACCGAGTATGGTGTCGCTTACGCTGCCTGTGTGAGATTCCGCCAGCATATTGCTTATGTGCTGGACGTCCTCGGTGAATTGCCCTGAATCTATTACTGTGCTGGTGCCGTCGTAGACCAGGCTTTCGGAAGGGGTGTCCATTCTGATGTAGATGCCGTTCGCTCCTGCTGTCTGCACGGCATAGGTAGGGAAGTCTTGGCGATTCTGTCTGAACTGAGTCGCAAGGACATTGGCTGTGCGAATTACCTCCTGCGAACGGGCTCGTTCATAGTATGTATCCATGAAGAAGTTGGCGAGTCCCCAGATAACCGTAAGCAGGAACAATGCAAAGACGACGAACGAGAAGAGTGTCGTCGTCTTGATACTGCCGCTATCCCATTTGGAACGTTCTTCATTATATACAGCCATCAGTTTTATTCTTCTGAGTTTTCGTCTTTTACATCATCCTCGAAATCGAACTTATATCCGACGCCGCGCAGAGTCGCGATGAACTTACGATACGGACATCTATGGTCCTGTCGTCGCCGTAGAAATCATAGCCCCAGATATCCGTAAGGAGCCTTGCTCTCGAAAGGGCAATGTTGCGATTCTGTATCATGTAGAAGAGCAGGTCGTATTCCTTAGGTGTAAGCTCCACGCGCTTGCCGTCCACGCTGATGGTGCGCGCATCGAAGTTAACCTCAAGGCCTTCGAACCTCTCGACTTTTGACTTCAATCTGTCAGCACTGCTGCTGCGGCTCAGAACTGCATTTACTCTGGCCATCAGTTCTTTGGGGCTGAAAGGCTTAACCACATAATCATCTATGCCGAGCTCAAAACCGAAGAGCTTATCGTATTCCTCTCCTCTGGCAGAGAGCATGATGATAGGTATGTCCTTGATCTTTTGTATCTCCTTAACCGCGCTGAAACCGTCCAGTTTAGGCATCATAATGTCCATGATGATGAGATCGTAGTCGTTTAATTTAACCAATCCGATGGCGCTCATGCCGTCGGCGGCTTCCTCGGCCTCATATCCGCTGAACTCCGCATATTCTTTGATAACCTCGCGGATGCCGGCTTCATCGTCTACTATTAGTATTCTTTTCATCTAAAACCTCCGAGTTGAGATTGATTTGTCGATGTATTGCAAGTCTAAAGCTGGAGTAAATTATACCATATCATTTTTAACATTGACATAGATATATGTGAGTGATAAAATAACATTTTTTATTTTTGCAATTTGCCCTCAAAAAAGATATAATCGTTTATGTATAGGGGGTAATGCGTCCATGTTCAAGGTCGGAGACCAGATTGTATATCCGATGTACGGGGCGGGAATCATAAAGGAAATCGTAGAGAAAGATTTCCTCGGTGAGACCCGTATGTATTACAATGTTGATCTTCCTTACTGCCGCATGGAAGCCTCCGTTCCGATAGACAATTGCGAGAAACTCGGAGTGAGAGCCATAATCAATCCCGATCGCATTGATGAAGTCCTCAAAGTACTCAAAGGTAAGACCGAGTCAATGAATCCCAATTGGAACAAGAGATACCGCGAGAACACAGAGCGTCTCCAGACGGGAGACATACTGGAGGTAGCAGCGGTAGTCAGAAATCTCGTAAGGACGGACAGAGCCAAACCCCTATCCACCGGGGAGAAGAAACTCCTCAGCACCGCAAAGCAGATACTCGAGAGCGAGCTCATATTTGCGGGCGGATACACAATGGAAGAAGCTGACGAGATGGTCGAACTGAATATATAGGCTGTTCGGCCTTTTTCTATGTAAGAGCCGAGTGCAGGTGAGGATTATGAGCTATAAGAAGATTTATGCAGTAATAGTAGCAGCGGGCTCAGGCAAACGCATGGGAACCGAAACGCCCAAGCAGCTCCTGCCATACGGAGCCTCTACGGTTCTGGAGGAGTCCGTGAGGAAGTTTGCCTTCCGCTCCGACATAGACGCCATCGTGGTGGTGGCGCCGGGAGACGGATCCCTCGATAAAACCTACAATCAGATAATGGGAGATATCAGGACTGCGGCAGCCGAGAGCGCAACGGATAAGGCGCCGGACATCCTTATCGTAAAAGGCGGAGAGGAGAGATCGGATTCCGTAGAGGCCGGCCTCAAAGGAGCTTCCGATGATGCGAAATCAAAGGGTGTATCGGATGAAGAGGTCATGGTGCTGATACACGACGCCGCAAGGCCGGGTGTATATAAAGGAATAATAGACAGGTGCATAGAGGCCATGTCGGAATGCAAGGCCGTTACTGCTGCGATGCCGTCTACGGATTCCGTCAGAATGATTTCCGAATCCCCGTTGAATGAAGAGCACTCTTATCCTATAATAACGAGTGCTGATGTGCCGAGGGACAGGGTGTTCTGCGTGCAGACGCCTCAGGTATTCAGGCTCTCGGATATAATACATGCACACGAACTTGCGAGGCAGGACGGATTTATCGGAACGGATGATGCGTCTTATGCCGAGCATGCCGGTATAGATGTAGGAATTATAAAAGGCGCCAAAGCAAATCTGAAGATTACAACACCGGAGGATATCAATTTGAGTACCAGAGTCGGAAACGGATATGATGTGCATAGGCTGACTGAGGGCAGAGACCTGATACTCTGCGGAGTGAAGATTCCATATGAGAAAGGACTTGACGGTCATTCGGATGCGGACGTAGCCGTGCACGCTCTTATGGATGCCATGCTCGGAGCGGCAGGACTCGGAGATATAGGGAGGCACTTCCCGGATACCGATCCGAAGTACAAGGGCGCCGATTCTATGCAGCTCCTGGCTAAGGTAAAGGAGATGCTCGGAGATTTCGGCATTGGTAACGTAGATATCACAATCATAGCGCAGGCACCTAAGCTCGCGCCGTACATAGATGAGATGTCAGATAATATAGCGAATACGCTCGGAGTTGCCGGGGGCGCGGTCAATGTAAAGGCCACGACCGAGGAGGGACTCGGGTTTACGGGCAGAGGCGAGGGCATAGCTGCGTTTGCCTCATGCACCATAGAAGGGAGTTTTTAAAGATGAGATTATCAAAGGCACACCTCAAGACTCTGAGAGAGGCACCATCGGATGCCGTACTTGAGAGCCACAAGCTGCTCGTAAGAGCGAATATGATCAAGCAGGAATCTGCCGGTATCTATATGTTCCCTAAACTCGGCTGGAGGACAGTCCGCAAGGTCGAGCAGATCGTAAGGGAAGAAATGGACTATATAGATTGCCAGGAGATTCACATGCCGCATGTCAATCCTGCTGAGCTTTGGCAGGAGACAGGCAGATGGTATGCATACGGACCTGAGCTTTGGAGAATTCAGGACAGAGCCGGTAACGACTTCATACTGAATCCTACCTGCGAGGAGATGTTCACTGACTTCGCAAGGAAGGAGTATTCGTCATATAAGGAGCTGCCCTTCTCGATTTACCAAATCCAGTTCAAATACAGAGACGAGGCTCGTCCGAGATACGGACTTCTGAGAACGAGGGAGTTCATCATGAAGGACGCATATACATTTGATGCGACAGAGGAGGATCTCCATACCGCATATATGAGGCAGTACCATGCTTATGAGAAGATCTTCACACGCTGCGGACTCGATTTCAGAATTGTAGAGGCAGACAACGGCCCTATAGGCGGCAGCAAGTCCCACGAGTTCTCCGCTCTTTCAGACTGGGGAGAATCCGACATACTCTACTGCGACAATTGCGGCATGGCTGCTACTGCAGAGAGAGCCGAGACCAGAGACGAGAAGCAGGCTCCTGAGGAAATGAAGGAGATGGAGCTCGTTAAGACTCCGGACTGCAAGACCATAGAGGATGTATGCGCATTTCTTAAGATTCCTACAGCTAAGTCCATCAAGGCTCTTATGTTCAGGACATATGACGATGAGATGCAGCCTAAAGATTATGTAGCGGCATTTGTAAGAGGCGACAGACAGCTCAACATGACCAAGCTCGTCAACGCCCTCAACATCCCGGCACACAACATTGAGTTTGCCGATGAGGTAGAGATGGGAGCTGCAACCGGAATCGTAGGCGGCTTCACAGGTCCTATGGGACTTAAGAATTGCATTATAGTCGTAGACTCCGAGCTCGTAGATACAGTAAATATGTGCGCGGGCGCCAATCAGGAAGATCATCACATGCTGGGCGTTTGCTACGGCAGAGACTATACGGGAGATATCGTGACGGATATAAAGGAGCTTCAAGAAGGCGATGCTTGCCCGCACTGCGGACAGCCTGTTAAATTCCGTCGCGGCATCGAGGTCGGTCAGGTATTCAAGCTCGGACTCAAGTATTCCGAGAGCATGGGCGCGACCTATAAGGACGAGAACGGAAAGGACCATCCTTACTGGATGGGTTGCTACGGTATAGGAGTGACTCGCACAATGCAGGCCATAGT
Source organism: uncultured Eubacteriales bacterium (assembly GCA_902760855.1). Lineage (GTDB taxonomy): Bacteria > Bacillota > Clostridia > Peptostreptococcales > Anaerovoracaceae > Crickella. Next base: position 9,675 of record CACWIO010000034.1, read on the forward strand.
CGAGCAGCACCACGACGATAAAGGCATAATCTGGCCTATGTCGGTGGCACCGTATCACGTCATAATTACGGTTGTTAAGACTGCTGACGAGGATCAGATGAAGCTCGCATATGATATAGAAAAGAAACTCGAGGATGCGGGCCTTGAGGTCATACTCGACGACAGAGACGAGAGGCCGGGCGTTAAGTTCAACGACGCAGATCTCATTGGTATACCTATCAGGATTACTGTCGGCAAACTCGCAGGCGAGGGAAAAGTCGAATACAAACTCCGCCGTGACGCAGAGCTCGAGACTCTGACGGCAGATGAGGCTGTAGATAAAGCGATTGCACTTTGGAGCGAAGAGAAAGACGGCAGACATCTGTACAAGAATCTCTCCGAAGAGACACTGAATGCACACTAGTGCGAAGCGGCAGGCCATGGTTTGCCGATATAGAATAGGAAGAAAATGTGAAGGCTCAAAGCGGCTTTCACATTTTTTTAAAAAATTTTGAAATATGATGCAATAAAATGCAGACCTCCGACGTTAACCTAATAGAAGGGCACTTAAGGGTTCTTGATAAAACGAGTTAAATGTCAATCAGGAGGTGTATCATGAGGAAGAGATTAATATCGATAGTACTCGCGCTGATAATGGTAATGACCATGACAAGCGGAGTATTCGCAGCAGGAAAGACCAGCAAGAATGCTGAGCAAATTGCACTCAAAAATGCAAAGCTCGCAAAGAAGCAAATCAGCAGACTGAGCGTGAAATTTGATCGCAAAGACGGCGAATATGATGTAAAGTTCGTAAACAAAAAGAACGGTGCAAGGTACAGCTACGAGATTCGTAAAGCCAACGGAAGAATCACGGAAAAGTCCATCAACTACAAGCACAAGAGAAATACTTCCAGAAAGAAAATAAGCAAGCTTGCAGCACAGAAAGTAGCAGCCAGAGCCACAGGAGTAAAACTCGCCGTAGTTCAAAAGGGAAAATGCAAGTACGAATATGATGACGGCGAAGGCGTTTATGAGGTAGAATTCAGAAACGGAAACTACAAGTATGATGTAGAAATCCAGGCTCCGACAGGTAAAGTTAAAGAACACAGCTGGGAGTACAGAGGCAGATAATTAACAAGATAATTGAAAGAAGGATAGAGTTATGAGCGTAGCTTACGTCGACGAAAATTTAATAATACGAATGGCCGCCGGCGATGGGGCTGCGTTCAAGGAATTATATGAACAGACATCGTCAGCTGTGTACGGGTTCGCCTTGTCGATACTTAAAAACAAGCACGATGCCGAGGATGTAATGCATGATGCATTCATAAAGGTGTACACAGCTGCAGTCACCTATAAGCCTATGGGCAAGCCACTGGCATGGATACTCACAATAGTGAAGAACCTGTGCTACAGCAAGGTGAGGTCGGGGACCGTCTGCGAGGATCTCGAAGAATATGAAGATCTGGTCAGAACAGACGAATCCGGCACGATACTGGACAAGGTTATATTGCAAGAGGCATTGGCCAAACTAGACTTTGAAGAGAGGCAGATAGTGATACTTCACTCTCTGACAGGGATGAAGCACCGAGAGATTGCCGAGATACTTGAACTACCGACCGGCACGGTGCTATCCAAATACAACAGATCGATTAAAAAACTTAGAAATGAACTCGAGGAGAAAGGAGGAGAACAATGACAGAGAAGAAGATAATCGAAAGTCTGAATACTGCCGTTGCAGATATCACTCCTAATATACTCGATGACTTGATGGCAGAGCTCAATATCACGGCCGAGCCTAAGGAACTTATGCAGGATGCAATCGCAAAGGATGAAGCAGTATCAACGGTAACAGGCAGAGAATGGATCAAGAGGGACAGCCTGGTGCCATGGCGCAGAGTAATAAGTGTTGCAGCATCACTGTTACTAGTGGTGGCGGGCATATCGCTAAGCATGACAGGAAGACCTCCACTCGCTCTGGTCAGCTTGGATGTAAATCCGGGCATCGAAATCTCGATAAACAACAAGGAGAGAGTAATAGAAGCAATCCCGGTCAATGACGAGGCGGCGGAGATACTTGCCGAAATGGACCTCAAAGGTAGCGATATAGATGTAGCATGTAATGCCATAGTAGGATCGATGCTTACACACGGATATCTTACGGATTTGTCCAATTCCATTCTGCTCTCTGTAAGCGCAGATGATGAGCAGGTAGGAACTCAGATTGAAAAGAGGCTCTCCAAACAAATCAATGATTACTTGGAGAACACAGAGATTGCTGCGGCTGTGCTCGGGCAATACGGGGCAAGCGATGAAGCGACGAGGAGCTTTGCCGATGCCAATGGCATCTCTCTCGGAAAGGCATGGCTGATTAAAAACCTCCTTAATACGGGCAGCACTAAGATGAAGGAATCCGATCTGCTCGGTCTCAAAACACAAGAGCTGATTCTGCTCGGTCAGAAGAGAGGCGTGACGAAGACGACTTCATACGGAAATGCTGAGTCGAGTCAATACATTGGTGAGGAAAAAGCCCTTGATGCAGCGCTTAAGCAAGCAGGAGTGAGCAAGTCCGATGCAACTAATGTAAAATACGAGTTCGATGTCGAGCGCGGAACCCTTATATATGAGGTGTCATTCAGAGCAGGAGACTACGAATATGATTACGATATCAATGCATACAATGGCAGCGTAGTGTCATTCGAGAAGGAATACGAGCCTAGGATCACTGCACCTAAGAGCAACGTTGGTAACAACTCCGGAAATTCATCATCAAGCAATTCATCGGGAACTGTAATAAGTGGTGATGATGAATACAAGGTAGAAAATGGCGTCGTTTATGAAAAGGACGATGGCAGATGGGAGCCGGAATACGACAAGAAGGTCGAAAACGGAAGAGTCTACGAAAGAGACGACGGACGCTGGGAAGCCGATGATGATGACGACTACGATGATCACGATTATGACGATGACGATGATGACGATGATGATTGATAAGCTAAATCCGGTTTAACCCTTCACAAACCTTGTATAGAATGGAGACGACCTGCAAAGCGGGCCGTTTTCATTTGCGAGAAAAGCAATTGACAGAGGTCTTTATAATTATCTGAATCTATTGTAATATAGTGTAGTTATGAGTACACTTATCGAATTATTCATAGTGTTTTTCAAATTAGGGGCTTTTACAATAGGCGGGGGCATTGCGATGCTGCCTCTCCTCCAGAACACTTTAATCAACGAAAAAAAGTGGTTCACTAAGGAGGAGTTTATGGATATTGTGGCGGTATGTCAGAGTCTGCCGGGTGTGATTGCAATCAATATGGCCACCTTCGTAGGCTATAAAAAGAAGGGACTCGCAGGTTCGATTGTGGCAACTCTGGGAGTTACGCTACCTTCGTTTGTATTAATACTCTTGATAGCACACGGGATCGCAACTATAGGCGACAATCCTGCAGTGATGGGAGCCATGGCGGCCCTTCGTGCTGCAGCGCTTGGAATGGTGATAGTGGCGGTCATACAGCTTGCACCTGCGGCCATTAAGAATAAATGGGCTATCATTGCAGCGCTTCTTGCCTTTGTGCTCATTACGATACTTAAAGTCAATACGGCATACGTAATATTGCTGTTTATCATATTGGGAATTGCCAGTGTTATGGTCAGTGCCAGCCGTGTGGCAGCATCTGCATCTGATGAAAAGGATGGAGGTGAGAGTAAATGATATTCCTCAAACTCTTCCTCAGTTTCTTCAAGGTGGGATTGCTTGGATTCGGTGGTGGCCTCGCGATAGTCAGGCTCATCTATGACAGCATACAGCCATTCCTGGATATGAGTCGTGAGATGTTTGCCAATATAGTGGCAATTTCGCAGATTACGCCGGGACCGTTGGCGGTTAATACAGCAACTTATGTAGGCTTCGAGGCCGCGGGTATAGGAGGTTCACTTGCTGCGACATTCGGTGTCATACTGCCGGCGTTTATAATAGTCAGCATAGTTGTAAGGACTATGCAAAAATTCAAGGATAGCAAGTTCGTAAAAGGTGCAATGACAGGAATCAGACCTGCTGTTATGGGACTTATTGCATCTGCAGCGGCTACATTGGTGCCACCGTCTCTGGCGGGAGAGGGCAGGCTCGGAAGCAGTTTAATCGGAGCTTTGGCCGATACTCCGATAGATGTGATAGCAGTAATCATAATGCTGGTGACTGTAGTGCTCATGGCTAAGTTCAAAAAAAGCCCGTTCATTGTACTGATAGTAATGGGATGCATTGGCGCTGTGCTAGGCGCATAAAAGGGAGGAAAAATGCAAGTATACAATACGCTAACTAACAGAAAAGAAGAGTTCGTACCTATTGAGCCGGGCAAGGTCAAGATGTATGTCTGCGGCCCTACCGTGTACAATTATTTCCACATCGGAAACGCCAGGCCTTTCGTTGTGTTCGACACTCTCAGAAGGTATTTCAAATACAGAGGATATGATGTTAAGTTCGTGCAGAACTTCACGGATGTCGATGACAAAATCATCAACAAGGCTAAAGAGGAAGGCGTGACTGCACCTGAAGTATCTGAAAAATACATCGCAGAGTACTTCGACGATGCGGAGGCCCTCGGTGTTGTAAAAGCTGACGTGCATCCTAAGGTCTCCGAGCATATTCAGGAGATTATAGATTTCGTGCAGACCTTGATCGATAAAGGCTACGCATACGAGGCCGATGGGGATGTATATTACTCAACCAGGAACTTCTCTGATTACGGAAAGCTGTCAGGCCAGAATATCGATGATCTCGAGAGCGGTGCTCGCATTGCGATAGGCGAAGTAAAGAAAGACCCTCTTGACTTTGCGCTTTGGAAAGCAAGGAAAGAAGAGTCAGAAATCGCTTGGGAGTCACCCTGGGGCATGGGACGTCCGGGTTGGCACATCGAGTGCTCGACCATGGCCAAGAAACACCTCGGCGACACCATAGACATTCACGGCGGCGGGCAGGATCTTACATTCCCGCATCATGAGAACGAAATCGCGCAGTCAGAGGCTTGCAACGGCGTGCCGTTTGCCCGCTACTGGATGCATAACGGATATATCAATGTGGACGGCAAGAAGATGTCCAAGTCACTCGGCAATTTCTTTACGGTAAGAGACATTCGCGAGCACTACAGCGGAGATGTTATCAGATTCTTCCTGCTCTCGGGTCACTACAGAAGTCCGATTAATTTCTCAGATGCTTTGATGGAGCAGTCCAAGCAAGGCTATGAAAGAATTGCCACAGCAATACAAAATCTCGAGTTCCTCACCGAGAACGGAACTGACGAAGCTATGGCGGATGAGGCTACCAAGATTGCGGAGATGGATAAGTACAGAGAGAAGTTCATCGAGGTGATGGATGACGATCTCAACACCGCTGACGGAATTGCCGCGATCTTCGAACTCGTAACTGAGATCAATACTACAGTCAGAGAAGGCGCTTCGAAGTCTTATGCCAAGGAAGCCCTTGCGAGAATCAAGGAGCTCACAGATGTGCTCGGAATCTTCGGACATGAGGATGAAGAGGGCGGACTCGGAGACGACATCCAGGCATTGATTGATGAGAGACAGGCTGCACGTGCAGAGAAGAACTGGGCTCGCGCCGACGAGATAAGAGATCAGCTTGCAGCCATGGGAATCACGCTCAAGGACACACCGCAGGGAGTGCAGATAATCCGCAACTAATGACAAAAACAGAACTCAACAGAATGAATACCACTACACTCGCGTATCTCGGGGATGCTGTCTTCGAGGTAATTGTGCGTGAGAAGATAGTGACAGAAAAGCCGGGAGATGTAGACAGGGCGCACCACACAGCTGTCAGGTACGTATCTGCGACAGGGCAGGCCAAGGCCGCACGCGCCATGATAGCCTCCGGCTTCCTTAGCGAGGAAGAGGAGCAGATATATAAAAGAGCTCGCAACCACCGCAGCATGTCCCGCCCTCAGCATGCAGATCCGAGAGACTACAAAGTGGCTACCGGCTTCGAAGCCCTGCTGGGCTTCCTCTATCTCTCTGACGAGAGACAGAGGCTCCGCGAAATCGCGGCCGAAGCCGTCCGCATAGTCGACTCTAAATGAATCACCAAAGAAAGAAGTCCAGTTTTAAAAGCGAAGACTGGTCTTTTTTAATAAGCATTTCCAGCTGTGGATTTATGCCCAATCAACGCATGCCCATGGATAAGCACATGCACAGAATTAACCCTACACTCTTCTGCACACATGCTTACCCACAGGCCTGCAAAGATCTTACATGGATGATTGCGCACAGCCTCCACAGCTGCTACTGCAGCAACTCCACCTGGAGTCTATCAATAATATAAATAAGGCTAAGTCTACAACTGCAACCGCAGGACATCATATCCGTCAAGTTCCGAATAATGACTATTTAAATTTGCTTTTTGGGGCAACGAGACATAAACTGCAGAGTTTTGGAACAAAACTCTCGACTTAAACCTCCTGATTTTGTGGCAGAGTAGCTCATTCTATTAGAATTTGGTACAAGACTTTCTTCTACAACTGATAACCATTCTCATTATCTGTACCAAATCCAAACAGAAGTACCTCTGTTGCCGTAAATGACTCTTTCATAAGAGAGCAGATTTGTGGCAAATTCATAGTAAATATTCCGATTACACCCAACTTCATAAGATAGAAGTGGATTGTCTTATACCAAATACGATACTTTTACTTAGATTTGGTATAAAGATGTGCGAGTGAAATATACCTTTAAAAGGAACGCCGGCGGATCTTTGATTGGATAATTGCTATTGTTGAAAATGTAGCAGCAGGGGCGGTGGATTTTGTTGATAAGCGATCACAAGAACTACAAGGCGGTGGATAAGTCGGAGGATAGATGCACGTTCGTTATTGCAGCTATCCTTGGACTTATCCGTGGCCTCTCGTTTATCAACATAATCCATGGCCCTGAAAATCGCAAAGTACATCTGATGAGACCCAATTGTGTGCACGAAATGTAACCGTCAATATTATAGAATTTATCGAATGAGGCCATAGCCTAGACAACATACGCCAACTATACTAATTGACGGAGAGCCTAGACATGAATGACAATCAAAATAAGAGTATTAAGCATATCGCTGTCATTGTTCGTATTGCTTGCAATGACAGCTTTTCTATTTGCACAAATAGCAAAGTTCGAAGCCTATGCGATCGACGTTGAAGATGAAGTTATAGCAGTCGAAGAAAACCTCGACACCACAGAACTTGTTTGCAAGCCAATCTAAAATAGACCATCTCGAAAGCTGTAGCATAAAACTTGCCTGTGTTCATTGTGTACATTATAATTGCATTGTAGATTTTTTAACAATCATATAAACGTCAAGGAGATAAGTATATGCTCGCTTGGAATCATAAGAAAGGGAGGGGAATAAAAGGATGAAACTCAAAAGAAGAAGGCTAATCAGTATTCTTTTCACTCTTGTTCTGATCTTGAGCTCTATGCCAGCTACAGCGCTGGCGTTGGGTTCTAATCAGGCAGGCTCACAAGACGATCCGGGGCAAGAGTTTATCAACGGACTAATCCCGGAAGATATCGACCTGGCCTTTCCTTATGACATTACGGCCAAGAAAAGTCCTAGGATATCTCTCAGGAGCGGCCCTCTTCCCTCCTCATATGACACGCGAACAAACTATCAGACGCCTGTAAAGAACCAGGGCAATAATGGAATCTGCTGGACTTTTGGAACATTAGCGGCCTTGGAAGCCAATATGCGTAAGAACGAAATGGGAACACAGGATTTCTCTGAAATCCACATGTCTCATTGCACGAGCAAGTATAGCGTCGGATCTGAAAACGGATGGAATCGCACTCCTGACACAGGCGGCAACAGACTCCAGTCAACCTCGTACCTGATGCGAGGTGGCTCCTTTGCAGGTACCGTAGATGAGTGGGATGACCCATACGAAGATCTGTTTGAAGAAATTCAGCCCAGAGAATCGAACGTTTCCGCAGAGAAAGTCAGATCTTATCGGGCGAAGAATGCTATTTTTCTAAATGACGATACTCCCGGAAATGAGCCAGCAGAAGCTACCCTTATCAAAAAAGCCGTCAGAGACTACGGAGGAGTAGCTGCGTCCATGTACTGGGAGGGTGCCGCAGTGGCCAGCGAGGATCCGAATGTAGAGAGTACGGATTTCTTCAATTCCGAAACCGGCGCATATCGCTATATTTCTGGCATGGGCTCAGAATCCAATCCTTCTATAACCAACCACATGGTGGAAATAGCAGGATGGGATGACAACTATCCGGTAGAAAACTTCAATGTAGGATGCCGTCCCCAAAATCCCGGCGCGTGGTTGGTAAAGAACAGCTGGGGAAACATATGGGGCAATAACGGTTATCTATGGGTTTCTTATGAAGACACCAATTTCCCTAGAAATGCTTTCTATTTTGACGGGGCAGTACCTTACGATCAGAGTACCACAACAATATACGATTATGACAAACGCCTTGTTGGAACATCAAATTGGACCAGAGGTCAGGATGTGGACAGTTATCTCCGAGTCTTTGAAGTGGGAAGCAATTCGGAGGAACTTGTGGCGACAAAAATTTTCATAGGTACTCCGGCTACCATTACGGTGGATGCAGTTGCTGATCTCAGCATACTGGAGAGCGGAGAGAATACTTTCGATAACGAGAATTATGCATACAGAGGACAGATTGTTGCTGAGTATCCCGGCTGGTATGAGATACCGCTGGATACTAAGCTACAGCTGGGAAATGCAGGAAGTAAATTTGGCCTTATATTCAATATTGAATGGAACTCTTCTATTCCAACGGATAAGCGTTTTATCGGAATAGACGTGGATAATACCACACCGAATGATACTTTATATCTTCATTATCCTAGCTATGACTACTGGTATGGGCAAAACATCAACTTTGCCATGAAGGCAATCACAGAATCGGCGAATAAGCCAAAACCAACCATCAACATCACCGGTGGCAAGACTTACAGAGATCCCGCACTTACCAAAGAAATAAACAATGCTGTGGCAGGGCAACGAGTATATATCAAGTATAACGAGCCTGCTGTTGGGAAATATGTTTCAAATATTACCAGTAACTCGAATGCAGGCAGCATCAAAGCTACTTCGAGTACCCCGCACAAACTTTACGTGACTATGCCGAATCAGGAACTCACACTGAACGTAGAAATTGCTGACAGGTCGGAATTTAATGTGGATATTTCCGAAAACTCCGTACAGATTCCGGAGAGGGTTCTTTTCAACGTACCATATGAGGATAGGGTCGGGAAGAGCTTAAAAATAGGAGATGCCGTTGACCTGGACGGCGACGAAAACTATGATGTGGAAGTTCTGGCTAAGAATTCTTCCACGGGTATGGTCACTGTTGGAAAACATGAAGATACTGATCTGGGTGGCATCTACGAGGATATCCCGGATTCCGCCAACACACCATACAGCAAGGTGACGTATCAGTTCGGAGATGCTCCGCGCGTATTATTCATAAAATCTGTCCGCGTCAATGGATATGAGACGCCGATTATAGGAAACAAAGCCAGCGAACATTTGAATTTCACTATTCCTGAAGTCTGTCATTATTTCATTGCTGACAAAAAGTGGAAGAATATGTCAACCGG
>CACWIO010000035.1 GCA_902760855.1 uncultured Eubacteriales bacterium
ATAAAGTCTCTGGATATAACAGATGAAAAAATACTTGGTGTAGGAATTGCAATGCAGGGACTGGTATCACCTGACGGAAATACCATAATATACGGAAAAATCATGAACTGCACAGGTGTCAGCATTGATGTATTTACCAGATATTTGCCTTACAAGTGTACATTCATCCACGATCCGGAAGGCGCGGCCTTATCCGAACTATGGGCATCACCTGAACTCGACAACGCCATTTATCTATCATTGAGTGAACACCTTGGAGGCGCTTTAATACTTAACCGCAGCGTATCGAGGGGTAAAAGCGGTCATTCAGCTACATTTGAGCATATTCAGTATAAGAGCAAAGGAGAAAAGTGCTATTGCGGTAAAGTAGGATGTTTTGAAACCGTTCTTTCCGCTCGAGCCTTGATTGGAGATGAGGACGAGGAAGTGTTTTTCGAAAAGGTCAGGGAGCCTAATACTCCAGAAGCAAAAAAATGGAAGTCCTTCCTACAAGCTCTGGGTTCTCTTATCGGACCTTTACACCTTGTAAATGATTTTGATTTCGTACTTGGCGGTCACCTGGCTCCTTACATTAAGCATGAAGACATAGATGTTCTGTACGATGTAATCAGAACCGATTGCCCGTTCGAAGAAGATGACGATTATATACTTATAAGTAAAATGCCGTCCCATAATATTAATATAGGAGCGGCACTACCTTTCATAATAGATTTTCTTGAAAACCCTATTCCATAACTATATCTGTAATGCGTTGATATATCGATTTGAAGAACAACAGGCTGTAGTTCTATAGCCTTATTTTGTGCCGGATACTATTATTGCGAGGTCTTCCGGAGAGAGACCGAAATCGCTGTCTCCGCCTGCACCCAAAGCTACCACGGAATAGCAGTAATCTCCGGCATTCCAGAGAGTCTTGGTCGCCTCCCCTTCTCTGTTACCGTAGCATATGACTTCAATGCCGTCTATATCTGACTTCCACTCATGCTTGTACTCGCCGTAATCACCGGATACATCGCCGGGCTCAGCTGTCGAATCGAGTCCTTTTCTAATCGTCATCTCTACTGCACCTATAGGGAAATGAACTTCTGCAAGACCTTCCATGCAGCGATATGATTCGACCTTTACAGTGCCGAGGCTAATCTCTGCGCCTTCCGGAACGGTAAACGAATCAATCCCGGCGCCCTTAGCAGCTTCCTCTGCTGATCCTACATCGGACCACGGATTGGCAACTCCAACTTCTTGCTCTGCTTCTTCTTTCTTTTGAGATGAGCCGCAGGCTGCTAATGCCAGCGACAGAATCAAAACGATTGATAAATAAAGAAATCTTTTATTATTCATTAGACTTACCTCCTTGAGCACATTACCATCTCGGCAATGCGTCTTTTAGACCTATTAGTCTGTAGTTGTTACGAATCTCGCTATATCCTCAATCGAGAACTTCGAGAAGTCCGTAACATCTACGGCTATGGTTCGTCCGATTGAGACATTGTAATCGCGACCTTCGATAAAATCCAGGAACTGCTCATAAGTTAGGAAGTGCCTATCCGCCAGCAGCTCATCCCCTTTATGATAAGTCTCCTTGTGATAGTGATTTAGGAGATGTCCGGGATGTCGATTGCCGCCATCTCGCTTGATACCTCTCTCGTAAGCTGTTTTGGTATCCGTATAGAGATAAACCGTAATCGCATCGTAATTAAATCGTTCCACAAGTTCCTCAAGAGGGCCTTTATGGTATTGATAGAACGGATACTCAATCATCAGAGTATCACCCTTCCCCATATGCTCTCCTATCTTATCGTAAAAAGCCAGGAGCGCTTCGTTATTGCGCTCCTTTTTCTCTGCTTCATTATCGAAACCTTTATCGTCCCAAGCAGCTTCCTTCATATCGTCATAGCTCAAGGATATGATTTTATCTTCCTTTAGAAGCTTTTTAAGGCTTTCTGCGGTCCGGCTTTTACCTGTTCCCGGCCCGCCGCTTATGATGATAATGGTCTCTTTTCTCGCAAGTTTCATGCTCATAAATAAGTCCCTGCAATCATTTTATCGACATTCTCAGCGGAAATGTCGCCTTCCATCGGACCGAATGCCATAACTCCGAGAGCTCCCGCAGCTGCGGCGCGTCGCGCACACTCCTCTATAGGTCTGCCCTCTATCAGCGAGCAGAGGAATGCGGCATCTGAGGTATCTCCTGCTCCGGTTGCGTCTACTACCGGCACAGAGTAGAGCGGCTGATCTATCACAGTGCCGTCTTTAAGATAAACTCGAGAGCCCTTATCTCCCATCTTAAGGAGTATTGTGTCAAGGTATGGCTGCTCGAAACAAATCTTAATTCCCTCTTCGATTGTATCAGCACCCGTAACTATCTTGAGTTCCTCGACGCCCGGCTCAAATACCGATGTCTCTCTCAGGATGGACCTGATGATTTCAAAGGATTTCTCGCTCTTGTCAGGATTGGTGAGATGCTCCACACGGACATTAGGATCGAAGCTTATCTTGATTCCTTTTTCGCGCATTGCACGCACCGTCTTAACAATCTCATCTCCATAAGAGAGTTTGGCAGTAAGAGCGCATCCCATTACGTGGAAGAACTCAGTGTCGGCAAATCTCTCATCATCAGGATTCGGCGCCTTAGCCATAGTGGCAGGTGTATCATCCCAGTGGAACAGATACGAGCGGCTGCCGTCGGATGCATATCCTACAAAAGCACATGCAGTAGAATGATCATCATCTACCAATACCAGAGAATCATCCACGCCGTCTCTTTTGAGACGATCGAGCAGGCACTTACCGAAAGCATCCTTGCCGACGCCCGATATAATTCCGCAGCTTACTCCGAGTCTGGCTACGGCAGTTATCATAATGGCCGAAGATCCGGACGGATAAGGTCCTTTGAAGACATCAGCTTCGTGCAGAGGCATATCAGCCTCCGGTCTCATGATCTCAACCAACAATTCTCCCATCGTCCAAATCTTAGCCATATCAGTTCTCCTTTTCTTAGTAGATGCTCTTCAGAACAGCATCAGCCTTGCCTGCGCAGTTGAAGAATTCACTCTTAGCTGCAATCTCAGCGGCAATTGCCTTACGTCCCGGTCCTACAATCTTACGAGGATCGTACTCATCTGCAGGCAGTGTAGCTATAGCCTCGCGAACAGCATCAGTATATACCTTCTTAAGGCCTGTTCCTACATTGATCTTGCTCATACCCATGGCAACGCATTTTCTGAAGTCCTCCTCAGGTACTCCTGTGCCGCCGTGAAGTACGAGTGCTGTATCTGTATTCTTTCTGATTTCTGCAAGAAGATCGAATTTGATCTCAGGTGCAGCTTTATAGAAACCATGAGCAGTACCGATTGCAACGGCCAGCGCATCGATTCCTGTCTTTTCAACGAACTCAGCTACGAGAGCAGGATCCGTGTATGCCTTGCCGGCATCTTCCTCGGATACATTGATGTTATCCTCATGTCCTGCCAGCATTCCGAGCTCAGCCTCTACAGAGCATCCGTTGATGCCATATGGGCTGTGCTTATGTGCGAAGTCTGCGATCTCTTTGGATTTTGCGATATTGGTCTCAAATGACTCCGAAGACGCATCGATCATTACGTTTGTGAACCCGCATACAACAGCGTGCTTGATCATCTCAAGATCTGTAGCGTGATCCAGGTGAAGTACGAACGGTACCTCAGGATACTGCTTTGCAATACCGCGAGCTGTAGCTGCTACGAGCTCAAGGGATCCGATGTATTTAAGTGCTCCGAGTGAGAGCATCATGATAACCGGGCTCTTGGCTTCTCTTGCACCCTCAACGATTCCGACCATCTCAGGGATAGTGCTGAAGTTGAAAGCTCCTACTGCGTATCTTTCCTTAGGATCAACATTAGGATCAAGGGCCTTCTTAAGTGAGTCAGCCATAACTTGTTTCATTGTAATCAGTGGCATATTGTATCTCCTTTCATCTGCATATTTACATCTGATTATTCATATAATCGTGAATCATGAAATACGCTCCGTAAATCGTAACCAAATCGTTCATTTTTGAGAATCTGATGCGATCCCTCTCGACCTCGCGGCAAGCTCTTCTGTTGATTTCATCCATCATGTCGTCTATGAACCATTTAGCGGATTTTGTGACGCCTCCGCCAAGTACAAACACATCCGGGTCAAACAGATTGAATAGATTTCCGAGTCCTGCACCGAGGTAGCGTCCTTCCTGCTTGAAGAAGTCTATCGCATATGCGTCTCCTTCCTCCGCTGCTTCCATGAGAATTGCGCCGTTAATATTCTCCTCTTTGAAGCCCGCCTTTTCAAAGACGAGTGACTTTACACCGTTTTTCATATCGGCGCGCATGCGCCTGTTCATAGCCGTTCCCGATGCATATAGCTCCAGGCAGCCTTTGCCGCCGCAGCCACAGGCAACCCCATCATAATCTATCGACATATGACCGAACTCTCCGGCATCTCCGTTATGACCGCGGTAAATCTCACCGTTAAATACGATTCCGCCGCCGCAGCCCGTACTTACAGTCATGTATAAGACGCTGTTTTCTCCTTTGGCTACTCCGGCCCTCTGCTCAGCCAAGGCTCCGAGATTGCCGTCATTTTCGATGAAAGCCGGCACTCCGAACTCTTTGCTGAGGAGCTCTCCAAGCGGGAAATTCTTCCAGCCCATCATAGGCACATCGATAATCAGACCCGTGTCATGATCGAGCGGCCCGGGGGCAGGAGCTCCTATTGCTATCAGCTGAGATGCATCAATTCCTGTCTCCTGAAGTACTTTGCGTCCGACAGCTACCGTATTCTCAAAAACTGCATTTTCTCCTTCATAAGTAACTGAAGGAACTTTCAAGAAGAAGTCATTTACGGGATGACCGTCTCTTGTAAAGACGGCACCTGTTGTTTTGGTGCCGCCTATGTCTAATATCAAATAATATTCTTTTTCCATTTAACTTTGTTGATTATGCACTCTGGCGTTTCTTCTGAGCCATATCAAGTACAACAGCGAGAATAATAATGCATCCGATAACGACGTTCTGCCAGTATGAATAAATCTGAAGCAGGTCCATTCCTGTCTTGATAACGGCGATTACCGCACATCCAAACATCGCACGAGCTACCGATCCGGATCCACCGGCCAGTGATGTTCCGCCGAGTACTGTAGACGCGATAGCGAACATCTCGTATGTATTACCTGCATTTGGCTGTCCGTTCTGGAGCTTGGATGCAATTGTAATACCGCAGAGTCCAGCTGTGATACCGCAGAGTACGTGGCTTATGAAGGTTACTTTGCGAACGTTGATACCGCAGAGGTGGGCAACGTTACGGTTACTTCCTACTGCAAATACGTGGCGTCCGAATACCGTACGGCTCAGCAGAATATGCATGAATGCTACTACTATTACTGTAAATATAACTACAACAGGTACTGCTCCGTTAGGCATGCCCGGTGTAGGAATGATTCTTTTAGCGCCGAGGAATGCGAAATTGTCCGGAAGGCCGTATACAGGCTGTCCGCCGGTCAGTATGAATGCAACACCACGTAGGGCTGTCAATGTCGAAAGTGTACAAATCATCGGAATAACGTCGAGATATGCAATGAGTCCGCCGTTAATAGCGCCGCAGACAAAACCTACGCCAACGCCGACTCCGATAAGAAGCAGGATACTTCCTGCTACGCTCATGTTTGGAAACTGCAGGCCGGCAAACGCCGCGATAACACCTGCAACACCGGCTATGGAACCAACTGAAATGTCGATACCGCCGAGTATGATAACGTATGTCAGGCCGCTGGCCAGAAGAGCGTTCTGGCACATCTGTGACATGATGTTACTTACATTTCTGGAGCTGAAGAATGTATTGCTTGCAAGACCGAAGCCGATACATAAGAGAATCAGCACCACTACGACTATATTGTCACCGATAAGTTTCTTAACCTTTGCTTTATCCATAAGTCTTCCCTTTCTCAATTCTGCTCTAAAGCGCTCTTCTTATGATGCCACGCTGTCTGACGTAATACTTGCCAGACTGATCAGAGCCTGCTCATTGATTTCTCCTTCTTTTAATTCTCCGCTTATTCTGCCTTCGCGCATTACGAGTACGCGGTCCGCAACACCTATGATCTCAGGCATTTCGGATGAGATCATGATGATGGCTCCACCCGCTGTTACGAAGTCGTGCATCAATGCATAGAATTCGGAACGCGCGTTAACGTCAATACCTCTTGTCGGTTCATCCAAGATGAGAATATTGGAGTCAGCAGCCATCCACTTTCCGAGAATGACCTTCTGCTGATTACCTCCGGAGAGTGTATTTAGTATCGTATACATGTTAGGTGCTTTAACGCGAAGCTTATCCATGTATTCCTGTGTTACTTTCTTCTCCCATGGGACATTTACAAAACCGAGTTTGCTGGCATGAGCCGGAAGTGACGGAAGTGATGTGTTCTCTACAATATTCTTGGCTAAGAGAAGTCCCGTACGTCTTCTGTCCTCCGTAACAAGGCCCAAGTTGTTTGCAATAGCCTTGGCTGGAGTATCCAGCGTGACTTCCTCTCCACGTAGGAATATCTTTCCGCTATCTATCTTAGTAGCTCCGAAAATTGCCTCCATAACCTCGGTACGTCCCGCGCCTACAAGACCGGAGAAACCGAGAATCTCACCTGCATATGCAGTGAAAGAGATGTCTTCAAATACACCTTTACGAGTAAGATTTTCAACTCTGAGCATCTCCTCGCCCTGTGTATGTTTATGTTTGTTGTAATAGTCACCCATTTCACGACCGACCATGCTGTTAACGATCTGCTTTTCGTCGACATCAGCAACCATCATAGTGTCGACCTTGCATCCGTCTCTGAGAACGGTAACGCGCTGGCAAATCTCAGTTAGCTCTTTCATTCTGTGGGTGATATAGATAATCGCAACGTTCTTCTCACGTAGAATACGTACTTGCTCGAACAATGCGTCAATCTCATGTTCAGAAAGCGAAGATGTCGGCTCGTCCATAATTACGACCTTCGCGTTTTGAGAGATTACCTTGGCAATCTCTATCATCTGCTGCTGAGCAGCATTCAAAAGTCCTGCTTCTGTCGTAGCGCTGAGGTTAACCTTCATGAAATCTAAGATTTCCTGAGTATCCTTGTTCATGCGCGCCTTTTCAAGCAGTCCCATAGATTTGCATTTCTCGCGACCCAGCCAGACGTTCTCAGCAACCGTCAAGTCTTTGGCTATACTGAGTTCCTGGTGGATAACCGCAATACCTGCATCAATGGCCTGTCTTGGATTGACAAAATCGACTTCTTTTCCCTCGTATTCAACAGTTCCTTCTGACGGTGTATATACACCGGAAAGGATCTTGATAAGTGTTGATTTTCCGGCTCCGTTTTCGCCGACCAGGGCATGGACTTCACCCGGATAGAAATCAATCGATACATCCGTTAGCGCCTTAACGCCCGGGAACACCTTGCTGATATTTTTTGCTCTTAAAATTGGCTCCATGCTAATCCCCTCTGAAACGGAAGACTCTCCGAGCAGATTGCTCTGCCCGGAGACTTCCTTGCATGCTTATAAGTTATACCTCAAACAATCTTTAGAACTGATCAATGTTTTCCTCATTGATTATGTAAGGAGCAATAAAGATCTGCTTGTCGGTAACTTTGCCTTCAGTCATGAACTGAATCATTTCGTCTACGATAACTTTTCCGATTTCCTTAGGATTCTGTGAAATCTCAGATACCCAGTATTTACCGTTCTCTTCGGACTTGATAGCATCGATAGCTTCAGGGTTTCCGTCGAATCCGATGATCTTGCAGTCAGAACCAGCAGCCTTGATAGCAGCAAGAGCGCCTGTGCAAGCAGGGTCACCAACTGTGAATACAGCTGTAACTTCCGGATTTGTTGTCAGGATGTTCTCCATGATCTTCTGAGCTTCGTTAGCGTCGCCCTTGTAGTCATATCCTGTCAGAACCTTACG
This sequence comes from uncultured Eubacteriales bacterium, assembly GCA_902760855.1. Classification (GTDB taxonomy): domain Bacteria; phylum Bacillota; class Clostridia; order Peptostreptococcales; family Anaerovoracaceae; genus Crickella. The sequence goes on from CACWIO010000035.1 coordinate 7,963, forward strand.
GTCTGCACCCTCAAGAGTCTCGAGGCATCCGTCTTCTCTGTCTTTGCAGGAAGAAGCTGTTGGGTAACCGATGATAGCAACTGTGTCGCCGTCCTTTGAAAGACGAAGAAGTTCCTGTCCACCGAGACGTCCACCCTCTTTGTTGTCTGTTCCAACGAAGCAGTTGATTGCATCAGACTCTGATGTGCAGTCGAACGTGAACATCTTAACTCCGTCAGCGTCAGCATTCTCGATAGCCGGCTTAACACCAGCAGCATCGTTACATGCGAGAGCGATTGCGTTGCAACCGTCAGCTGTGAGAGTCTCTACCTTCTGTGTAGCGATAACCGGGTCAAGGCTTGCGTCAAGAACTGTGAACTGGTCTGCGCTCAGTCCCTTAGCCTGACACTCAGCTTCGATACCCTGCTGGATCAGCTAGTAGAATGTGTGCTCGAAAGAACCAACTACGAAACCAAACTTAAGGCTTGCGAGGTCAGCTCCACCTTCTGTTGTAGCAGCTTCTTCTGTTGCTGCTGCTTCTTCTTCAGCAGGAGCTTCTTCCTGAGCTCCGCCATTTCCACAGGCAACGAGTGCCAGTGCCATAATTCCTGCAAGAAGTAATGCTAAAAACTTTTTCATTAATGTTTCCTCCTTAATCATTATACTTCTGCTGTTGTACTGATAATAAGGTTATCAGCAATAACTATATAAAAACAAGATAACCTGTTTTTAACTAATCTCGTGCCGGCGGATACTCGGTGCAGAGCAGGCGGTACGGAGCCTCATCCTCTTCGATGGTCGGAAATCTTCCGAGAGGATTCTTGAAGCGATTGTCCGTATCGTCGTCATTACACATCGATACTTCGCCGATGAGGGCAGGTCCGCCCTCCGGAATAATGAATTCGTGATAAAGATACGGATAAAGTGTGATGCTCTCGCCCGGCTTAAGTGCTACCTGAGTTCCTGCAGGAACAGTGTAGCGGCGTCCGTCTTGGATAAGCGTTACATCTGTATCCTCGAACTCTTCCGTCTCTTTATTAGCGTTATAGAATGTAAACAGGATGTCATTGCCACCGCGGTTTATAATGTCTTCCATCTTATTCCAGTGGAAGTGCATAGGTGAAATCTGTCCTGAATCACACATAATAATCTTCTCTGCGTATGGCTTAGGATACTTGTCCGCCATGTTGACATTGCCGTTTCTGATCGTAATCAGGGCAAGTCCGAGAGTGTCGAAATTACCTTCACCGTAATCTGTTACGTCCCATCCGAGCTTATTATCACGAATCTCATCATATTCGTGTCCCTTCTCTTGCCATTCTTCCGGTGTGAATGAAAGATAAGGCGGAAGTGCGAAGCGATGTTCCTCAAGCAGCGCTTCGAATATCTTGATTACGGCATTAATTTCGGATCTTTTCATAACTCTCTCCTCTAAAATCCCATTCGTAGGGCAATTTGTGATTAGCCTAGGGCCTCGATCTCACGGCGTGCTTCCTCGATCGCTTTAGTTCCTTCTACAATAGTGAAGGATAAGTGGTACGATTTCTTCTCGAAAGGCTCGAGATATTGAAGCATTCCGTGTTCCTGGTGGTACTGCCTGTTCATAGGAATTCCGTTGGCCGGCTCGAGACCGACTACATAATCCCCTGATGCAGTGGATTTCCATTCGTTGAAATAAGGCAGATTCTCTGTGTTATATGAAATAACTAAACCTATTGATAACTCTGGATTGATAAACAAAGCTTTGGTGTCTTTGTTCTCATCGGAAGCGACTTCATGAATAAATACATACTCTCTTGCATTATCTGCAGGAGGATCCATGTGAGCCCAGCCGTCTTTATGCTCCTCCGAGTAGTCCTCACGTCCTTTAACGCTGACTGAAGGAAGCACTAGTTCGCAGTTCTCATCAAGGAACGGATATCCCATATTGCAGTGATACATGAGCATCAGCGGCTCTGTTCTGTAAGACTGATTCTCAACCTCATCGTACAAATCGATGCGGTTTTCTCCGAGAGTTGTCTCGATGCGGCGACGGAGAACCATATTCTCTCCGAATAGCTCTGCCTCTCTCATCTCTCCTGTAAGGACGACTTTAACAGTTCCGTCATCTTCTGTTATCACGTCGTTACCTACATGCTCTGCCGGAGTCGTTCTCATCCTTCCGTGCATTGGATATGGCTTTCCGTCTTCCTCAAAAGGAGAGCATATAGTCTCAAGACCGCAGGTAAAGAAAAAACCGCACATGATACTTCTCTGTGCCTCTGCGCCTGCAGTGTCGTATGCATTGCGTCCCTCAAGTCCCGGTTTTGCAAGAAATGCCAAATTCAGTCCTTTATAGGACAGATCTGAAAGATCTAAACATTTATCTGACTGCGCATGAAAAGAAATGTCTCCGCACTTGACTTCAATAGCGTTCATCCACTCGCTGCGCCCTTCCCTGTAAACAATAGGACGAGCATATGCCAGCTGCTGGATACTACCTATCTTGCGAAATAGATCTTTCTTGTTCATGCGATTCCTCTGTCAAAGTATCTGTCGGTTGTGATAATACGTATGAATATTTAATATTTGCTCTATTCCAAATTAGCGTGATAGCGCCAAAGTGATTTCATGTCTATCTGTTGCTCATCGATCATCATCTTTGCGATCGTATCTCCGAGGAGCAACAGTGTCTGTTCAAAGAGTGATGTCATCGGCTGAATCGAGTCAATCTCATCCTCTCTGTACTCTTTGGTCCTGACAGGCACGCGTACGAAAAGGTCTTCATATTCTGCCATTAGGCTCTCCGGATTGGATCCGATATGTGCAACGCGAGCATTCAGTGACTTAGCTTTCTTTACGATGCCGAGCGGGAAGATGGTCGAACCGCTGCCGGATCCTACAATAAGGAGATCCTTGTCCGTAATAGCAGGTTCTGTGATATCTCCGACGCAGTGTGCGGAAATTCCGAGATGCGCAAGTCTCTTTGCGAACGCAGAGAGCGAAAGCATCACGCGGCCTACTCCTATAAAGAAAACTTTTTCAGCCTTGAGGATTTCATTGACGAGAGCTTCCGCCGTGTCCGGATCGACTGCGGTGAGAGCTGTTCTTATCTCTGCCAATATCTCATCGACTGTTTTATTGTATTGTTCGCTGTAATATCCCATTCGTTTATATATCTCTGTATTAATTCAATTGCTGTAGCTGATAGCCCTTTTACTTGAACGACTGCTCCAGCGCATATAGTTCTTTAAAGCTGTTCTCCGGATCGTCCTTGCGTATGCATGTGCTACCTACAGCAAAGATCTGTACGGCACCGCTTCCTGCGAAACTCTCTATATTATCCCTTGAAACGCGACCGTCAATCTCAACAAGAGTGTTTAGATTGCGCTCTTTGATCATTCTGTGGAGTTCCTCCACTTTGCGATTTGCGTAAGGCACCTGAGCCTCTCCGGCAACCTGGGCGAAACCCGGGTTAATGAGCATCAGCAGAACTGCATCGCATTTCTCGATAACGTACTCAAGCGTGCTGAGCGGAGTTGCCGGTTTAAGAGCTACTCCTGCGCGTATCCCACTCGCATGGATGTGATTGAGCAGCTGATCTACATGAGCTGCGGTCTCAATTTGAAAGCAAATCTGATCCACACCCGCATCTATAAGCTCATCCACAAAAAACTGCGGATCTTCTGCCATCAGATGCGCCTCCATTATGAGCGAGGTCTTTTTGCGAAGCTGCTTGACGCTGTCAAGTCCAAGCGGCATGCTGGGCGAGAAGTGTCCGTCCAGAATATCTACATGCAGCATAGACAGACCGCTTTCTTCCACGGTCTTGGCTGCACTTTCCAGATTACATAAGTCGAGAGTTATAAGAGATGGAGAAATATTGCATTTTTTCTCCCAAACACTTTGCATACTCTGTCCTCCCGAATGTCTTCAAATTGATAATGAGAATATAACATACGAGATTTTGTAAAGTCAATATACTATTAGGCGAAAACGTTGAATTTAAGGGAATTTTAACTATGAATCGATGCCGAGTTCTCCATTGAAAACTGCATGAATAATATTGCAGGCACCTCCGAGAAGTTGAGCGTCTGCACCATAGTAAGGTTTGCGAACTATAACTCGCATTGAATCAGAATAGAATATCTTCTCATTGATCTTCTCTTGCAGTAGATTAAGGTACTTCTCCGGAAGCAGCACTCCGTCGTAACCGATTAAGACAAGATCAAGGTTGAACAGGTTTATTGTTGTTGATATGCCCGAAGAGAGTTTCTCCATCATATCTTCCATCATCTCCGAGAACTGGCTCTCATGACAGATGCTATAGTAATCTGCCAGCTCTTCTTTTATACCGCAAATTTTTTCGAACTGTTTCTTCATTTCTTCAGAATTGATGTACATCTCAAGGCAGCCACGGTTACCGCATACGCATCTGCGCCCTTTTACATCTATGCTGACATGTCCGATTTCCGGCTTGAAGCTGCGGAATCCGTCACGTATCTGACCATGCTGTATAATGCCGCATCCGACGCCGCGTTCAAGCCCGACGAGCATCATGTTTTCATGGCCTTTGCCGTTACCGTATAAGTACTCTTCAAGGGCACCGCTGACGTTGTCTTGGTTAACTCGTACGGGAAGTGAAAACCTGGTTTCGAGCAGCTTGGCGATAGGAAGGTTTCGAATCCCGTAAAAATAAGGAGGCTCGGTGAGTACGCCCTTTTCGGAATCGACCGGGCCCATACACGAAACTCCGATGCCCATAACATTGCTGTCAAAGGCCAGTGCCTCCTCTACTAATGTGAACATGATTTGAATCAAGTCCTGATCTGTAATTTGATTAATCAATACGCTCTTGCGAAATGACACATTTAGACAACTATCGCAAAGAACGACCTCCACGCGCTCACGCACCAAAAGGAGGCCAATAACCTTAGGAGCTTTTGGTGATATTGCCAGAACAGTGGATCTTCGGCCTGCTTTTTTAGATGGTGTCTTTTCCTCTTCCGTAAGGAAGTCCTTTTCCAATAGTTCTGTCACTATATTGGAAATCGCCATCTTGGTAAGGCCCATTGAACGCACCAGATCATTTCGAGTGCGGCATCTGCCCGTCGCAATCAGTTCCAGCACCTTGCCGCGGTTCATTATTTTGTTGTCGTAGGCGTTTCTTCCGAATCTTTGCATCTATGTTCTCTGCTGTCCTATTCAGAGAGTT
>CACWIO010000036.1 GCA_902760855.1 uncultured Eubacteriales bacterium
TACTTCTATGAATTTTCCGGTACCTGCCGCGCATTTGTCATTCATCAGAAAATCTACGGGCTTTCCGTTCACTACATTTATGTACTTAGTATCCTGACCGCCTATGTCAATAATTGTGCAGTCTCGGCCTATCATCTCAAAACCTCCTCTGCCGTGGCAGGTAATTTCAGTAATTACCTTGTCTGCATACTCAACGCTGATTCTGCCGTAGCCTGTAGCAACGATATCCGCATCGTCCAGCGAACCGTATCTCTTTTCCAGTTCTTCCCTGATGATTCCCGCGGTGATCTTGCTGTTCCAGCCCGTAGGCAGAACCTCATATACGTTCTCTTTTCCTTCTTCCAGGATGCATACCTTAGATGCGGTCGATCCTATATCGATTCCTATATATTTCTTAGCCATATTTGTGTCTCGTATTATCAAACTCATTATTCAGGCCGCTTATCGAAAGATATGCCAGGCCTTCTTCTTCAGCGATTTCCTTAATCCTTTCCACGTCTTCTCCCTTCACGAGAAGCGAGACCCCGCAGCAAACTGAGAGCTCTCTCGGAGTCGGGCTTATCTGCGCATACATATCCTTAGATTTCAAACTCCTGTACATCGCAGTCGCGTCCGTATGATTCTGAAACAAAACGTAGTAGTGTAAAAAATCGCTCATCTTATTAATACTTTTATCCGAGATGAAAACTATACAGGGCGGATGTCTCCGCCCCGTATTGTATCACGATAATACAGACAATTCATCTTATCCAAGCATTTCGATGAATGCGCCGATCCTGGTCTTCAGTTGCTGAGCATCATTGTCTGTGTAGTCAGTCTCAAGTCCGAGGAACGGAATTCCTTCTGCTTTAAGTCTCTCCTCGAGGCTTCTGCCTTCGATATCATAAGTCTGGCAGAACATGAGGTTAACGTCGATAACTCCGTCAGCCTTGCTGTCCTTAGCGAGTCTGATAACATCGTCAGCTCTTGCTGTATTCGGTGTGAAGCATGCGCAGTTGATGCCCATGTATCTGTTTGCGATATTCTGCACCATCTCGTCCAGAGTTGCGCCGCTCTCGTCTACCTGATTCTCGAAGTATCTTGTACCTGTGCAGGTCTCCTCGCATACGACCACGCCGCCGCTTGTCTCGATGATGTTATGGAGTTTCCAGTTAGGAATTGCCATCGGAGTTCCTGTGATGAGTATTCTCTTCTTACCCTCAGCAACGCTTACGCCGTCAGCCACTCTCTGCTCGAGCTCGTCGCAGAGCTTGTTAACCATTGTGGCAAATCTCTCAGGATCGTCATAGTATGCGATCTGTGAGATGAGCAGTGTATCTGTGCCGGAGATAGGAACGCATGCGTTTCTTCTCAGATTGTAAAGTCTCTCGAGAGCTTTTCTCTTAATGTTGATTTTCTTGATATTCTCAGCGAGATTCTCAGCAGTGACCTTATTTCCTGTGGTCTTCTCAACTACTGCAATGAGGTCCTTGATCTCATCTGCCCATTTGAGATAATCTTTCTCTCTCTTCATCTGAGGCAGGTCCATTACGTGCAGAGGCACGTCTGTACCGAGGATTTCGTAAGCCTTTTTCTTACCATCGCAAGTTGTCTCTCCGATGTAGACATCTGCCAGTCTGTAGAACGGGCAAGTCTTATCGAATCTTGCTCCAAGCATAGCTTTAATCAGCGGGCAAGTATTGGCCGGAAGATATCTCTCACCGCCGGGCACCCAGAACTGCGAGCCTGCGCAGAGGCCTGTTGCGATTCCGCCTGCTGCGAAGATAACTTCGTCAGGAACGTAAGCGCAGAATGTGCCGAATACCTTGCCTCCGTTGTTGCGGAACTCTACGAGTTCGGACGGTCTGAGTCCGTGAACGTCTGCGAGGACCATATCGAAGTAGTCCATTGCTGCAGGTCTGTTCTCCTGTGACATAAATACGTCGCCTATTGCTCCCGGAAGTACTTCACAGAGCATGTCATGCATCTCGAGATTCATACCGAGATCTGCCCACATTTTTTGATTGTCAGCCATAGTTTTCTCTCCCTACATTTTCTAATAATATCTTCAAACATTGGATTATTGCTTTGGCTCAACGCCCTGGCGAGCTGTTACACGTCCGAAGCAGATAACCCTTCCTTCAAATTGTACATTCATATTAAAAGCGGTCAAAATAGATTATTTCTATCTCGGCCGCTTATATTATGCGATTTATTTATAAAAATAATTCCCTGTACTTCTCGTTAAACCTCAAGGATTATGGGGTGTCCTTACCAGCCCATTACTTCTTTGAAGACTTCTCCTATAGGCTCGCGGATTACGAGGTCCGCTGAGCTGTCTGCACTGGTCGCGCTCATATTGATGAGCACTATGTGCTTGCCGTGGAAGTAGTGTATAAGGCCTGCTGCCGGATATACGATGAGCGTGGTGCCTCCAACTATCAAGGTGTCTGCTTCGGATATGGCACGGACGGCGCCGTCGATGACGGCGCTGTCAAGCCCCTCCTCATATAGCACGACATCGGGCTTGACTCTGCCGCCGCACTTATCACAGGTCGGCACTCCGTCCGTGCCCGTGACCTTACTAAGATCGTAAAATGTGCCGCAGCTCTCACAATAATTTCTCAGCGTCGAACCGTGCAGTTCCCATACTACTTTGCTGCCCGCCTTTTGGTGCAGGCCGTCTATGTTCTGTGTGACTACGGCCTTGACCTTGCCCTGTCTTTCGAGTTCAGCGAGAGCCTTGTGGCAATCATTAGGCTCCGCGTCCTCATATATGAGCTTATCTCTATAGAATTCAAAGAACTGCTTCGGATGATTCACATAGAACGAATGCGACACCATCTCTTCAGGCGAGACTTCCCTGCCGAGGTCCTGGTTGTAAAGACCCGTGGCGCTTCTGAAATCCGGAATTCCGCTCTCCGTCGACACACCCGCTCCGCCAAAGAACACGATATTGCTGCTCTCATCAATTATTCTCTTTAATTCCAGAATATCCGTATTCATATTCGCCCCCTCCGTTTCGACACTCTCCGCCTTTATCTTGCGTCTCTATTCTACCACATCCTCAGTCGGCAATTGCCCATCAAAAGCGGTTGCCGCACTCACGCAGCTTATTATGATAATTGCCCCTAAGACTCCAGCTGCGCTCAGCTTCTCACCGAGTATTAAAAACGAGAAGATTGCCGTCATCACAGGACAAAGGCTCTGAAGCAGTGCCACCGACCTCTCCGAGATCTTGGTAAGCGCGAGGTTTTGCATCATATAGCCTCCGAGCGTGCAAGCTATAGCGAGGTAGACTATGATAAGCCAGGCTCTGCCAGTCGTGTGCGCAAGCTGAATTCCTCCTTCAAATATGAAGCTCCCAATTAGGGCAAGTGCGGCTGAGCAGCCCGCCATCAGGGCCGTAAGTGCCAGTGGGTCTATCTCTTCGAGATATTTGTGGCTCGAAATCAGGGCGCAGGCCATGATCGCCGCGGCAATCAAGGTAATCACTTCACCTGCTCCGAAGCCCGAAAGACCGCCCTTAACGCAAAGCAGATACATGCCCGGCAGCACCATCACTTGAATGAGTACTATGCGTAGGCTGTATCTGCGTCTTAGTGTTATAAATGCCAGCAGTGGCGTAAGCACCACCGAAAGAGACCTGATGAAAGCAACCGAAGTTGCATCCGTAAGGGACAGTGCAACATTGTTCAGAATGTATGTCATGCCGATGAATACGCCCGGCACGAGCCAGCACCTGATCGGCACAGTTTTTAGTGTCACGGCAATCCTCTTTCTAAACAGGATAAGAGCTGCCGCAAACGCTATGCTGTACCTTACCGTCATCATCGTAAAGGCCGGCGTTACCTCAAAGGCAATCTTAGAGATGGGATCGCCGAATCCGTAGACTATCGACTGCAGCACAATAAGCGCTTCAGCCCATCTATTAAACTTCTTCTTTTCAGCCTTTGCCATCCGCAGTCTCTGTTTTGTTTTGTATCTCTATTTGCCGTCGCAGAAGCTTGTGAAGTTGCCTCTCTCGAGCTCAGGCGCGCCGTATTTGTCCTTTGCGTCAGCTATGGCTTTGATCATAAACGTCATATTGCGGGCGAGGTTTCTCATGGTCTGAAGTCCCTCGAGGTCCTTCTTTGCATCCTCGGCCGTAAAGCCGTGCACCTGATTCCAGTACGTGCTCGACGCAACAGGCATACTGCTGATGGTGAAGTATTTGTTAAGCACATCGAAGGTCGCGGTGTTGCCGCCTCTCCTGCAGCTAACCACCGATGCGCCTACTTTCATATGCGACACCCTCTGGCCTGCGCTGTAGAACAACCTGTCGAGGAAGGACAGCAGAGTTCCGTTCGGAGAGCTGTAATAAACAGGGCTTCCGATGACGATGCCGTCGGCCTCAGCGAACTTCGGAGCAACTTCGTTTACGAGATCGTCCACCACGCATTTGCCGTGCTCCATGCAGTAGCCGCATGCAACGCAGCCTCTGATGTCTTTATTACCGACATGTACGAGCTCCGTTTCAACGCCCTCTTCATGGAAGGTCTTTATCATTTCCTCAAGCGCGGTCGCAGTGCAGCCATTCGCCTTCGGGCTTCCGTTAATCAGTAATACTTTGCTCATTTCTACCTCTTTTATAATAGTATCGCGTTACGCTTTCGAATTGTTATAACATAATTCTTTTTTATACTCTTGTAAACTATGTCTCGACTTTACTTCAAGCCGGATGCCATCTTATAGATTTCGCAGATGTCCTCTGTGGCAAGCTTTTTGAAGTCGCCTATAGTGCGTGCGTTTTGGAATGTGACTCCAAGCGCAGCGTTTTCGCAGGCTGCTTCATCGAAGTTAAGCCCGAGGCCTTGGATGTCCACCGGCATGTCTATCGAGCGGAAGAAATCCTCGAACTTCTCGATGGTCTTTACAGGGTCGCTCTCACCGAAGACACCTTCTCCGAGCTTGACGAATCTCTCTCTGTCTGTATCGAGGACGTAGCGAGCCCACGAACCCCAGATTGCCGCCAGGCCCGCGCCATGCGCCACATCGTACTCAGCGGAGAGCTCATGCTCTATCTGATGGCAAGCCCAGTCACCTTTCGTGGAATTGCCGGTTGCCATAAGGCCGTTATGTGACAGAGTTCCGCACCACATGAGATTGGCTCTGGCTTCGTAGTTCTCTGGATCTGCCAGGGCTACAGGAGTCCATTTAATGACCTCTCTTAAAAGAGCGCAGGATAGCTGATCCGTAAGTTCAAGCGTATGACCTGAGTGGAAGAATCTCTCAAGTGTATGCATCATAATATCTGTAGAGCCGGATGCAGTCTGATATTTTGAGACTGTATATGTGAGCTCCGGATTAAGAAGCGAGAATCTGACACGACCGAAATCGTTGTTGCAGCCTCTCTTGTATGTAGGTTCACCCTCATCATTTGTGATTACGGATGAATCGCTCATCTCAGAGCCCGTAGCCGAAAGTGTCAATATGCATCCGACAGGCGCAGTTCCCTCAGGTACGCGTTTGCCGCAGTAAAATTCCCACACATCTCCGCCGCCGTATACACCGTAGCCTATGGCCTTGGCGCTGTCGAGCACGGAGCCACCTCCGACCGAGAGGATGAAGTCGCAGCCTTCGCTCTTATATAGCTCTATGCCCTCGCGTACGAGGCTGACTCTTGGATTTGGCACAGCGCCTCCAAGCTCTACAAAACTGATACCGGCCTCTTTAATCGCCAGTTCTACTCTGTCGAGAAGCCCGCTCTTTTTAACCGAGCCAGTACCGAAGTGCACGAGAACCTTGCTCGCGCCCTCTGCCTTCAATACCTCTCCGGCCTTATTCTCTGCGCCTTTTCCGAAATATACGTGAGTCGGTGCATAATATTCCATAATGTCCATCATTAATCCCCTTTCTCGTTATATTGCGTTTGTAGCGGAGATCAGGGTCGGCAGAAGTTGTTTCTTCCGGCTCATGACTCCCGGCATGCTGTACATGCAATCCTTTATCTTTGCATACGGCAAATCTTTATTGGCTTTGTAATTCGATGTGAGAAGCACGCTCTTCTCGCGAAGCACATCCGTAATCATCAGAAGCGTCCAGTCCAGATCCTGCGAGTTTGCGATGTCCTGCAGGCTCTTAAGGTATCTGTCGGCATACTCGTCCACATCCTTGAGCGTCGTAACTTCACATTGGCCAACGCCCATCCTGACGCCGCCGGACTCATACTTCTTGAAATCTGAGAGTATCATGCTCTCGGTGTCCTGAGTTGCAAGATTATCTGTAATGCTGAAGAGCTTCTCTCCGAACTCGTTGATACTCATGACTTTGGCAAGTCTCGCAAGGCTCTCTGCCGTGCTTATGTCTGAAACTGTCGTGGTCGGACTCTTGAGAATCAGAGTATCCGCGATCAGCCCTGTCAGCAATGTTCTGGCAATGTACTCATCCGGCATTATGCCATGCCTCAGGTACTGCTGATAGACTATAGTGCAGGTGCTCCCGAGCGGCTCTGCGGCGATGAATATAGGATAGGTAGTCGATACCGCATCGAGCCTGTGGTGATCGATAATCTCTATGACGTTTGCCGTCTCTATGCCTTTAACGCTCTGCGCGGGCTCATTGTGATCGACGAGTATGACGTTGTTCTTCGGTGTGTCGAGGAAGCAGCGTCTGGTGACGAAGCCGCGGAATTTGCCCTTATCCATTACGGCAAGACCTCTGGTGTGAGATGTCATAAATATGGATTTCGCGTCGACGAATAGATCATCCGCATCTATAGTCAGAGTCTCGCTCTTCATCATCGTCTCTATAGGCGCATCGGTTCTAAGGTCTGCAGTTGCATCCTCTGTATTGAAGCTCGCATGCTGCATGGCATTTTTGCAGGTCGTAAGGAACCAATTCGTGATGTCGTCCACACTGAGAAGGCCTTTGAATTCATTGCCCTCATAGATAGGAACTACGGATGGGCTCTCCGTGGTGTAGCTGTTGATTAGTTCGTAAATCGGAGCGCTCGCTTGGACATGTGTCTTAGGCTCCATCATGACGTCCTTGACCTTAGGATATACGTCCCTTTTATAGTACGGCATCTTAATCTCCATGACTTCCATTTGCTTTCGCACGCTGTCTGAGATGTGGCTGCACCTGATCGGTATGTAATTATTATCCGGGTCGACCATGTTCTTAAGATTTGCATATGCAGTCGCTGCACAGAGGCTGTCGAGGTCCGGATTCCTGTGTCCCGTAATGTAAATTTTGCTCATTATTATCCAACTTTCTTATATATAAATCTCTTCGTCCAATTGTACATCAAAAGCAAGAATGACGGAAGATGAGCTTCCGTCATTAGCCTTACGCTTTTGTATTTTTGGCGATTTTTGGCGCCTAATCCGCAAATTCCAATTGCTCCTCTGAAACGAGTTCAGTGCTGCCGAAAAGCCATGTGATCTTGCGAACCGGATCGCTTAATATCTTGAAGTCTCCGGCCGGCTCCTCCATGTCTATTTCCAAAGCCATACCATACTTGTCTGAAAGGTACATGCCTATGGCAGCAGAGCCGCTCGCGCAGGAATTCTCCCAAAAGACAGTATCCGCACCAGGCACATATACCAAAGGCGCGAGCTTAGTCTGCATACCTATATCCGCTTTTATGCCATGCTCTGCTCCGACCTTGCCGTCCGCCTTGGTCATAGAATCGCTTCCGGACAGGAACATAAGTCCGAGGCTATCAGCTCCAAGAGTCTCGCACCACTGCCTGACTACGCCCTCAGCTGCCTCCGGGCTGTCCTTGAGGCTGTAAGTAATCCTTCCTTGCTCAATTATTATATGCGTGATTCCGCCCAGGTTAACTACAGGCAGCTCCTCAGATGTCGATCCGAAATCCACCTTCATAGTTTCTATGGATACAGGCTCAGGCATCTCAAGCCCGGTCTCAAACCTCATGTCATTCTCCGGGCTCTTTCCGAGCCTGACCTCAAGTGAATGCGATGCACCACTCGCCCTGACTCTAATAGAGTCAGCCTCGTCACCACTTCTGATGGCATATAAAGCCGCCGCGCTCATTGTGGCATTGCCGCAGAATTCGCCGCCTGCCATGCGCAGAAGCGCCGGAACAGGACGGCCCGGCTCGAAGTAGACAAAGCCGACCTGTTCCACACGCGGATGAGCTTTCATAATCTCATCCGCGATGGCAGGCTGCCTCTCTGCCTCCACCTTGGTCTCCACAAGCGCGGTTATATTACCTGTCGGATTGAAAATGCTGTAATTTACAATCATATCTACCTTTCAAATACGCTCAGGAACTGACGCGTTCTCTCTTCGGTCGGATTTTCGAGCACGTCCTTAGGATCTCCCTGCTCGACTATAACTCCTCCATCCATGAATATTACTCTATCGCTCACCGCTTTGGCAAACGGCATTTCGTGCGTTACGATAACCATAGTCATATCTTCATCGGCAAGCTGCTTAATAACCTTGAGTACCTCTCCGGTGAGCTCCGGGTCAAGAGCTGAAGTAGGCTCGTCGAAGAAAAGAATCTCAGGCTTCATCGCAAGAGCGCGGGCTATAGCCACCCTCTGCTGCTGTCCTCCCGAAAGCTGGAAAGGATAAGCATCCGCTTTATCTTCTATTCCCATCTTGCGCAGAAGATCCCTTGCATTTGCCTCCGCGTCCGCCTTGCTCACTCCCTGCACTTTTATCGGGGCATCAGTGATGTTCTGTAATATGCTGTAATGAGGGAAGAGATTGAATTGCTGAAATACAAGTCCGCAGTATCCTCTGAATTTCTTCATCTCCTGCGGCCCGGCGTATACTGCCTTGCTCGTCTCTGAATCAGTCCACGCGGCCTTATCTCCCATGTACGCAATCTCACCACCGTCGATAGTCTCGAGGAAGGTCGCGCATCTGAGGAGCGTGGATTTGCCCGAACCAGAAGGCCCGATTATGCTGACCACCTCTCCGCTGTCCACACCGAAGCTTATGTCTTTCAAGACTTCGAGACCGTCAAATCCTTTTTGTATGTTGCTCATTTCAAGTATCATATTGCGGCCTCCTTTCTATTTGTAATAGTCCATGGACTTTTCGATGCGAGTCATCACGATCTCCACGACGTAATTGGCTACGAAGTAGAATACTCCCGCAATGATAAACGGCGTAAACGATGTCTGCGACGCCGATATTTGCTTGGCAAGCGAGAACACTTCCGCATAAGCCAGCGTGAACGCCATCGAAGTGTCCTTGACCAAGGTGATGACCTCGTTGGTGACCGAAGGCATGATGATCTTGATAACCTGCGGCAGTATTATTCGCATGAAAGTCTGAGTCTTGGTGTATCCCAGCACCTGAGCAGCCTCGTACTGACCCTGCGGAATCGACTCGATGCCTCCGCGGTAGATCTCAGCGAAGTATGCCGCGTAATTGACGACGAACGCAACGATAATTGCCGGGAATCGCCAGCCGCCTATGTTGAAGCCGAAGAGATAAAACGGCCCAAAGTACCAGACCAGAAGCTGGAGCATAAGCGGAGTGCCGCGGATAACCGAGATATATATGCTGATTAGCGCTCTGACCGGCATGAAGCGTGACTTTCTGAGAAGTGCGACTATCATGCCGAGCGGGAGGGAGCCGAGCAGTGTCAGGACGAAGATTGCCCCTGTCTTGAGCATGCCCCCTGCCATAGTTGTTAACATTACCGAAAATTCCATAAGCGTCTGTCCTTTACAGCCGAAACGCCGAAGCCTTGCTCCGACGCTTAGACTGGATTATTTGAAAGTTAAATGGCTGTTTTATCTTTTTTATTTTCCGAGCGTGATGTAGTCTGCGATCTCAGGATAGTTAGCTACAATCTTGGCAACCGTTCCGTCTGCTGCGAGTGCATCGAGAGCTTCGTTAACCTTGTTGCAGAGCTCTTCCTCACCCTTCCTGAATCCGATTCCATACTGCTCGGATCCGAGGTCCTCATCGAGGCAAACCAGGCTGTCATCGTTAGCCATAGCCTCTGCAGCTCTTGTTGCGTCAACGGCAACTGCGTCAATTGCCCCCGCCTTGAGGTCAGTAATTGCGATTGTGTATGTATCGAAGACCTTGAGATCGGCGAATGTATCCATGAGTGCCTTCTGGCCTTCCTCGTCATTGAGAAGATCGTATGCGGATGTTGCTGTCTGAACACCTACGTTCTTACCTGCAAGGTCTGAAAGCTTGCTGAGTCCGCTGTCCTTCTTAACCATGATCTTTTGAGTGTTGTCTGAGTATGGCTTGCTCCACTGATAATCGTTCTCGCGACCGTTGATGGTAAATCCTGACCAGATGCAGTCGCATGCTCCTGACTGAAGCTCCGCATCCTTAGCGTCCCAGTTGAAAGGTACCGGTGTGTATGTCCATCCGTAGTAGTCGCATACAGCCTGTGCCATTTCTACGTCGAATCCTCCGTTCTTACCGTCATCTCCTACGAAGGAGTAAGGTCTGTAGTCGAGGTCGAATCCCTGCTTGAATTCGAATCCTTCTCCGTATTGCGATGCATCCGCAGTTTCTGCTGTTTCCTCTGAAGCCGCTTCTTCTGTCTCAGCCTCTGCATCAGCTCCGGCATCCTGTCCGCCGCCGCATGCGCTGAATGCGATCATTGTGAGTAAAAGTGTAATAACGATTCCGAGTACTGTAATTTTCTTTTGCATTTTGTTTTCCTTCTTTCTATATATACGCTTTCGCGTTTGTTACTTAGTAATGATTATTTCGATATTGACTATTTGTTGAATTAGCTCTTCTTTTAAGATGTCTTCTTCAATGTCGATGTCGAAACCCTGTTAACCCTTGCATTTCTTGTTCCTCTTTCTTCCCTTTTATTTGAGTCTTTTCGCTCACGCTTAGCATCTGTTTGTTTCGCTTTCTTGCTTTAGCGTGTTAAAGTGTTAAACTGACAAAGCAATAATAGCATTATAAAAGGGGTCCGTCAACCCCCTATTTAAAAAACTTTTGATTCTTTTGAAAGCCGTCAAAAAGTCGGTTCTAAAAGGTTCTCCATACTGCACCCCAGCGTCTTTGCAAGACTCCATAAGGCGATTGCCTGTCCTTTATTAATATCCTTATTGCGCTGTTCATACATCTGTATGGAGCGAAGAGAGACTCCGCTCTTATTAGCCAACTGACTTTGCGACAGTCCCCTTGCGCTTCTTATACGTTTGAGATTTGTCTCGGTATACTGCTCTTTTAGAATCGCATCAATGATATCTGAGAACTTGCTTATATCCGCCTCGTGCAGAGTGCGATACATCCCTCTCAAGTCGCTATACGGTATGGAGCCTAATATGAGCTTGTATGGAAGATCTCTCAGCCACTGATAATAGCATAGCGCCCATCCGCACCAATGATCAGGCGTGGATGAAAAGATTTCTGCATCATCTACATCATAAAGCGGTTCTATGCCTGTCTTCTCTTCAATTACTTGCATCGCAAGTTCGATGCCACTCATGCCTATTAAGTACTTCGGTTCTCCGTTCTCAAGTTTTTGGCAGATTTCCGAAGTTAGAAACATAGCAACATAGTCCTCAGCGGGGATGCCGAAGTAATTGATTGCGTAGTCAAACATGTCTCCGATGTTTCTCATCGCGCTATTCAGGTATGTTTCGGGGTATGCGTGGATCATCATTTCTCAGCTCCGATCTCATTATGTCTATCATATAAAGTCCGTCAGCAGCCTCCTTACATATCCTGTCAAACCCGCATCCGGCTTCTTCGTTGCGTTTGTCCCGTTTTGGGAAATAGACTTCCTTGTCCGCGACAGAATATCCTTTAAACTCTATGTTTTCAAAAGCAAACTTTGATTTAAGCACCACTTGCTCTCCTAGCGTGCCAAGTCTCATAGCCCTGGCAAGCTGCTCAACTGTAATTGTATTGCTTAGAAAAGCATTTGCGAAATCATAGTATTTGTCGTCCGCCCTGTATCCGATTATCACATCGTAAGCACTTACATTGACCATGAAATGCTCTTCGAGATATCTCTTCGCTCTTCCGGTAATCGGCACATCAATTCTAAAAACCCTATTTGCTACAAGAATTGCCATCCAGTTCAGTATCGAATACTCCTCTGTGTTGAGATTCAAAATCTTAAGATGCTTATCCTCAAGCTGATAGTGGTTGCATATTCCATCCTTTACAGAAGAGCAGGCCCATTCATTTGCAAGTTCTTTATTCTCAGTGCAATAAAAGCCCCTGCCATAGTCGTTGTGCACGCGGCCCAATCCGAATGTCGGTTTTCTGATTATTTCAGTTGATCCGTGATAAAGCTCAATCATAATCGCTCCTTGTAAAAAGATTATATCACCACAGTGATATACTCTCAATGATTTTTCGTATTTTTGTGTAACGAAGTATTAAAGATAATATGTCTGCCTATTTCTGCCGCAATGTCTTCAGGTATGCCTTTTGCTTCGGACTGATTCGATAACTCTCCACGGACTTTTGAATAGCCTTGTTATGCGTCCACTTGTCCAGCACCTTGTTTTCTATGTATGGCAAAACTTGCTCATATTGTTTTGCGAGCGCTGTCGCGAAATACCAGGCTCTCATCATATTGACGTAGTATTCGTCTAATTTTACGTCTACAACCATCTTAGGATACTCTGGCCTGAAGTCTTCATCTAAAAAGTGTTGCATCAGCAGACCTATTCCGAATCTTATGGTGTAGGTCTCTTTTGACTTAATCCACTTTTTTATTTCAGCGAGAAGTTCCTTTTTATGTTTCTTAAAAACTATAGGCGATAACTGGTCACAGGTAGCCCAATTATCTATATAAGGAAGAAATCGAATCACCTCCGCAATGCATCTGTCATATTCCTTGATGTCGGAGATTATAAACGCATGCAGCTGATTCTCATCGAAGAACTCATGCGGAAGCTTCGTTATAAATTCGGCGGCATCTCCGCTTTTGATAAGCTGCTTCGCATAGCTGCGAAGTTCCGGTGTGCGCACGCCTATCATCTTTTCAGGATCAACAGTCGGCATTAGTTTCGCCTGAAACTCCCGATACTTCTCATCCTGCAAACTAAGTAGCTTTCTTCTTATATCTTCTAT
>CACWIO010000037.1 GCA_902760855.1 uncultured Eubacteriales bacterium
TTTGCAGACGAGTCAATTTGGCTAAAAGTTATTACGCATGGGCAGTCATGCGACGCAGTCTGAATTCTGTCTACGGATTCCGAATCAAGAGAATAGCAAGCCTTCCTGCAATTCTTGAAGATTTTAAGTTTAGATTCAAAGTAATCTTCGAAATTCGGGTGCTCTATATCACTTATGTGATCCGTCCCTATGTTTAAGAATGCGCCGGCCTCAAGAGTTACGCCTTCCACTCTGTCATATTTTAGTGCCTGACTCGACACCTCCATGGTCATATACTCAATGCCGCTCGAAATGGCATTGTCCATATGCTTATATAGTTCCATTACTTCAGGGGACGTCAGATGCGACTCTTCTTCGATGACTCCGTCGTAATTATCTATGCCTGAGCAAATCGCACTGCGCCTGCCTCCTACGCCCGCCATATAATCATCGAGTATGTATCTCATGTAATAGGCAGTTGTGGATTTGCCCTTCGTACCGGTGATTCCGACGACTTTTATCTGAGCCGATAAATCACCATAGTAGGTCTTGGCAATTATAGGCATAGCAGCACGTATATCGCTTACGAATACGGCAATGCAATCATCCTTTATGCTGACAGTCTTATGTCCCTCTATAGAGCAAGAACTCTCGACTCCGGTAGCCTCTCTGACATAGCAAATTGCGCCTCGCGATATAGCATCAGCGAGATACTCCTCTTTGAAGTGGGCCCCTTTACATACAAATAAAGTCCCAGCTTTAACTTCTTTGGAATTATAAGTTACTGAACAGATTTCTTTTGCACCGAGGGCCTGGGCTTCAGGTTCAGTATAAAGTGACATAATTGCATCACAAGGGCTCTCTCCGTTGATGGAAACCAGGAGATTAGCCATTCCGAGAGCATCTATGAAGTTTTGTAATTTGACTTTTCTTTCCATGCTTTACCTAATGTGTTTCTAACTAAAATAGCCTTCGGCTTTCATGCTGACATTGCATCCTCTTCCCACTATTACATGGTCAAGCAACTTGATACCTATAATTTCGGAAGCAGCAAGCAATCTCTTGGTGATATCGATGTCCTGCGGACTCGGGCTTGGATCCCCGCTTGGATGATTGTGGGCGACCACCAGTGCCGCGGCCCCTCTTCGTATCGCAGGTGCGAATACTTCCCTCGGGTGAACCGGCGCACTGTCTAGGCTCCCTATTGAAACAACTGTCTTGGACTCAATCTGGAGCTTGGAATTGAGATTGATGACCATGAAGTATTCCTTCTTCTCATCAGCCAGCTCATCCATCAACATCTGAGCCACAATCCTGCTGTCGCTTATCTTGGGCTTTGTATTGGCAATTCTGTCAGATTTAAGTCGCTTGCTCAGCTCCATAGCAGCCACTATAGAACAGGCCTTAGCCTCTCCTATACCATTAATATCCGTAAGTTCTCTGACTTCTGCAAGTCCGAGATCACCTATATTATCACTGGTATAGCTTATTACCTCTTCCGCAAGCTGTATTGCGGACCTGTCTCCGCTGCCCGTCCTTATTATAAGAGCCAGCAGCTCTGAATTGCTGAGCCCTTTTGCTCCCGAGTACAGGAGCTTCTCCTGCGGTCTTTCGCTCGCAGGCATTTCTTTGATTTGCATTATTACTCCCTTCCGGAGCACACATGCATATCATATCATTATTTAAGCTGTGCTCCTAAGAACACAGCTTGAAGTTTTTGTGATTTTTCGCTAAGCCTCAGCACCCGTCTTAGCTGCGATAATATCGCACACAGCATCAATATTCTCTTCTATCGACATCTCCGAAGTGTCCAGAAATACAGCATCTTCGGCTTGTTTGAGAGGATTGATTTCCCTGTGAGAATCTTGGTAATCCCTCTTTTCAATTTCCTCTTTTATCTCTTCGAGATTGGCGCTTTTTCCTTGCTCTATCAGCTGATCATATCTTCTCTTAGCGCGCACCGCAGGATCCGCTGTCATAAAGATCTTAACCTCAGCCTCCGGTATTACGGCAGTTCCGATGTCTCTACCCTCCATGACTACGTTCTTCGTAGCGGCAAGCCTCTTGCTTACTTCATCAACCTTAGCTCTTACAGGTCCCAGCTTGGAAATAGTCGACGCCTGCATAGATATCTCGTTAGTTCTTATTAGACCGCTTACATCCTCACCGTCCAAAAAGACCTTATTATCGTCGAAGTCTATAACTGTATCCGAGAGCATATCTACAACTGCATTCTCATCCTCCGGATCCACAGTCAGCCTAATTGATTTAAGCGCGATGGATCTGTACATCGCGCCTGTGTCTATATATTCCAAACCGAGTCTCGAAGCTACGGCTTTCGCTATGGTGCTCTTGCCCGTGCCTCCCGGTCCGTCTATTGCAACTCTGAGCATCAGCTCCTCCTCTATGTTTTAATTCTTTTTATTTAGCTTATTGATCTCGTCAATAAATGTATCGATAGTCTTGAACTCACGATAAACCGATGCGAACCTTACATATGCAACCTGATCGATTTTCTTGAGCTCATCCATGATAAGGCCGCCGATATCCGCTGCCTGGATTTCCTTCTCCATGGTATTGCTGAGGACTCTTTCGATATTGTCGGCAATTCTCTGAACATCCTCGTAGGTTACATGTGTCTTCTGGCAAGCCTTGAGAACTCCGCTGATGATTTTGTTCTTGTCGAAGCTCTCTCTTGTGCCATCTTTTTTAACAACTACAAGCAGTGAGTTCTCAATCTTCTCAAAAGTAGTGAAGCGTTTTTTGCACTTGGTGCACTCACGTCTTCTCCTTGTAGCAAGGCCTTCCTCTACCGGCCTTGAATCCACAACCTTTGTGTCTTCATAATTGCAATACGGGCACTTCATAGTCTTACCTCCGTTAAACTACTTTCCTACGCTGTACTCCATGACTTTATTCATTACTTCACTATATAAGTATGTAGTAAACATACTATTCTCATCAGCATATTCTGCGAGAGTCTTGCCGTTCTGCTCCTTAAATGCTTCCTCTGTCATTCCTGCATCTTCAAGAAGTCCTTTCAGGTAATCATTATAGGCGCTCTGCTTGAGATCAATTCCCTCACTATTCTTAATAGCGTACAGAATAAGCTCTTGGGCCACCTGATTCTTGGCGTTTTCCTCAGCCATTTCATTGAAGGAATCCGCATTCATGCCCATCTGCTCAATCAGCTGATCAAGTTCCATCCCGGAGCTTGTGGCATATTCCGTATATCTCTTCTTAACCTGCTCTGTTCTGGATGCGAGTTCGGCTTCCGGATACTCCAAAACTTCACTGCCTTCCATCAATTTTTGGAAAACCTCTGATTTCTGAGTGCTGTCTGCAGAATCCAGCTTTTCTTTTGAGAGCAGATCTTTTACATACTCATCGTACTCCTTGGTAGTCTTATACTCCGTATTATTGGCTACCCACTCATCACTATACTTGGCAGCTTTCTTCTCAACCATATAATTGATGGTAGTTTTGAAAACAGCATCCTTACCGTTTAGCTCTTCTTTTCCGTAGTTCTCAGGGAAGGTAACGTGAAGATCAAAAGTCTCCCCGACTTTATGTCCTACTATGCCCTCGGCAAATCCCGCAATGTAGTGGCTGTTTGCGATATCGAGTTCTTGGTTCTGCGCGGTACCGCCTTCAAATTCAACACCGTCGATGCTTCCTACATAATCGATATTGACTATGCTGTCTTCTTTAACAGTGCCTTCCTTGATCTCGGTAGTCTCTTCGTTGCTTGCCAGCTGATTGTCAATATAGCTTTTAACCTCTTCTGCACTGACATCACCGGTTACTTTTGTATACTCAACGCCTTTATAATCGGCAAGTTTAATATACTGAGAAAAATCAGCATACTTGTATTCTTCAGGTATCTTCGCCCCCGAACTGCAAGATGTCATGATAAGAGCTGCCATGACTATGGCAACGGCTACAGTAAATAATCTGTAAAGTATTGTTTTCATTATGTTTATTATTTCAACCCTTCTGAAAAATTCCTTTTCGATGTTATCACAAGATGTGGTGTATTTCAAGAAATCGAGGCCCCAGAAACTGCTTTGTGAAGTTGCTCTTCACAATTTGCGTACATTCTCTACACATTTAGTTGGTATAATCATTATGTCAGAAGATATCCTAAGGTATCAGATGACAAGTAAACCTTTTTCTTTTGATTGTTCTTTCTTGAAAGATTTTTTCGCAGCAAAAGACTCCGGATGTCCCGGAGTCTTTTGTTTATTCTTTATTCTGCTTTCTGGCCGCCGCTCTTTTTCTCTTGAGCTCGGCGTTCTTTTCTGTCAGATACCACCATGCTACAGCAGCTACAGCCACAAAGCAGGCAGCTCCGAATATGATTCCGATGTGACTTATGAAATATCCCATCTCGCCTTACAGAAATTATTAGATAGCTTTTTTAGCTGTTTCGCAGAGCTGTGCAAAACCTGCTGCATCATGAATAGCCATCTCTGAGAGCATCTTTCTGTTAATCTCGATGCCGGATTTCTTAAGTCCGTTCATGAACTTGCTGTAAGAAATACCGTTAGCTCTTGTAGCTGCATTGATTCTTGCAATCCAAAGTCTTCTGTATTCTCTCTTCTTATTCTTGCGTCCTACGTATGCAGATCTCAGGGATCTCATAACTGCAGGATTAGCAGCTCTGAAAGTGTTCTTTCTTCTGCCGTAGAAGCCCTTAGCCAGCTTCATGATTTTTTTATGTCTCTTGTGTGCGTTTACACCTTTTTTAACTCTTGCCATTTTATTACACCTCCTGCATTACTTAGCCATTGATCTCAGCATACGCTTCAGATCTGCACTTGTGAGAGTAGTAGCCTTTCTGAGGCCTCTCTTTCTCTTTGCTGTCTTCTTGGTCAGGATGTGGCTCTTATATGCCTTATTTCTCTTAACCTTGCCGGAGCCTGTAACGTGCAGACGCTTCATAGCGCCTCTGTGTGACTTCATTTTGTTCTTAGCCATTTGGATATTCCTCCTGTATGTAAATTATTTTTTGTCTTTTTTAGGCGCAAGGAACATATTCATCCTGCGACCTTCCATCTTGGGTTCCTTTTCGATTTCACCTTCATCGGATACGAGATCAGCGAACTTGTTCATGGCATCAAATCCGAGCTGAGTATATCCCATCTCTCTGCCGCGGAACCTCAGCGATACCTTCACCTTGTCACCATCTGCGAGGAATTTCCTTGCAGCTTTAGCCTTAACTTCGATGTCGTGATCCTCAATCGAAGCGCTTAGCCTGATTTCCTTAATCTCAGTGACCTTTTGGTTCTTCTTAGCGTTCTTCTCTTTCTTTTGCTGCTCATAGCGATACTTGCCGTAGTCGAGTATCTTGCAGACAGGCGGATCTGCATTTGGAGATATGTTTACCAGGTCCAGATCTGCTTCTTCGGCCATTGCGAGAGCTTCGTCTATGCTGACTATTCCTCTCATTTCACCTTCTTCATCAATGAGTCTTACTTCAGATGCTCTGATATCTTCATTGATTTGAGTTTGATCTTTTTTATTATCTCTGGCGCTAATCGTTCTACCCTCCGTTTCTGATTATCGTCCTGCAAACTCTCTGTGGTTAGCGAAAAAATCGCGGACGCATAAGCATCCGCGACATTGAATACACCTATAGGTGATAATTCCATGTATGTGGCCCGGCGAGCGCTAGCTGCAAGGCGAGAAGCGGATAACTTCTGCTTTAACCTCGCTTATAATAGCACAAATCATTGGAATGTCAACAATAATCGCCAAATTTCCCTAATTATTATGGTACAATCATATCGCTATGAAAATTATACTTGCATCTGCCTCTCCGAGGAGGCTGGAAATATTAAATAAACACGGTATAGAGCCCATAGTAATGCCTACCGAAGCCGATGAAACCATACTGGGCAATCCATCAATGACTGAGGTCGTGGAGGATCTGTCTCTTCGTAAGGCGCGCGCTTGCTATGAAGCCATTCAATTAGATGAGAGCCTGAGAGACAGATACTCTGCTCACGTTATAATTGGCGCAGATACCATAGTCTATACGGACAAGATTCTGGGCAAACCCGAAGACGCAGAAGATGCCTACAATATGCTCGATTCCTACAGAGGCACTTATCATTATGTTGTAACAGGGATAAGTCTGATAGATGTGGACAGTGGCGCTTCCGATGTCATGAGCGAGATAACCAAAGTCTGGTGCGTGAACTACTCCGATGAGGATATACATTCTTATCTATCGCTCGCAGAGCCATACGATAAGGCCGGCGCATATGCTATTCAAGGTTATTTCGGCCGCTATATCGATCATATCGAAGGTGATTACGAAAATGTCGTAGGACTTCCTTTCTACAGAATAGAAGAGAAGCTTAAACCTTACCTGTAAAGCAATATAAATGCGGGCTGATGCTCTGCAAATGCCCGCAATGTAACACCGTGCAAAAATTGGTCGCACGATGGAATCAAACAGCCCGGCAGATGCCTGGCTGTTTTTGGCTTATGTATATCTATTAGCTAAAGTATCTGAATACTCCTTTAACCTTGCCTACAACCGTCACATCCTCGGCGATGATTGGCTCCATATTGTCATTCTCAGGCTGAAGTCTGATGTGATCGGATTCCTTGTAGAACCTTTTTACTGTCGCATTAGACTCGGCTCCGTCATTTACGAGGGCTACTACAATCTCACCGTTTGATGCCTCCTGCGTCTGCTGGACAATCAGGTAATCGCCATCATTAATTCCGACATTAATCATGCTGTCTCCGTGTACGGTCAGTATGAAGTTGTTTCCTTCTCCGACAAATCTGGAAGGCATAGGCATTTCATCTACAATATTCTGTTCGGCGAGTATAGGCTCTCCGGCTGCAACTCTGCCTACAACAGGAAGTGAAACCGTGTTGATGTCATCCATCATGAGTTTCGCTCTCTGATATTCATTATCCACAGGCAGGACCGTGCGAGGCTTGGCAGGGTCTTTCTTAACAAGGCCTTTATCCTCGAGAGCCTTAATATCGCTGTGCACTGTAGATGTAGACTTAATCTTGAGTGCAGCGCATATCTCACGAACTGTAGGAGAATATCCCTTGTCCGCTATGGTCTTCTTCATGAACACAAGTATGTCATTTTGTCTGATTTCGCTTTTTTTCATGTCTTCCTCCTAGGCGCATCCCCCGGGGTTCGGCTTGTGTGTGTTACTTATATTTGTGATCTACCAGATCATTGATATTGAGTTCAGCTCCGTATTCGTTCCAGTCATCGTATATGCGGCCGGTCTGACGGATTATTATATCTCCCACTATGCCGTCTACTTTGGCAAACGGCAGAGTCTTATGATATGTGATCTTGCTGCCGTCTCGTTCAAATACGAATCCCGTGCGGAATCTCTCCTTCTCAAGATCGTATTTGTATTCGCATAGCTCAGATATCAGTTTGTATAAATTGTCATTTTCTGTGTCGAATACATTCTCGAGATTAAGGAATGAATAATTGGCCCTAAGCTGTATCTCTCTGCCTTTGAACCTATCCAAAAAGGCTATGAGTTTCTCTTTTGTAGCCTCTTCCTTGGCATCCTCAAATACTACGCAGTTAATCCTCGTTCTGAATTTCAAAAGATTGAAGATCTCATCAGGACATTCTTTTACATAATGTTTGAGATGTCTCGAAACATTGATGCAACTGATGCGATCGGCATATCTATTGAGAACTTCGGCAACTTCCTCAATGCTGCTTCCCTCCGGAACAGGGAGAGTCGTGTTTATGTAGATGTGGTGACCTTCTTCGATGTGGTTGAGTATGTCCTGAAGAGCATTTAAATCAGCAAGGGGTTCTCCTCCTGTCAGAACTATGTCGTTATGGGGGAATATCCTGTTCATCAAATCGAGAGACCTGTAGCATCTGTCAAGGTCGAAGCCCGATGTATCTCTGTACTCTTGCTTATTTACACAAAAAGGACAAGCATTGTTGCAGTCGTACGGCACGAACATCGTGACCGTAGGTCCAATCTTTGGAAAATCTTTCTTCATTTTTTCGCATCCTCGGCCTGATCATTCAAGCCTGTATTTATAAGCTTTTTCCCTTTGTGAAGTATAACACTCGAACAGCTGTTTGTAAATACTGAGAACGATAGTTTTCTTTTTGACGAGCATTTTTTGCAATACAAAACGGGCATCAGCGCCCGTTTACTTCCTAGAATATAGTAATTACTCCAAATGTTAAGCTGAGAACTATAACTCCTGCTATCAATACTCCTAGGGCAATTGCAGGCATGGCTCTTTTAAGCTGCATATCAAGCATGGCTGCGACCAAGCCCCCTGTCCAAGCTCCCGTACCCGGAAGCGGAATAGCGACCAGCAGCACCAGTCCCCAAAACTGATATTTAAGCACCATATCCTTGTTTTTTTCGGCCTTGGCTTCCAGTCTTGAGACCAGGCTGTTGAGCCATTTACTCTTAGTCCTGAGCCATGCAAATATTCTTCTTGTAAAAAGTATTGCAAAAGGTATCGGCAATATGTTTCCAATTAACGACAGCACAAAAGACTCCGGCAGGCTGAGTCCGAAACCCACTCCCGCCGGAATAGCTCCTCTTAGTTCTACAACCGGCATCATAGCCGTTAAAATTGTCAGTAATCTTGCTTTAAACATTAGTACTCCTTGATAATCCCGTTATGTTTTGTATTGAATTAGTATTCTTAAACGGGATTATACAAAGCCAAGCTTAAATTAAGCTTCAATCAAGAAAGCTTTATATCCTTTGTATGCTTCGTAGAGGTCCGCTTTGCTGATTGCCTCCCACGGAGCGTGCATAGAGAATACGGCGAGTCCACTGTCGATAACCTGCATACCGTAAAGTGACAGTATATAGGCGATAGTTCCACCTCCTCCGATGTCTACCTTTCCAAGTTCTGCAGTCTGATAAACGACTTTATGCTTATCCATTATGCGGCGGAGTTCTCCGAGATACTCTGCGTTAGCGTCATTGGATCCGGATTTTCCTCTCGAACCTGTGAACTTGCAAAATACAAGGCCTCTTCCGAGCTTCGATGCATTCTGCTTTTCGAAATAATCCTTATATATAGGATCGAATGCTGCATTTACATCTGATGAGAGCATGCGGCTGTTGCGGAAGCATCTGGAGAGATTGATCTCGCTGTATATTCCCATCAAATCAAGCACTTCCCTCATCACATCTTCAAAGAAGTGGGACTCCATGCCGGTAGCGCCTACGCTTCCGATCTCTTCCTTATCTACGAACAAGCCGCAGGATGTAGTGCTTGGATTATCTACGTCCATCATGGCAAGTGCAGACGGATATGCGCAGCATCTGTCATCATGTCCGTATGCGAGTATCATGGAGCGATCAAGGCCGGCGTCTCTGGCTCTTCCTGCAGGAACTGCCTCAATCTCAGCTGAGATGAAGTCATCTTCTTCGATGTCATACTCATCTTTTAAGAGCTTAAGCAGAGCCTCTTTAACGGACTTTTTCTTTGATCCGCCCTTTAGCGGCTTGGTGCCTACGATGATGTCGAGGTCTTCTCCCTCAACTACATGAGCCGCCACCTTTTTCATCTGCTGGTCTGCCAAGTGAATCAGAAGATCGCTTACGAAGAATACAGGATCGTCGTCCTTCTCACCGATGTTGATTGTAATCTTAGTGCCGTCAGGCTTTACAACCACGCCGTGAAGTGCAAGGGGAATTGCGACATACTGATACTTCTTAATACCGCCGTAATAGTGGGTATTGAAATATCCGATTTCTGTTTCCTCATACAGTGGATTCTGCTTAAGGTCGAGTCTCGGTGAATCTATATGTGCACCAAGCACGTTCATTCCGTCGCCTATGATGTCTTTACCTATGTTGAGCATCATTACGGCTTTACCCATATTTACGGCATATATCTTGCTGCCCTGTCCGAGTTTCTGTCCCTTCTTAATTACTTCATCAAGGTTAACATATCCGCTCTTCTCAGCCATCTCTACGAGAAGCTCAGTGCATTCTCTCTCGGTCTTACCCTTATCCAGAAAATCCTTGTAGTCTTTGCTGATCTTCTCAAGAGCTGTCAGATCCTTTTTAGTATAAGTTGTCCATGCGTTTTCGTGAATCATATCATCCTCCAAGATGTAAAGTTTACTTTACATAATTATAGCCTTCCGAACCGCCTTTGATTGTACCATAAAGACATAACGCAATGAATAGTCCCAAGTCAATTAAACTCAAAAAACAACTGCCCCGCCGAAGCGAGGCAGTTTGCTTAGTTGAACCGCTTATTCATGATCATCATTTACTTTTCTTTCAACATACGATGTATGGAGCAGGTGGTGAGCCTTGTGGCTTCCGTAGCTCTCAAGATACTCGTCGTAAAGTTTAACGATGCTTGGATTCTCATGCGATCTTCTGAGAGGTCTGTCTGCGTCGAGATCGTAGAGACCTTTTGCTCTGACTTCTCTTACATCGATGAAGTTCTTGATTCCTGAAGGAACAAGAGGCTGTCCTCCGCCGTTTACGCAGCCGCCCGGGCAAGCCATGATTTCGATGAATGTGTAATTCTTCTCTCCTGACTTAACCATTTCGAGAACCTTGCGAGCATTCGCAAGACCTGAAGCTACTGCTACGCTGACTTCGAGATCGCCGACTTTATAGCTGGCTTCCTTAACGCCCTCAACTCCACGTACATCCTGGAACTCGAGGACGTCCTTACCGAGCTGCTGTCCTGTGATCCACTCAACTGCAGTTCTGAGAGCAGCTTCCATAACTCCGCCGGTTGCGCCGAAGATTACGGCAGCACCTGTGCTCTCTCCCATCGGATCATCATATGGCTCATCAGGGAGATTTATGAAGTCGATACCTGCCTCGTCGATCATGCGACCGAGCTCTCTTGTTGTCAGTGCATAATCTACATCAGGAAGTCCGTCATTTGCGGCCTGGTCGTCACGTCCGAGCTCGAACTTCTTAGCTGTACAAGGCATAACTGATACGGATACGATATTCTTTGGATCTATACCCTTCTTCTCAGCATAGTATGACTTAACTACAGCTCCGAACATCTGCTGCGGTGATTTGCATGATGATACGTGAGGCAACATCTCAGGATAGTAATGCTCGATGAACTTAACCCAGCCAGGTGAGCATGAGGTGATCATTGGGAGTACGCCACCCTTGGTTACTCTCTCGATCAGCTCGTTAGCTTCCTCTACGATAGTGAGGTCAGCTGAGAAGTTTGTATCAAATACTGCATCGAATCCGAGGCGTCTCATTCCTGCTGCAAGCTTACCCTCAACCTCAGCACCGATAGGCATTCCGAAGCATTCTCCGAGTCCTACTCTGACTGATGGAGCAGCCTGAATTACCACATGCTTCTCAGGATCAGCGATAGCGGCCTTAACTGCTGCTGTAGCATCCTTCTCATGAAGAGCTCCTACAGGGCAAGCCACGATGCACTGTCCGCAGTTAACGCAGGATGTCTCTGCGAGCGGAAGATTGAATGCGGAACCGATGAATGTCTCGAATCCTCTTTCGTTATTTCCGATAACGCCGATGCCCTGGTATTTTTCGCATACTGCAGTACATCTGCGGCAAAGGATACATTTGCTGTTATCCCTTACGATGGAAGCTGAAGAATCGTCGATTTCGAACTCATTCTTAACGCCTGCATAGTAATCTGTCTTATCAACTCCGTATCTCTTGCAGAGTGTCTGGAGTTCGCAGTTCGTGCTTCTCACGCAGCCGAGGCAGTCCTGATTATGGTCGGACAGGATCAGCTGGAGAGTTTTGCGTCTGTAATCTTTAATCTTTTCATTATTTGTATGAGCTACCATACCGTCTGTGCAAGGATATACACAGGCTGCTACGAGAGCTCTGGCCCCTTCGACTTCGCACACGCACAGTCTGCAAGCGCCAATTTCGTTGACGTCTCTCAGATAGCACAGTGTAGGAACATCGATGCCGGCCTTGTGGGCTGCATCCAGTAAGGTGGAACCTTCCGGAACAGTTACCGTAATATTATCAACTGTTACTTTAATATCTGCCATAGTTCTCACCTCCTACTTTCTGCTAATCGCACCGAATGCGCAGTTATCCATACATGCACCGCACTTGATGCACTTGGATGCATCGATGACATGAGCCTGCTTGACCTCTCCGCTGATAGCGTTAACAGGGCAATTGCGGGCGCACTTTGTACAACCCTTACAGAGCTCTGCGTCGATAGTGTAGTTGAGAAGTGCCTTGCATACGCCTGCCGGACATTTCTTATCTACGATATGCGCTTCGTACTCATCTCTGAAATGCTCGATTGTTGAAAGAATTGGGTTTGGAGCTGTCTGACCGAGTCCGCAGAGTGAATTCGCCTTGATGTAGTGAGCGAGTTCATCGAGCTTGTCGAGGTCTTCAATTTCTCCTCTGCCCGCTGAGATCTTCTCAAGAATCTCGAGCATACGCTTAGTACCGATACGACAAGGTGTGCACTTACCGCAGGACTCACTTACCGTGAATCCGAGGTAGAACTTAGCGATATCTACCATACAGTTGTCCTCATCGAGTACGATCATTCCGCCGGATCCCATCATGGAGCCGATGGCTGTGAGTGATTCATAGTCGATAGGAACATCGTATGAAGCTGCAGGGATACATCCGCCGGATGGACCACCTGTCTGAGCAGCTTTGAATTTCTTACCATTAGGTACTCCGCCGCCGATTTCCTCTACAACCTGTCTGAGAGTTGTACCCATAGGTACCTCTACGAGACCTGTGTTGTTGATCTTACCGCCGAGGGCGAATACCTTAGTTCCCTTGGATGTCTCTGTTCCGTACTGATTGAACCAGTCAGCACCGTTCAGGAT
>CACWIO010000038.1 GCA_902760855.1 uncultured Eubacteriales bacterium
GTCTACTGTTCCCTTCAGGACGTTGTTGTTTGCGTAGAGTCCGAATGTTACTACTGTGCCCTCAGGCCACTTGTTTGTTCCGGCTACTGACCATGTCTTTTTGACTGTCAGCTCTTCTGTCTTTGGTTCAATCGTTACAGTGTTGGTGTCGTTTGTGAACGTACCATTGTTCTCTGTTACAAGAGTGCAGCTCGCTTTGTTTGGAACTCCGTCGTGGGTCGTGTCGATGAGAACCGGTGTGTTCTGATCGATGTTGTTCCACTGGTTTGGTGAATCTGCTGCCTGGCCCTCTGCTGCCTTCTCTGCCAGGAACTTCTTGATGTTTTCGTATGCGCTCTCCTTGATCTGGGCATCGAATGTTACCTTGATCCAGTGCTCGCGATACTTCTCTGCATCTTCGATTACTACTGTCAGATCCTGTCCCTCAGCAACTGCGCTTGTCGGGCTTATCTCTGTTCCTGCCTTGGCTACATCTGTCTTATGGTTGTTCTCTGTGCCCATATCATAGACTTTGATGTTTGCCCCTGTCTTATCGCTGTCGCCGTCCTTGACGAACTCGAGATAGTCTACAAGCTTATCTGTTACTGTCAGCTTTGTTCCGTCATGTGTTACGTACGCCATGATCTCATACTCAAACTTCTGATCGAAGTTCTCGAAGTCATAGGTTACGTTGTTGTTGACGTACTTCTCAGGCTGTGGTGGCTTTTCTGTTCTTGTGTTTGTTATTACGTATACGCCGTCTACCAGCTCTGCCTCTGATCCGCTGAAGCCTTCCGGTACTGTCTCTGTTACCGTGAACTTGCCGTCCTTGACCTGTGCGAAGTCTTTTGTCTCTACAACCTTGTCCTCGCTCAGTACGATTGTCTGGCTATCGCTGTATGTGCCGTTTCCATACGTAACTGTGAATGTTACTTCAAGCGGCTGGCCGTTCTCATCTTTTGGCCATCCCTTTGTGCCTACCCAGGCCTTCTTGACCTTGGTCTTTGTTGTATCTGGTTCAATCGTTACAGTGTTGGTGTAAATGTCACTTGTGCCATTCTCGCCTACATATACTTTATATGAAGCTTTGTTGAGCAATCCGTCATGAGCTGTATTAGTCAGTACAGGATCATTCTTAGTGATATTAGCCCAATTGAGGCTGCTATCTGCTTCATCTGGATTATCTCCTGTGAGCTTGGCTAAAACTGCATCATAATCCTCAGGATCGATTACTGCATTTAGAGTAACCTGAACCCACTTGCCGTCGAGTTTCTGCTCGCCCGCAGGATTTACAATCTCAACCTCGACCTTATTAGCATTCTTGTCGAGGCTTACTGTAGCTTTCACGCCAGCAGTAATCTTTGTGCCTGCAGTGGTTACGGTGCCGTCATCTTTTCCAACTTTGTGGTTGTTGCTGTCTTTGAATACAACAGTGCCGGCAATTGCTTTCTCTGCGGCATCCTTGCTTTCATAATTGAGCAGAAGCTGCGGAATGAGTTCGTCCTTAAGTACGACCTTGGTCGAACCTTCCGGAACATATGCCATGATGTCATACGTGAATGCTCTGTCGAATTCAACGATATCTGCATGTACATCCTTATTGACATACTTCTCAATCTCAGGCTTGGAGTTCGTAGCCGTAAATATCGGAGCCTGTCCTTCGACTGCTGTCATTGCGATAGTTACGACATACTGAATCCCGTCAGTAATCAGTCCTACAAACGTATCTGCATTGAAATCTGCACCTGTGTAGTCTACCGAACTGCCGTTGACCTTGATTTCGCGAGCTACGTATGTTACGCCCTTAAGGCAAGGCAGTCCTGTTACAGTGGCACTTGTGTTAGCGCTGTTAAGTTCAACTGTCTTAACAGGAGTGTCGCTGACTTTACCGTTTTTCTTTTCGAAAACGCCGAATGTAACGGTTGTTCCTTCTGGCCACTCTGTATTCTTCCAGTTTTTCTTAACCTTAATCTCAGTTGTATCAGGTTTAATTGTTACTACATTGGTCTTAGGTGTAGAGTCTGGCTTGTGTCCTCCGTATTTAACAGTAAGTACGCCTTGGTTGGCCATACCTTCATGAGGTTCATCTCCGCCCAAAACGGGTCTGTTGTCTGTGATGTTCTGCCAGCTATTGGCATTTGCATTCATGTAGCTGACTTCTGCACCGAGAGCTTTAAGGGCTTCAATGCTGCGATAATCGTCTTTGATGCGAGCATTGAAAGTAACTTGCACCCAATTTCCGCGAGCAGCACTCAAGCCGGCCTCTCTGTCAATTGTAATGGTCAATGTTGAGCCGGAAATAGTTGCTGGATTCGTCTTTCCGTTAGTATCTGCAGTGGTATTCAGATTCAATCTTGTATTGCTAGTCGTAGAAACGGTGCCTTTCACCTTGTGATCGTTATCAGGTTTCACGACTATAGACTGAACCACTTCGCTGACATTAGAACTTTGTTTACCGGCTTTATTTGCAAACTCAAGTCCCTGTACGAGAGTGTCTGAAATTGTGAACTCTGTAGCATTCTCAGGGATGTATGCCATGATGTCATACGTAAACTCCTGATCGAAGTTCACTATCTCGTCATGCACTTTTTTGTTTACATATTTTTCAACCTGAGGTTCTTCGTTATATGTATTACTGAAGGACGCCCCAATGCTTACATCCGATGCATTTAGCGTGAACGTGAACATCGGCTGATAATTATTATCGCTAGGCTTATATACATAGGTAGTAAATCCGACAGATGAAGGGATTTCCTTGTTTTTCATAGCCTCTTCTATCTTGTCTGCAATCTTTCCAATTGTTGTGCCTTCGAAGTATTTAAGGTCGTATTTGCCAGGGTTTGTTTTGCTCCAAATCAGCAGATTTGTTGCATAGCTAAATAGCATTTCTATTTGAGTATCCGTGTATGGTATTTCACGACCGTATCTATCATAGTAATGGAAGATTTTGCCTTTACCATTATTATCTTTAATGTATTTTCTTACTTCGTTGGATGCATCATAAGGGTATCCGAAATATGCCACCTTCTTTATATACTCAGCCTTTGTTGGATTCTTGAGATAGTCATCAAGGTTGCCATCCAGTGTGGCAGTATACTGTCTTTGCGGATGTACGCGTGCAAAATACTTTCCCGCATCTAAGCAAAATGCCGGATACACCTTTCCTCCGGTCGTTAGACTGAAAGTGCCGGTTACGTGCGGGTGACCCCAAGGATGATTTGCGTCTATGTTGTTGTCATACAACGGGTCATCCCATGTTTCGTTGGTGACTATAGCTGTCTGTCCCAATTTTGAAGACGGCGTAGGTGCGCCAATTGAAATATCGAGAGTGCTTCCTGATAAATCATCTTTTGGCTGCACTTTCGTGACTACATATGATGTCTGCGTGCCAACTACCAGCTTCTTAACTTCTACAATAAATGATCTTGGTGTTGTATCATATGTAACACCTTTTAATTTATCTTCCGGCTCTATTTCGGTAATAGTGTATTCATACGTTCCTTCCTCGTGGAAAGTAATTGTTCCAAAACTAACCTCAGCGCCATCATTAGTGACAATGTGATCTGCCGGGAATTTTTCCGGGAATGGAGCGTTTCCGCTTCCGCCGATTTTTTTGCCGTCGAGTCTGAACTTGAAAGCTCTCCTGTACTTATCTGAATCGATGTTGCCGCCAGTGAGTGCTTTGTTCGCTGTTATTTTTATCGAAGGATATTCAGAGCTCGGCTTATTCTTTTCATCGTTATATACGATGAATCCGTTCTCGCCATCTCCACTCGTGCGATATTCATATCCTTGCGGGACTTCTGTTTCTTCTACGTCAAAGTACGCTCCGCTTATCAGTTCAAAGTCCTTCGTTGTCTGCTTGGAATCGCTGGTTTCATTGAAAATTAGCTCGTCGGAGTCAAGAACTCTATCATCCTTAATATACTTAACTGTAATAACAGCTCTCTTGCCTGCAGGACAAGTTCTGCTTCCATCAAGATTCCTCCAAACCTTCTCAACTTCAGTATTAACTGTCGCAGGCTTAACAGTTACTGTGTTTGATTTGTCTGTGTATTTATTTGGGTTTCCGTCTACTTCAATAGTGTAGCTGGCGTTGTTTGGAACTCCGGTGTGGTCTTCATCGGAGTTGACCGGATCATTGCCAACGTTAGGCGTAGCTCTGTCGCTCTCTTTTTCATTATCTTTGATGGTTGCATATTGTGTTTTGAGAGTGTCAAGCTTCGTGCCATCCTTAATCTTTGCATTGAAGCGTACTTTAACCCAGTGTCCGCGGAGGCCCAGCTCAGCTACATTGTCAATAGTTACTTTAATCTGTGTGCTACCATTGACATTGTTTGCCTCTCTGCTTGCTTTTTGGCCAAGGCCGACTAATTCAAATCCTTCATTTACATTATTATCTGTGCCGGCCAACTTAGTGACTGTGGCAGTTGTTTCGTAATCTGTCGATTCACCTGCAATGTTTTTTGCTACATTGTGATTGTTCTTAGGGCCGACATCCTGAACATACCATGTTTCTGGTCTTTTAGAATCTCCTGAAAGCTCGAGGTAAGGATTGAGAGTGTCAGTAATTACGACTTTATCTGCATCCATTGTCACGTAGGCGAGGATGTCGTATGTGAACGTCTCGTCGATTGTGATTTCGTCGTGTACTGCCGCGTTAACATACTTCTCAATTTCCGGCTCGGAGTCGTTACCGATAATCTCGCTGAAGTCAAATTTAATCATTCTGGTTGAGAAGTGGATTTCTCCGCCATCTGTATCAATCGTATCTGAATTTTCGCTAGTATCGATGCTTACCGTAATACCTTCCGGCAGTTTGTAGCTCTTAACAACCCCGTCAATCTTTTCAACTGCAGCAACGTTCCACTTGCTGACAGTGATCTTTTTTCCATCTTGTACAGCCTTGTAAATATCAGCTAGATCTGCAGGCTGTGTTATGTCTTTGTCCTTGCTGTCTCCCTCAATGCGAAGCGAAGCGAACTTGTATGCTTCATCGTTAACATTATAAGGCAGCAGGATGTTGAAGTTGTGGGACTCATTATCTTGAAGTTGCACAGAAAGGTTATTGTCCCCTTTCTTGAGCGGAACTCCAATAGAGCCGTCTTCGTTTACTGTGTATAGCTCAATTGTAGCTAACTTGCGCTGTGATTCAGGAATGTTTGAGCTCCATCTCTTACCAACCTCTAAGTTGAAATCTACATTGTACTTAGGAGTTGCCTCTCCGAAGACAACAGCTCCGTTTGAAGCAATTCCGCCACCGTTTGCAGCCATATTGCCGCTAATCAGAATGCCTTTATTAACTGGGGTTTTCTTTTCATTTGTTAATCCGAGAGGGCCTGTGTAGAAGCCTTCTGTCAGCTTTTCCGTCGTTCTCTCGTCTATGAAAGTGTTTCGATTGTCTTGTCCTTCTATTTGAATTCCGTTTCCTCTTCCGGAGTTGAAGCTTCTGATTAAGATGTCGTATCCGACAGGATCACCGGTCCATGAATGATTAAATTCGGTTACCTTATTATCTCCTATATAAACTTCGTTTCCTTCCTCGAAATTAATGGCAACTGTTCCACCAAAAGGACAGAGCCAAACGCCTCCGCCATGTCCATAATAGTTACCATATTGCCAAATATTCTCCGGATGATCGCCTGCATCTCCTGATGTGGACTGATAATATTCGTTTTCAAATCCACACTTATTAGCTGGGTCAGCCTTAAGCGCCCTGTATAGCGGCTTATTGTTAATGTCGTACGGATTTACAGCCGAGTTGTCCGTGATATCGCCCTGCGGTATGAACAAAGTATAGTTTCTGTCGCGACCGTCTCCTTCAACATATATTGCTCCACCAAGAACGCGGCAGGCATTGCCGGTTATCTCTCCGCCAAGGAGTGCGACATGATCAGACATAACCTCTATGGCGCCGCCTCGGTTAACTGAAAGGTTGTTTTTAATATAGCCTCCACGCATTATGAATGTGGCTTTTCCTGAAGGGGTGTTCTGTCCTGTTGGATTATCAAATACTGATGATCCGTATGCCTCTTCACTAGCCCAGATTGCTCCGCCTTTGTTCCAAGAAAAGTTGTCGGAAATCTCACCCTGCTTAAATACAACTTTTCCTCCGTTGAAAATAAAGATTGCACCTGCATGGTGTATTCCAACATTGCTACTGATTTTCGCATTATCGCCATCGATTACGAGAACGCTTTCTTTACCGTCATACAGCGTTGTGTTGGATGCCAGGTCTGGAGCTCCTTGTACAACTATTGCTCCTGTATCAGCTCTGTTTCCATTAATGTTAGCATTGCCACCTATAGACCCTTCTGCACCAGATGTCATAATAATGGCACCCGCAGTCTCATTCTTAGCCCAGGATCTAAGCAATCCTGAAGAGTCATACTCTCCTACTGCTCTGTCACGACCAATATACTCTGTATTATCTACAGGCTTTTTCTTGTCTGCCGGATAAGCGGACTTTGTGTTATCTGCTGTGTATCCTACTGAGTTGTGTGTAATTGAGCCGGAATTCATTTTGAAAATTCCGCCATCAACTACAACTGGGGCTGCGTACATTACTGTACCGTTAGTTATGAAGTCGCTAAGTGTGGCTCCCTCGATATTGAGAGTTCCGCCGCTTGATACGTGAACAAAGAAGCCCTTTTCGTTTCCTGCTGTTCCACTGAACTGGCTTCCGCTTACAATATTGCAATCACCGTTGTCACAGCCTTGATCGCAGTTAGCTGATTTTCCGGAAAGTGTCAGTCCGTTACCAAGAGTAAGATTCCCGCCGTTGCCGACATTAAACATGGTATCGTTATGATTTGAGAAGATTGTTCCGCTTCCGGACAATTTTACTTCACGCGAAACATTAATCGTGCTTTTAGCTGCAATGTTGCTGTTAATCACGATTTCTGCATCGGCCCCTTTCTCTATTGCACTTTTGAGGTCTTCCCAGCTTGCTATTCCGTTTGACGGAGTATTTCTTAAAAGACTGTCATTGTTGTTGGAATCACCAGGGACGCTCCTCAGCATAAATCCGCTGCCTTGATCCTGATTCTGGTCATCGGCATCTGCAGCGTCAGCGTCTTCGTCAGAAGCGTCTTCGTCTTCTGTAGGTAGATTCGCAGTGTCGTCAGATTCCGAGTTCTCCGGATCGGCCGCTATTGCGTCCTGGCCATCTCCGTCAGGTGTTTGGTCTCCCTCCGATGTCTGGCCATCGGTGCTTGCCTGCGCATCTGCAGGTGCATCGACGCTCGTCTCATCTAATGCGTACACATTAAAAGCTCCGGCAAGTGGGCTAGCCACGTTACCGAAGACCATGAGTACTGAAAGAAGTGCGACCAAAATTCTGCTTTTTACTGTTTGGTAACCCGCGTTCATAACTTTTCCCCTTCACAATTTGATAGAAATGTGTAACTGTTTTGTAACCGTTGTGGTTAAAAAAAATTGTATCTTGTGTGAACAGTATAACCAGACTGTAACGGTTAAGCTTAGAGTGTAACCATTTTGTAACCGTTTGAATTAAAAAAATAAACAGCGATACTTATTCTAGTGTAACTGTTCTATAACTTTTCATAGTCATTATGTACCAAGTCCCCTAGATAGTCAACCGTTTTGGCGTATTTTATTAATCTTTTTTTAATCTTTATTAAGAAAAAGGAGCTTTCGCTCCTTTTCGGTGGTTTGATTAGAAGTCTGCTTTGGCGAGCAGTTCGGTGAACTTGCTCATGGCGCCCGGGATGTCGATGGACTGTGGGCAGACCGCTGCGCAGGCTCCGCAGCCTATGCAGGCGGATGGTCCGTGGCCTTCTCCGAGTGCGGCTACGCCCATAGGTCCGAGGAAGCCTCCGCCTGTGTAGACGTGCTCGTTGTATAGCTCGAGTATGCGTGGGATCTCGAGCTGGATTGGGCAATTCTCCATGCAGTAGCGGCAAGCCGTGCATGGGACCGTGCCTTCTCTGGCTTCGATATCGTAGTGGGCAGCTGTGATGAGAGCTCCGAGCTCTTCATCTTTGAGCTCCTTCTTCTCTGCGAAGAAGTCGATGTTCTCTTTAAGCTGATCGAGAGTGGACATGCCGGAGAGTATCATGGTGACTCCCGGGATGGACTCGAGGAAGCTGAATGCCCAGTGAGCAGGAGTGAAGTCTGCTCTGAAAGTCTCGAGAGTCTTCTCTGCTCCTAGGCAGCCCTTTGCGAGAGCTCCGCCCCTCAGGCCTTCCATTACCCAGATAGGAATTCCTCTGTTGTTGAGTTCTTCCACTTTAGCTCTGGCATTCTGGAATTCGTAGTCGAGGTAGTTAAGCTGTATCTGACAGAACTCCATGATATCCCCGTTCTTTTCGAGGAATCTCATCATTACCTCATAGCTTCCGTGTACGGAGAATCCGAGGTGTTTGATCCTGCCGTTTCTCTTTTGCTCGAGCAGGTATTCTCTCAGGCCGTACTTGTCCTCCACATATGCATCGATATTGCTCTCGCACACATTGTGGAAGAGATAGAAGTCGAAGTAGTCGACTTTGCACTTCTCGAGCTGCTTCTCGAATATCTCCTCGTGCTTGCCGAAGTTCGAAAGATCGTAGCCCGGGAACTTGGTGGCTATATAGAAGTCATCGTGGCTGTGATTCGAAAGAGCCTCGCCTACGACAGACTCGCTCTTGCCGTAGTGATAGCCCCAGGCGGTATCGTAGTAGTTGATGCCGTGGGACATCGCATAGTCTACCATCTCCTGCACTGCAGCTGCGTCCGGATTGGCCTCCTCACCGTTAATGCAAGGCAGCCTCATGCAGCCCAGGCCCAGTGCCGATAATTCTTTGTCTTGGAAGTTGTTATAATACATTTTCGCTCCTCTTTTATTCTTTAACTATTATGTAGTTCTCCATCAGGTCGACGCGCTCGAGGCTTCCGCTCAAAACCGTGCGAACTCCCATGAGGTCCGTCAGTATGATCTCTCCGTTCTCAATCTTGACATCCGCGATATTGCGCGCGAGCAGATTCTGATCATTTACTTCATTTTTATATACGACAGATAAACACATAGCTAAATCCTCTCTGCGATAACTACTCTATCCAGTCCCGCAAGATCCTTAAATACCCTTATGTCCTTAAACGTGCCGGCAGCCTTGAGGAGATTCTTCACAGCCTCTCCCTGCTCCGCTCCTATCTCGAGGGCCAGTATGCCGCCCGTCTTAATATGTGAGCTCGCCTCATCGGCAATTATCCTATAGTAATCCAGTCCGTCCGCACCACCGTCGAGAGCCTGCAGCGGTTCGTGCTTCCTGACTTCCACGGCAAGCTTATCTATCTCGGCAGTCGGTATGTATGGCGGATTGCAGACCATGACATCGAAGACCGCGTCCTCCGAGATCGCGTTGAACATATCTCCGACCAGGAAGCTGCAGCGCCTGTTAACTTTGTTGAGTCCGGCATTGCCCATAGCTGTGTGAAGAGCCTCATCGGAAGAATCCGTCATGGTGACGCTGGCGTCTTCTATTTTATATGCTATGGATACGCCTATGGCTCCGCTGCCCGTGCACATGTCGAGCACCGTAGGCTTCTCGTATCCCCTGGTCTTCATCTCTTTGAGCGTGAGCTCTACCAGAATCTCCGTGTCGAGACGCGGGATGAGCACGTTCTTGTTGACTCTGATAGGCAGGCCCATGAACTCCTGCATGCCCACTATGTACTGAAGAGGCATGCCCTCCACTCTGGCTGAGATCCTCTTCTCGTATTCGTAGAAATCGTCCTCGCGCATCAGCTCTTTGGAGCGGGTTATCATTTCGGTATCCGAAAGCCCGGTCGCATAGGTCATGATGATCTTGGCTTCATTCCTGCCGTTTTCTATCATGCCGAGCGCGGCCTGTCCCCACTTGAGAGCGTTCTCGTAGGTCTTTATATCCGCAGTATATCTCCTGGCAAGCGTCCTCTTCTTGGCTTCGTTTGCCTCCTTCTCCGTGATGATGTCGACTATCTTGCGGCGCTCACCGTCGCTTGCTACGAGAGTGTATCCGTCTGAGTCGAGATTGTCGAGGAATTTAATAGCCTCGTTTATCTCATCATCTCCCGCTGCGGCAATCTCTTCCTTATCCTTGGAGCTCAGCTGATTGTTGAGCAGTGTATTGGCCTTGACGTCCTTCTCCCACTCGCTGACTTCCTGTTTGGCGCGCTCTTCTTCCCTAATGCTTCTGACTATATTGCCGTCTTTATCCACGAAACCTTCAATCTCTATTGTCTCAGGATCGACCAGCACGGATTTAAGTGCGAGCAGGGCAACCTCAAGCTGATCATCTGTCGGCTCTGCGGTCGTGAGGTTCTGTAGCATGAGGCCCGGCCAGCTCAGAGCCTTAACGAGGGCTCCGTCAGAGCGTCCCGCCCATTTGAGAAGTTCGTAGCTGATGCCCGCGATTACAGGCAGCAGCAGCAGACGGGATGTGATTCTCCAGAGGAGATTAGGCCAGCCGAGGAAGCTAAATAGCAGTATGCTGATTATGAGCACGAACATCATAAAGCTCGTGCCGCACCTCGGATGAAGCGTGTAATACTTCGAGGCATTCTCTACCGTCAGGTCTTCTTTGTTCTCATAGCAGTGTATGGACTTGTGCTCCGCTCCGTGATAACGGAAGAGTTTTTTGATGTCGTCCATACAGCGTATAGCCATTACATATAAAATGAAGAGAATTATTCTGATAAGTCCCTCTATGAGGTTGAGCAGAATTACATTCTCGGTATATGTCTTGAGGAAGTTAACTGCCCATGTCGGAAGTATTACAAAGAACACCACCGATATGATCACGGCCGTGATAAGAGCTAGAGTCATGAGTATGTTCCATGCCGCCTTGGCTCCGAACTTCTTGTTGACCCAAGCCTCGAACTTGCTCTCCTCGTACTCCTCGGGCGCATACTCCTCGAGTATGCTCGCTGACTCCATGAGAGTTCCCATGCCATCGACGAGCGAGTGAGCGAATGCGACCACGCCTCTTACCAGAGGAACTTTCATCGCCTTAGCCTCCGGCTTTCTCATCTTGGTCTTGAGGTATAGCTCTCCGGTCGGAAGGCGCATGGCAACCGCGGTGCGGTCTGCACCTCGCATCATCACGCCGTCCATGATGGCCTGGCCGCCTATTTTGGTCGGGCAGGCATCCTTTATGAAAATTTTACTGTAATCTATTTTAGCCATAACAGTATTATACACCTTTTTAATGCTAGTTAAGTTTCTTGAGCATGAAGTCGACGAAGTCAGCATTGGACTTGGTGCTGGAGAGATTTTCGATAATCTCTTCGGTGACATCCATGACATTGCCCGAGCTCATGGCGCGGCGCAGCAGATACATAACCTGATACTCTGCATCGCTGAGGAGCAGGTCCTCGCGGCGAGTTCCGGATTTGTACAGGTCGATTGCCGGGAATATGCGGCGCTCGGACAGCTGCCTGTCGAGGTGCAGCTCCATATTGCCCGTGC
Organism: uncultured Eubacteriales bacterium; assembly: GCA_902760855.1. GTDB lineage: Bacteria > Bacillota > Clostridia > Peptostreptococcales > Anaerovoracaceae > Crickella. The sequence goes on from CACWIO010000038.1 coordinate 11,426, forward strand.
CCTTGAATTCCTCGTAGATAACGTCGTCCATGCGAGAGCCGGTCTCGACCAGCGCGGTAGCGAGTATGGTTACGCTGCCGCCTTCCTCGACCTCTACAAGCGAAATGCTAAACGGCTGGAGCAGGCAGAGAAGAAGAAGGAGCAGCGGAAAGAAAAGGCTATAGCTATTAACCTGGCTAAGAGAATGGAAGCGGAAGCAGCTAAGGAGCAGGCAGAGACCAGCACCGAAGCAGAACCGCTTACAGTATAACACAACCTTACATACACAAACAGTTATACACATACACAAAGGCAGATACACCACAACCACTACACAAGAGCGGAGCAGGGCTATTTACAGCCTAGCCCGCTCTTATTACTAGCCTTTAAGAAGAGAAGCCCAGACCGCCACCGGCTGGCGATCAGAGCGGCGGACGCTGCTATTATTCTCTCTCGAGGGAGAGCCAGAGCGGCACCACCGACACCCAGAGCGGGGCAGATCATCACCGGCAGCGGGTAAGGAGTGGGGGGAGTGCTCCCCTCTTCAATAGCCGCTGCACTTCACACCGTCAGTGCTCATTTTTCTCTATGAAATACAATAACGGACATAGAAAAGCCCCGAAAATGTACTAAAAAATACTAACTCAGCCAGCGGACAAACGGCAGCGGGAGCGGCGGGAAGTGCTGCCAATCGGAAGAGCTCAGAGCCAGAAGCCAACATTGCACAATGAGCAATAGCAGTTAGCAGCAAGTTAGCAAAGTGCAATATATAGGCAAATGCAAGAGCAAATCAGATCTTACACAGCCTATAGAGCAAGTAAGCCAGGCTCAGAGCTCCCCCCTACCCTGGGGCTTCACTCTCCAAGGCTCGACCGTCCACCGACAGCCCCCCTTGTAAATAAAAACTCCCCTAAATGAAAATCCCCATTTTTAAGACTTTTTGTTTACAGAAGGGGGCGTAGTTGGACACCGGCACAGCCAGAACGAGAGCCAGCACAGCCGGGGGGGCTTTTATAGTCGGTCTCAGCTCTAGCAGCCACAGCACAACAAGCCCACAAGGAGACCGGCAAGGAGACCGGCAAGCATAGCAAACGGCAAGCCGCCCGCCTGGATCAGAGGGAGCACCCTAACCCCTTCCGCCTATTCCTAGTAAGCTGCTCGACACTCAGCGCAGATTTTTGAGCAGTGACCCGGGGTAGTCCAGAAGGACATATACAAGGGGTACTCCCCCCCCAACTGGCTAGCCAGCTCCTCAGCCCCTCAACTCCTCAGAGCCTTTAGAAGAAAAAAAGCCCCTTCTAATCATCAAAAAAAGAATGATTTTACGTGGGAAAACAATGATTTTACGTGGGAAAAGAATGAT
>CACWIO010000039.1 GCA_902760855.1 uncultured Eubacteriales bacterium
TCCCGGGCTCATTGTTGCTGCGAGACTGATGCTCTTGAAGTACTGACCCTTTGCAGCGGATGGCTTAGCCTTAGCGATTGCCTGGATGAGAGCGTTTGCGTTCTCAACGAGCTGCTGCTCTGTGAATGACTTCTTACCGATTACGCAGTGGATGATGTTAGCCTTATCGAGTCTGTACTCAACCTTACCGGCCTTAGTCTCTTCGATTGCCTTAGCGACATCCATTGTTACTGTGCCTGACTTAGGGTTTGGCATAAGTCCTTTAGGACCGAGCACCTTACCGAGACGTCCTACAACGCCCATCATGTCAGGTGTAGCGATTACTGCGTCGAATTCGAACCAGTTCTCTTTCTGAATCTTTTCTGCGAGCTCTTCAGCGCCTACGTGTTCTGCGCCTGCTGCTGTAGCTTCCTCTGCTTTAGGGCCTTTAGCGAAAACGAGAACTCTCTTGCTTGCGCCTGTGCCATGCGGAAGTACCATAGCTCCTCTTACCTGCTGGTCTGCGTGTCTACCGTCAACTCCGAGACGGAAGTGCATCTCAACGGTCTCGTCGAATTTAGCATTTGCGAAGCTCTTAAGCTGCTTTACTGCTGCTTCGACATCTACGAGTTCATGCTTATCATAAGTTTCGGCAATACTCGCGTATCTCTTTGATCTTTTCATTTTTTCCTCCTTGTGGTGCAAACGGCCTCAGGCCTCCCACGTCATTACTCAGTTACCGTGACTCCCATGCTGCGAGCTGTTCCCTTGATCATCTCTGTGGCTGCTTCAAGGCTAGCTGCATTGAGATCCGGCATCTTTGTCTTTGCAATTTCCTCTGCCTGTGCGACTGTGATAGACGCAACTTTTTCCTTGTTAGGCTCTCCGGAAGCTTTTTCGATTCCCGCTGCCTTCTTAATGAGGACTGCGGCCGGTGGTGTCTTGCATACGAACGTAAATGACTTGTCCGTATAAACAGTGATGACAACCGGGATAATCATGCCCTGCTGATCCTGGGTCTTCGCATTGAATTGTTTGCAGAAGTCCATGATGTTTACACTCATCTGACCGAGAGCCGGTCCGACTGGTGGTGCAGGTGTAGCTCCGCCGGCAGGGATCTGCAGCTTGATATAGCCGTCGATCTTCTTTGCCATTGCATGCTCCTTTCTTTAATTGTAGTTTGCAAACTGTTTAGCGCAATTTGCTGACCTGCGCGAACTCAATCTCCGCAGGGGTATCTCTACCGAACATCGAGATGCGGACCTTTACAATCTGCTTCTCCGGATTGACGGCTTCTACTATGCCGAGCTGGCCTTCGAATACGCCACCGATAATGCGGATTGTGTCTCCGACTTCGATGTCCAGATCGATTTTCATCTTTTCTATACCCATTCTGACTATTTCTTCTTTAGTCAGCGGAATAGGATCTGAACCGTGTCCTACGAAACCTGTTACTCCCTCTGTATTTCTTACGAGGTACCAAGTCTCGTTATCTACTATCATCTTTATGACTACGTATCCCGGGAAGAGTTTTCTGGTCTTGACCTTCCTGACTCCGTCCTTGATCTCGACTCTGTCCTCTGTAGGAATAACTACCTCGAGGATGCGGTCTTGCATTCCGCGATACTCAACCATCCTGTCGATGCTGTTCTTAACCTTATTCTCATAGCCGGAATAAGTGTGCACGACATACCACTTGGCTGTACCGTCACCTCTGACTCCTTCATCGGCGAGAGGAGAGAAAGACCTTACGTTTCTTTCCTTGGTCTCAGGCTCTGTCTCCGCAGGAGCCTCTACGGTCTCTTCAGCGGTTTCGATGATTTCTTCTTCTAATACTTCTTTTACTGTGTCTTTTTCTGTTGCCATTATCTGACTCCATTTTATGACAAGGTAATACCGAGGATGCCCTTAAGCGCTGCGAGGAATCCCGTATCTATCAGCCAGAATGCAAGGGCGAAGAATATTACTGTAGCAAATACTACAACAGTGCTTGTAGTAAGCTCTTCTCTTGTAGGCCATACTACCTTTCCGAATTCCTGTCTGACGCCTCTTAGATAAGCGACAAATCTCTGGAATACGTTTCCTTGCTTTTGCTTGCTCTGACTCTGCTTTCTTGTGGAAGCATTTGCGGCTGCTCTTGCGAGATCGTCTCTGTTCTGAGCCGGTTTTGTGGCCGGTTTCTTGCTTCCGCTTTTCTTGTTCTTAGCCATAATTAAGTCTCCGTCTGAATTGGATTACTTTGTTTCCTTGTGAAGTGTCTCCTTGTTACAGAACTTGCAATACTTCATGAGCTCAATCCTGTCAGGATTGTTTCTCTTATTCTTCATTGTATTGTAGTTTCTCTGCTTGCACTCTGTGCATGCCAGGATGACTTTCTGTCTTACGCCTGCTGCCATTGTTTCCTCCGTATTGTATACTCGTTGAAAAATGCGTCTTTTTACAATCAAAACTCGAAGCTTGGTCACCCAATGCTCCGATTTTTCTCTTAAAGTCGCTCAATTACTATACTTTGCAGGCCTTTAGATGTCAAGTGATTTTTGCTTTTTTCATCTTTTTTCTCAGATACTCTGCCAGAAGTATTAAAGCACTCAAAACAAGCGCCTCAACATAGACTCCGAGAACTGTAGAATCGCCCGTGGCAACCTTGCTTGCAGCCTTGGTAATTGTGCTTATTATCCCGCTGTTACCGTCTTCGTTTGGAGTGTTCCCTTGCGGCTTGTCTCCTTTCGGAGTATCAGCCGAAGATCCATCCTCATCCGGGTCGCTACCCGGCTCCGCATTATTACCATTGTAAATATTGGTGAAAGTGCAGTCATCTTCACTTGAATTGCCGGCATCGTCTCTGGTTATCGTCCTCTTGCAGCTAAGCGAGCCGTCAGACTCCTCCCTTACATCATAGTTGACCATGAAGACAGTCTTATCGAAACTGTAGGCCAGTGCAGGATTTGCCCTCTCCCAAACCCTATATTCATAAAAGCCCGGTTTTTCGAACTCTATATTTCCTATTTCAATTTCTCCTTCGCCGTATAGGTAGGTCTCGTATTCTCCGACGGCACCATAAGGAAGCGGGAAGTCGTCCTGCGCAGGTGTCATAACAAATATAAACTTGTCCTTCTGAGTCGGAGTGCCTCCTTCTATGCGCTTAACTACGTTAACCGGAGGGTCTCCTATTACCTTAGACTTCTTCAAAACATTATGGAAGCGAATAGCCGCCGGTTTAACTCCGGTTTCTCTTTTCACCCAGACTGCCTTAATCGTCTGATGACCAAGCTCCGTGGAGACCTGTACATCTATATCATATTCGCTCTCATCATATTCGATATTAGTCTTTCTATCTATCTTGCTCTCGGCAAGCTTATAGTGATATATGCCCTCATGATAGAAATGTATTCCTGCAGCGCCGGGTGACGCCTCTTCATCTCCGATGAGGAATTCTATCTTCTGTTCATTCTCCCCTTCGATGTCAAAGTCCCACTCGAGACCTTCTGCACCGTCAGGAAGCGGGCAATTGACATTCTCAGTCGTCAGAGCGTATACGATGTCGCAGTCCTTTCTGTCTATGCGGCCGCTCTCGGTCTCGATTTCCTGGAAAACCTCCAGCATCGGAGCGTGTTCTGACTCCGCATAGCTCTCGAGCGCAGGCACTAAAAGACTGCTGATCGGAATGACCAGTGCGATTGCAATTATTAAGGATAAGAGTCCGGATTTAAGCTTTCTCATTCTCCGTTCCTTCCTCCGCCTTCTTCCTCTTGCGCTTCATGCTTCTATATATAATGTATGCTATCAGGGCGAGTATCAGCAGGAATAGCAGGTTAATGCATCTGCCGTGCTCCTCCAGGAAGCCACCCTGACCCGTAAGACTTCTTTCCGGCTCATCCGTCTCAGGATAAGGATTCGAATAAGTCTCATCAGTAATTACTGCAGCGAGTATGTAGCGTTCATTCGTGGTATCCGTGCCACAGGTAGAAAGCAGCAGTATGCGGTCGCTTGTACTCGCCACGCCCTCTTTGAATACTGTTGACTTTTCCTTCAGCAAATCGAGCACAATCTGTCTGTCAGCCTCTGCATCTATCCTCGTGTTGTAGATGTTCGGATCGTATGCATCGACGTCGAGCCAGGCAAACGCCTTGATGCCGTAGTTCTTGCCGTTCGCGTACAGATTGCCTGTCGCATGCGAATCAAAGTATTTCTTATCTCGAAATTCATCGAGATTGCCGAACATCATCTCTTTCTCCATGTGATGTCCGAAGATTATGTTGTTGAAGTCCGTGAAGTCCGGACTGTTGTTGTAATCCAGAAACAGCGCTCCCGTCAGAGAGAAGCTCCCGAATATGTCTTGGTTGATATACTTGTCGTTATTCTCTGCCTGCACTACCGGATAATCTATAGGCGTACCATAAACAGTAAGCCAGGCCATTACATCCTCGTTGATTGTTTGGAGCTCGCCAAAAGAGAGATCGTTTTCCGTCTCGGGTTTATACGACGCGAGCTTGACCGCATCGCTCTCCCTGTATATCCTCCCGGTCTCCCAGCTGGTAAATGCAGCCAGGAGAACCAGGATTATAATTACGGAAATAATCACAAAATCAACTAATGTATGTAAGCTTTTAATTAATATCGCGGCAGTACGTCTCATAGTACTAGTGTGCCATTACCTTTCTGCGCATAGCTCTGTATCCGATTACGCCTGCAACTGCCAGGATTGCCAGCAGTATGATAGGCATATTGTTGATTACAAGGCCTGTGATTGTGATATCGTCAGCTGTGTTTGTGATTGTGTAGCTGTTTGCATCCTCGCCTACGTATGTGTCATGTGATGTGTAATCAGTGTCACGAGTTCCTGTATGAGGAGTTCTGCTCTGACCGTTCTGAACTGCAACGCCCTGTGGAGTATAGCCTGTATGAGCGAGGTCAGTCTCCTGAACGATATAGTGAGCGCCTACAGGAAGATTTGAGAATACCATTTCTTCATCATGTGCGAGAGTGAAGCTTGCCTGACCCTGCGCATTTACTGTTACCGGTGTTGTTACCTGAGTTCCTGCTGCATCATATCTTGTTACTGTTATAGCCTCGGGATTCCACGCGGAACCGTCTGCCATAGTGTTGATAAGTGTCGGTGCAGTGAAGTTTACAGTGAAGTTGAACTGTTTGCTCATATCAGCTCCGGATCCTTCAACCATCTTCTTTACTTCGAGAGCATCTGCTGTCTCAATATAAGTGTTTTCGAAGAGAACTTCGGAGCGGCTTACCTTCTCACCATCCTCATTCCGGAATGTGATGTTCTGAATAGCCAGTCCGTTAACATCATTTACTACATAAACTCTCATCAGATATGTCTCTGTGTCATATGTGAGCTTGTCTGTTCCTGAGGCATTGCCGTCAAGGCCTGTTGTTGCACCTGCAACCTCACTGATAGTGTATGCGTATACACCGGCGTGTGGGAATGCAGCTGCTCCTGTGTTAGGGGCTGTTCCGAAAGTGATAACTCCCTGTGTGTTTGCAACAAGCTCCGCATCGGACATGTCTGCCTTAGGAACTCTGATTCCGTCTGTGCTATAAACAGTGTTCGAATCAACTACTACGTTGACCGGGCTGATTGTTACAGCCGGGCAAGCAGACGTAGGCTGAGTCATCGTGCTCTCTGTTGCTGTGCCGTCCCATGTCTGAGTAAGAACTACCTGTGTAGGTGCAGCAGCATAGTTGAATGAAAGATTGAAAACGTGTCCTCTGTTGTACTTGACGATCTTAGATACGTGTGCTCCGTTTGCCGGTATAGCCGGAACGGATATCGTGTTGATAGGTTGCCCTGTCGAATCGTCATAGCCGTCGCTATTTGCGTCTGTAGCGAAAATTGCCATTGTGCTCATCATGAGCGTCAGGATAAGTGCCATTACTATTGTGGCCATCCTCTTAGTAGTTGAATAAGATTTCATGATTCTTCCTCCTTATTAATTAAGTAGTTAGTTGTAGTTAGTTGTAGTTAGTTGTAATTAGTTGTATTTAGATATATTTGATAACTTGTTTACAGGTGCCTTCGTTTGAGTACGTAGAGCACTCGCCCTTCCGTGGCATTTTTTACATCTACCGGTCCGTAGGTCCTGCTGTCTACGGATGTCGGTCTGTCATCTCCCATGACGAATATCTGTCCTTCGGGGATTGTGATCGGGTATTTAACTCCGTCCACCATGGCCTCCGTATCCGTGTAGATCTCGTCCTCTATTTGGCGGTATCCGTTTATCAGGACTCCGTCTTCGTTCATGCCGACCTCATCTCCCGACGTTGCGATTACGCGCCTGGTATATGTTTCATCTCCTTCTTTTACCATGACCAGATCTCTCGCTCGGTAGTCCTTGTTAAGTCGGTAGTACAGGACTATGTCTCCTTCTCTCACTGCAGGCTTCATGCTCTCATCCTTTGCAATATCCAGTCCGAATATCATCGTGAATACCACGAAGAGGAATATGCAGCAGAATGCGATTTTAAAGACCAGCAGCAGAGCGTCTCCCATCAATGATGGCGCAGCTCTTTCGCTTGCTTTTTTCTCATCACGCATTTGACCACCTCCAGTGTTTCTTCAATTTGATATAACTTGTTAAGAATATGAGTGATATAGCCATTAGCAGCCATATTTTCTCGAGTGGCTCTACGCTTCCGTGTACGCCCGCGGCCCTAAGGCCCGTCACCGGCGGTATTATCTCGCTGTCGAGCGGCGCCGCCTGTATTCTGAGTTCTCCGTTATTGATCGTGCTTGGATTTCCTCTGCCGACTGCCTCACCATCTTTGCTGATGCCCGACAGTATCAACGTGAGCCTTAGTCCGTTTGCATCCTCAGGGGAAATCTCAAATTTGTTTATGTTCTTATAGGACATTACCTTGCAGATGTATTCGCTTACTCCCGAGAGCTCGGATTTGCTTACCCCGTCTACCAGGTCGTCCCTTCCTATCTCTACGGCAAACGCCGTATTGGCTGTTTGAGTCGTTACCGCGTTGTAGTTTTGATTGACCGTCTGTACGCTATGAAGGCTTGCCGTAATGCTCTCTTCACTGCCCTCTTCCACCATGCTGAACGATCCGTCATTCTCGCTAATGCTGAAGCTCTCTGCCTCACATCCGTACGGCATGCTCACGATGAGCTTGGCCATATCGTCTCCTATAGGCTCTTCGTCATACGGATAAGTTGTCATGATCGAATCCTGATAATCCGATGCGCCCGGCTCGTTTGTATTAACGAAATCGTATGTAGCTCTTATGCAGTCTGTACTATCTCCCGCACGCTCGTCATCGAATACGAATTCGGCATATATCTCGTAGTAGCTCGCTTCGTTTGCCGCGCTGCTATCCATTATCAGATCGAAGCTCTTGAGCGCTCCGTCTTCGATTACGATATTTTTAAACCTCTCATCATTCGCTATGTCTGCGAGCTCGGTCTCCGAGATGCTTATGTCCTCTGTAGATGTCACGCTCTCAGAACCGGTATATTTCTTGGCAATCAGCGCTACGCGGTTATCTGCAGCAGCATCGCTCCACTCGTATGCGTAGCCGTTCAGCTCTACATGTGCGATTACTTTAGCTGCTGCGCTGTCATCTCCTGCGTGAGCTAATACGTTAGTCGCGCTTACTGTCGGCTTTTCGCGGAGGTACCAGCCTATCTTTCCGCCTTCGAGGTATCTGTAGCAAACTATGTAGTCAGCGCCTTCCGGCTCCTTGAATGCAGCTCCTCCGTTTACGGAAGTCTGCACTTTTGAGATAGTTCCTGTTGTGTTGGAAGCCGATCCGTCAGCTACTATGTAATAGTAGTAATCATCTCCTGTTGAGTAGATAGGCTCTCCCAGGACCTCGAGAGTGGAATACCCCGGAGCTCCTGCGCTGCCCTGCATATCCCAGCCACTGTCGCCTCCGACGCTTCCGTGGATCAGGAGTCCGCATACATCGCTGCTGTCGTTGAATGCCGTTCCGCTCGCTGCAGTGATTCCGGCTGTCTGTCCGTTTATTGCGATTACGCTGTCTGCTCTATCTGCCTCGGATGACTCTCCCGTCCATCCGTGTCTAAGCATCTTCGCTGTGTGATTGCCTGTAGCCTTCAGGGATCTGTCCGGCTCTGTCCAGTTGTTGTTCCAACGGCCTGTGTTATCGTAATGCGCATAGGCCTCATTGATGATGGCTCTTTTGGTCAGCTCCAGCCTTCCTCCGTTAGTAACGGATATCTGTCCGATATATCCCTCAGTGCTGCTGTAGTCTGAGTCGAAAGTCGTGAATCCGAGCTCGTTGTTGATCTTTACATTTGCGCCATCTATGTTGGCAAAGTCGAAAAGCTCCATATAGTCGAGCTCTTGATCTGCTGTTATGTTGAGAGTGTCAGCTCCGAGCACTTGCCTTGGCTCCGTTGTCGCTCTAGGGATGTTGCGGTTAATGTCTCCGACCACCTGCCTTGTCACATTCGCTCCGCTGAGGTTTACGGTGAGGTCTCCTTCTATAGGCGACTCGCTCATGATTGAGTGGTCTACCGGCTGAACTCCGCTGCTGTCGCCGTTATCGTCGTGGGTATCATCTCCACCGAAGATGCGGTCTACATATCCGCCCGACACATTTACATTGATGTCTTCATATATCTGTATGGCATGTGTGCCTGTTAGTAAGCCTCTTCCGTTGATGGTTGAACCTCCGTAGAGAGTGCCTACATTTCCACCTTCAACATATACGTTTATGCCCGGGTTGTTTGGATTGCCCTTGTGTCCGTTCACTATCGCCTCATCGATACCGACGCTTCCTTTTCTCTCTCCGCCGCCGTAAACATTCTGCACATTTGCATCACCTCTTATTGTGGCCTGTGTGCCTGTACCGGTGGCGCCTTCGCCGCCGCCAAAGACATAGTCCCAATTACCGCTGGCGACAACTACATTTGTTATGTCATCCGGACGACCGTCGTCGGATAAATCACGGTTGTGTTCTGTGCCGCCGTACAACTTCCATAATTTGCCGGATTCTGTGCTTACATTTTCTCCAATGACAAATTTATTTCCACGACCATAGAGGTTCATCTTATTGCTTGGGTTTACCCTGCAATATAGAAGATCAATATTATCGAGCTTGAATGCACCATATGGAACAACGCTTGCATTATCCTCCAAGAGAAAATCGTTGTAACTTTGGAAGTCAAAAGAGGCCCTTCCTCCGCTTGCAGATGTAACTCTGAATGGTGCTTCTCCGTCCCAGTATTGCTCAGCCTGCCATACTTTTCTGCTGTTATTCACATACACTGTTCCTCCGTCATCCAGATTTGCATCAGGAATCCAGAGGTTTGCGGAAATACTATAGGTTTTTTCAAAGGTATAAGGAGAGTCCGCATACCCTTCTGATGAAACACCTATATCATTCGAACGATTGGTCAAAGCGCTTGCATAAGAAGAGACTCCTCTTGTGCCCTTTAGCATAAGTCTCTTTGGCGGGTCTATCGGAGTCTCCTTTTCAGGAACGGCTTCTTGGCTCGTCTCTTCTGCGTTTTTTTCTGTTGTCTCTTCTTTAGAGTCTGCTTCTTCGTTTATCTCTTCTTCCGGTATGGCCTCATCAGGCTCCGTCTCTTCTCCCTCTGTTTTTTTATCTGAATCGATATCTGTATAAGTCTCTTTACCTATTTCCTCGTCACTCTTTGTTTCTGATGTTGATTCCGCATCTTGGGTCTCCTCATCTACAGACTCTTCGCCATCTGCATTTGACTCTGTCTCCTGAGTCTTCTCTATACTTATTCCTTCTTCTTCTTCATAATTTTGAGCATAAGAAAAGAAAGGTGTAGCAACCGACGCAGTAATGAACTGCGCTACCAGCAGTACCGCGATAAGTAGAATTGCAAAGAATCTATTTGCTTTTGCACCTTTCTCAATCTTCACTGTTTATAAATCCCTTTTGTTCCCCGGTCTCAACCTACGATAATTTTAAGGGGTTTTTGGTTACAATACAGGGATAAAACAGGGGGTTTTGGGGCCTAAAATGGTTGCATACTGAAACATCTGCCGCAACAATCAAAAAAGGCGGGTATCCCGCCTTGACATTAGTCCTAAATCTGCTTATTTGCCCGACCTTGCACGGCGTATTCCATACATGAGAATTGCAGCCGCATTAGACGCATTTAGCGAATTGATGCTTCCGTACATAGGGATCGAAAGCACGAAGTCACACTTCTCTTTCACCAGGCGTCCGACACCCTTTCCTTCGTTGCCGATAACTATGGCTATAGGCCCGCTGAGATTCGCATCATAGTATGTCTCTCCGTCCATGTCCGCAGCGCCTATCCAGATTCCCTTCTCCTTGAGTTCATCCATGCTGCGCGCGAGATTGGTCACTTGTACAACCGGAACGCTCTCGATAGCTCCTGCCGCAGAGAGAGCCACAGTCTGAGTGAGTGAGGCAGATCTTCTCTTCGGAATAATGATGCCGTGAGCGCCTGCGCATTCAGCCGTTCTGATAATCGCTCCGAGATTATGCGGATCTTCTATCTCATCCAAAATGACTATAAAGGCATCCTCTCCCTCAGCCTCAGCCTTAGCGAAGATATCTTCCATATCCGCATACTTATATTCGCTCACCTTAGCTACAACGCCTTGATGTTTTACGCCCGGTGCCATTGCGTCTATCTTCTCCTTAGGCACGAAGTCTACTATGACGCCCTGCTCCCTGGCAATTGCCACTATCTTGGAAACCGAGCCTTCAGCTCCGTCGGCTATGAACACTCTCTCGACTTCGCGAGATCCGCTCAGGACTTCCGTGACGGGATTTCTCCCAGCTACCACTTCAAGCCCGTCGCTTCCGACTGCCGGGGCGCTGTCATATTTTTCGTTCAAATCAAAGCCCAGCACCCGCCTTGAGTCCTCTCGGTTTGCCTTTCCTCTGGTGCTTTTTCTTGCTGATGATTTTGCTCCGGTTGTAGCAGCTCTTCTAGGCTCGTAATCGCTTCCGTAATCGCGACGGTTCTTGCCGCCTCTCTTCGGTGCGCCCTTTCTGTCTTTATCGTTGTATCTCTTGTTATCTCTCTTGTTATCTCTCTTGCTCATATTTCAGCCTATTTCTTCTTTTCGTAAGTTGTAAATCTGTATGTTATGTCATTCTCTGTAATCGGATCGCTCTCGAATACTATATCGAAATCCTCATCCTCATCGAAGTTCGTTATGAATGTATCCGCTCCGAGATCCGCATCTATCTTGGTCACGTAGAGTCTATCGCAGCTCTTGTAAAACCTATTGTAAATCTCAGCCCCTCCGATAATGAATATATCCTCGTCCAAATGCATCGATAGAGCCTCCCATAGCTCATCCTCCGAGTGCACTACCGAGCAATTCTTAGCCTTGAATTTGGGATTCCTCGTCACCACATAGTTGATTCTGTTCGGAAGACCCTTGGCGCCGGGAAGAGTCTCGAGAGTCTTACGTCCCATCACAACTACTTTACCGCTCGTGGTCTCTCGGAAAAATTTCATATCCCCCGGGAGATCCGCAAGCAGGCCGCCGTCTCTTCCTATTCCCCATTTATTATCTACTGCTACTATAAGATTCATTTACCAATTCCCTCTGTTTACTATCATGGCTGCCTGCTCATTTTCAAGCCTGCCCGCTCTGTATGAATAAAAACTGTCAGCATTGCACATGGTGCACACATTCGACACTGCCATTCTGTCCTCTCTAATGCCCGCTCTCAGCAAGGTCATGCGGTTGGCAGCAAATAGGTCGAGGTGATATTTACCTCCCGGAATCTCGCGTCCGTCTGCATCCTTTGCAGGATATCTCGATAGGAGCTCATCCGCTTCTGATTTGCCCCACTCGCGAGCGAATGCGTCATATACCTCATCTCCCATCTCATAGCAATCCCTGCATACACCCGGCCCGATGGCAGCATACATATCCGAAGGATTACAGCCGAATTGCACCACCATCTGCGCTATAGCTACCTCAGGTATCTTCCCGAGAGTGCCCTTCCAGCCGGCATGCACAAGCCCCACAGCTCCTCTGACGGGATCTACCAGATAAACCGGCGGGCAATCCCCTCCGAATACCGTAAGCAGCACATCCGGAATGTCTGTTACGATTCCGTCCACGAACTCCATGTGAAGCGGTTTGCGCCTCGGCCAATTAATCCCGACGTCCTCCGCCTTGGCCACATGCACATAATTCGTGTGCTTTTGATCCGTGATGCACTCATGCTCAATGGACGAGCCTATCTGTCTCGCGAGCAGGTCTCTCATGTCCCTGATATGCGGGCCTGCCTCTTCCATATCCTCGCCTCTCATGTAAGCGG
>CACWIO010000040.1 GCA_902760855.1 uncultured Eubacteriales bacterium
GGTTGCCGAGCGCATCGTTTACCTTCTGTGTGCCGTTATCCAAAGTTGCGCGTTTTAGAGAAACGGTCTTCTTTACTCTATTTGTTCCGGTCTTATTAACCTTAGAAGATGAGGAGCTGCCGCTTTTAAAGGCTTCAACAGTCTCGCTCAGTTCGAGTGCACTCTGTGCTTCGTATGCCGGATTGTTGTAGCTGGCAAACGGATTTACGAAGAAGAAACCGGGCTTTACAATCGTGCCGTAGTACTTACCGAAGAGGGTGAGCACGAGGGCCTCGTTAGGTCTGACTGTTCTAAGTCCTGCGAAGAGGAAAGGAAGCACGATGCAGAGAAGAATTGCAATCAGTATTCTGAGTCCGCCGCCACCTTCCCATGAGTTTAGCGCCATAATACCGCTTATGAAAAGCACAGGTACAGCAAGGCAGAGAATGATCAGAATTGCCATCACCAATAGGCCGCTAGGTGGGTTTAGTATCCTTTGTTCAATTTGGGATTCATGTCTTTCGTTCATAAATCTATCCTCCTTTGAAGTGATATCATTTTGATATCATATTTATATCACCGCCCATATCCCATGTCAATAGAGAAATTTCGCTCCGAATGTGTTACAATACATAAGCGAACTAAATATGCGGGCGTAGTTCATCGGTAGAACACGAGCTTCCCAAGCTTGAAAGGAGGGTTCGACTCCCTTCGCCCGCTCCACACGAGCCGTTCGAGGCAGGGCAGCCTGTCTTTTTTGTTACTAATTAAGGATCGAGCCCGAGACGAAAGCAGATATCAACTTCTTGACTTTGCTGTAAAGATGCGGTAGTATTGCAGTGGTTAAAGATAACTAACTTATGAGGCGGAGGACCGCCATATTTTTTACGTCTGAGGTTAACTCTAACTAACTAACGCGAAGTAAAGTGGAAGTGATGGTATAGATGTTGTGGCTTTTTTGGAACTTAAAAAGATAAACAAATCCTTTGGGGATGATGAGAGCAGAGTGCATGTTCTCAAAGACATTGACCTGGCCGTAGGCAAAGGTCAATTTTGCGTTTTGCTCGGGCCGAGCGGTTCGGGCAAATCCACGCTGCTTAACATAATAGGAGGCATAGATACGGCAGACTCTGGAGAGATAATAGTAAACGGCGATTCGCTGACGGAGATGAAGGACAAGGCTCTAACGAATTACAGGAGGCAGCATCTCGGCTATGTATTTCAGATGTATAATCTCATCCCGAATCTGACAGTCAGAGAAAATATTGAAGTGGGAGCATATCTGAGCGACGATCCTCTGGACACGGATGAGCTGCTCGAGACACTTGGGCTCAGCGAGCATCAAAGGAAATTGCCTAATCAGCTCTCCGGTGGTCAGCAGCAGAGGACCTCGATAGGAAGGGCCATAGTCAAGAATCCGGATATACTTCTTTGCGACGAGCCGACGGGAGCCCTTGACTACAACACCTCAAAGGAGATTCTCACTTTGATTGAGTCGATAAATCAGAAATACGGAAACACGGTAGTGATGGTAACTCATAATAATGCCATACAGGAGATGGCGGATTTGGTAGTGAGGCTCAGAGACGGAAGCGTCAGAGATCAGATAATAAATGCGAATAAGAAAAAAGCGATAGAGCTCGAATGGTAGTGAAGAGGCGTTCGCCATTAAGAAAAAGGTATATAAGGGATCTCAAGAGTGACTTCGGCAAATACGCGGTCATCTTTCTTCTTTTGATGCTTTCAATCAGTTTCACCTCCGGCTATATCGTGGCGGGAGACAGCATGGTCATCGCATACAATGAAAGCTTCTCGAAATACAACGTGGAACACGGGCACTTCGTGAGCGAAACGAAGATGAGCGGCTCAAAGGAAAGAGCGGTATCAGAACTTGGCATAAATGTGTACGAACTCTTCTACACCGAAAAAGAAGCCAAGGATCACGGCGTGCTCAGGATATTCGCGGACAGAGAAGAGCTTAATAAGGTTTGCCTTATGACGGGGGAGATGCCAAGAGGCAGACATGAGATAGCGATAGACAGGATGTATGCGGATAATAACGAGCTTAAGCCGGGCGACTCGCTTGAGGTGGATGGAGATAGCTACGAGATAACGGGCCTTATAGCGCTTCCCGATTACAGTGCGCTATATCAGGATAATGACGATATGATGTTCGATGCTTCGCTCTTCGGCGTGGCAATTGTGACAAGAAGAGCCTTTGAGAGTTTAGACAACCTCAAGTATTGCTATGCTTGGAAGTATCAGAAATTTGACGGAAGCGAGAGCGAAAAAGATGTCTCCGAGAGGCTTATGAAGGAGCTGAATAAGATAGTCTCGCTTGAAGAATTCACCCCAAGATATCTGAATCACGCGATTACTTTTACGGGTGATGACCTCGGAGGCGACAGGGCGATGATGGAGATATTTCTTTACATCATTACTGTCATAATTGCCTTTGTATATGCGATTACCACGAAGGACACCATAGAAAAGGAGTCTGCGGTAATAGGAACACTCAGGGCGACGGGTTACACGAGATCTGAGCTCATGAGACATTATATGCTGATGCCGGTTCTCATAACCTTGCTGAGTGCGGCTGTAGGAAATGTAATAGGATATACGCTCTTTAAAGATATCTGCGCAGACCTTTATTACGGAAGCTACAGCCTTACCACTTATCGGACCATATGGAGCGCGGAGGCCTTCCTTCGGACGACTTTGGTGCCTATAAGCCTGATGGCTATTGTTACCTGGCTTGTTCTCAGGACGAATCTCTCAAGGACACCTCTCGAATTTATGAGGAGAAACCTCAGCAGGAAGAGGAGGAAAGGCGCAATGCCGCTAAGCCCTGCGCTTCCTTTTATGGGAAGGTTCAGGACCAGGATAATAATGCAAAACATCCCGAATTATCTGATGCTGTTTGCGGGGATACTCTTTGCAAGCATGCTTTTGATGTTCGGCCTTCTTATGCCGTCTGTTATGAATCATCAAGCTGAGACCATTACGAGCAGCATGATAAGCAAATACCAATACATGCTCTCGGTACCTGCAGAGGCTACGGATGAGGACAATCTGACTTCTGCGATGGCGGAATTTATGAAGTATTCAAAGGCCGTAGAGACGGAGACTCCGGGAGCTGAGAAGTTCTCTGCTTACTCTCTTAAAACCGTAGTCGATGGGGATAAGATTAGCGATGAGGTGACGATTTACGGCATTCAAGATAACAGTGCGTATATCAACGAAGATATTAAAGACGGGGAGGTGTGGATTTCTTCTCTTTATCAGGACAAATATCAGCTTGAGATTGGAGATGAGATAAAACTCAAGGAAGCTTACGAGGATGATGAGTACAGCTTTAAGGTCAGTGGCATATATAACTACGAGGGCGCCATATGCATGTTCATGACAGATAAAACGCTCAACAAAACCTTCGATCTTCCGGACTCATATTTTGCGGGCTATTTCTCCAATGAGGAGATTAAGGATATAGACGAGAAGTATATAGGGACGATAGTCGACTACGACTCGCTGACCAAAGTCTCCAGGCAGCTCATGATATCCATGGGAGGCTTTATGAAACTCATTGATGTGTTTGCCGTAGCGCTGTCATTGATACTGATATATCTGCTGTCCAAGATAATTATTGAAAAGAATGCGCACTCCATCTCCATGGTTAAGATACTGGGCTACAGGACGGGTGAAATCGGAGGGCTTTACATACTGTCCACCAGCATAATGGTGATCATATCCACCGGCATCAGCCTGTATTTATCGAAGATAGTAATAGAGTATCTGTGGAGATCAGTTGTGGCTAAGAGGATAGGCGGCTGGATTGCGATAGTTTTCGATCCTGCGATATATGTGAAGATGGTGGCGTTGATACTTGCGGCGTTTGCCGTCGTGGCCATGTTCGAACTCAGGAAGATTAAGAAGAATCCGATGACTGACGCTCTCAAGAATGTGGAGTAGGGATGGTGAAGGAAGAGGTTTTGAAATGAGATCTTATGTAATGAAGTTATGTGAAATGAAGAGGCAGGCGGCTTTGTTAGCATTGTGCCTGGCGCTGATGGCGGCCCTGCCGGCATGTTCGCAAAAGCCAACGGCTGAGATAGAGCCCGCGGAGGAGGCGGCGGCGGAAATAGAGAAGTGGCACTATGACGGTGACGCGTACTTCACTGCGGCTGAGAAAAACGAGGTAGTGACAGTGCACGCAGATGCGAGCGGGCAGGTGAAGGAAACCGATGTGGCCGTCAGCTTGAAAGGCGTGATTGAAGACGGAGAGAGGAAGGGCGCTCTGAGGGAGCTCAGCAATCTGACAGATATAACTAATAAGAATGGAGACGAGGAGTTCGAGCAAAAGGATAAGTACATATTCTTCCAAGACTCAGGGAAAGATGTAAGCTATGAGGGTAAGAGCAAGGCAGAGCTTCCGATTAAACTGTCGGTGAAATATTTCCTCGACGGAGAGGAGATGAGCCCCGCGGAAATAAAGGGTAAGAAAGGACATGTCAGGGTTAATTACAAATTCGAGAACACTGAACAGGCGGAGATCGAGACAGGCGCAGGCGTCAGAAATGTCTATGCTCCGTTTGCCGTCATAACTCTCGTGATGCCGGAGAAGGGAACATATAGCAATCTCGAGACGAACAACTGCGAACTATCGGGCTTTGAGTCCGAGGAAGTGATAATGGCGCTCACTATGCCGGGGATGGAGGAGAATCTGGAATACCTGTCGATGGATACCTCGGATTTGGATATTCATGATTCGTTTTCTTTCGAATTTGATACTGATTCATTTGAGCTCGGGTTTTCAACGAGCATAGTGAGCACGGGGCTGATGGATGAGGAGATTAATCTTGCGGAGCTTAGTGATCTCAGGGGCTCGCTTGGTGATCTGAAGAGTGCGGGCAAGGAGCTGGCGAACGCAGGCTCGGATGTCGAAGATGGCATGAGTGATTTTGAGGATTATCTCACTAAATATACGGAAGGTGCAGGCAGCTTGGATGAGGGAGCGGGAGAGCTTCTCAAGTATATCGAAGGCATGGAAGAAAAGCTTAAGGTGCTGAGCGAGAGTAGTGGCGGAGCGTCTCCGGAAATTGCCGAGATCAGCAAGGGCCTGACAGGAATAAAGGCGGGTGTATCGAAGCTTAAGGAAGGAAGCGGCGCACTAAGCACCCAGGGAGATAGCCTGCTCAAGGGATATGAATCGCTCAAAAGCGGAGTTTCGAAGTATAGCGGGGCTGTTGATACCTTTTACAAGGAAGGAATATGCGAGCTCTATAACGAAGGAGTATCCAAGCTGAATGATATAGAGAACTTCGTGAGGATGATGGAAGAAGCGGATGACCTGTATACGACATTCACGGGGCTTGATGAGGGACAGAAGGGGAGCGTCACTTTTATAATCGAGACAGAAAAAATCTAAAATATTTCAATCCCTAGCTTGACAATAGGAATAAGAGATGTTACTATACCAATGGAAGTAGTTAGAGATAGCTAACTAACACCATAATACTTTCATCCCTCTTTTAAAAAAATAATATCTACAACCAAAGAACGTCGGTGGCTCCGACGTTTTTTGGTAAATATATGTTACTGAGCTGCTCATAGATGTTAGAATACATGAGGAAGGTTAAAGGCGTTACGAAGGGAGAGCTACTAATATGCTGATAAAAAATGCAACGATATACGATGCTGTTAATAAAGAGCCGTATAAAGGAGATATACTTGTGGAGAACGGCAAGATCAAAGCCATTGGAGGAAACTATGAGGCTGATGGAGAAGTCATAGATGCAGAGGGTCTCAATGCTTACCCGGGATTTGTGGATGCACATAGCCATATAGGGCTCGACACCACCGGCGGTCCGACGGGATCCACTTATGACTATAACGAGATGAACGATATTTGCTGCCCTCAGCTCAGAGGCTTGGATAGCTACTACGCTCAGGATGCTGCAATTCCGGATGCCCTTGCAGGTGGTGTTACAACTGTGGCTACAGGCCCGGGATCAGCGAATGTGCTTGGCGGTACATTCCTCGCAATTAAGCTTTACGGCAATTCCGTAGAAGAGAATCTTATTAATCCGAATGTTGCCATGAAATGCGCATTCGGTGAGAATCCGAAGAGATGCTACAGGGATAAGGTGGACTCCGCTCGCATGACCACGGCGGCCATCATGAGAGAGGCCCTCTTTAATGCCAGAGACTATATGCTCAGAAAAGAAGCTGCGGGAGATGATATAACTAAGCAGCCCGCGTTTGATATGAAGAAGGAAGCTCTTATACCTGTGCTCAAAGGCGAGTTGCCTCTCAAGGCACATGCACATAGGAGCGATGACATACTGACGGCCATCAGGATTGCCAAGGAGTTCGGTCTTAAGATTACTATCGAGCATTGCACTGAGGGACATCTTATTGTGGATGAGCTCAAGGAAGCGGGAGTTCCGGTAGCGGTGGGACCGACTCTTACCAACGCATCCAAGCTCGAGCTTTTGAACAAGAGCTGGACCACTCCGGGAGTGCTTGCCGATGCGGGACTTCAGGTATCCATAATCACTGATGCACCTGTCATCTTGCAGGAATACCTGCCGCTTTGCGCGGGGCAGGCTGTCAAGGCAGGTATGGACCCGTTCGAGGCTCTTAAGGCAATTACGATAAATCCCGCTAAGCATATAGGTGTGGCGGACAGAGTAGGCAGCCTTGAGGAAGGTAAGGATGCGGACATCGTGCTGTCAGACGGAGATGTGATGGTAAGCGACAGCGTAGTTAAATACGTAATAGTTGACGGGAAGATTCTTGTAAAGGCATGATGCAAAAAATATTTTAGAATTATAAATTATTTTCTTGAATGGGAGTGGACGTGAGTATACAATAGAAGCGTAAAATAAACACGCGAAAGGAGAAAGCGATGAAAGTTATAGAGACAAAGAATGCTCCGGGAGCTATCGGTCCTTATTCACAAGCATTTGAGGTAAACGGATTTCTGTATACATCAGGACAGATTCCTGTAGACCCTGCAACAGGAGAGGTACCTGAGGGTATCGAAGCTCAGGCTGAGCAGAGCTGCAAGAACGTTAAGGCCATCGTAGAGGCTGCAGGCAGCAACATGGATAAAGTATTCAAGACCATGTGCTTCCTCGCTGACATGGGCGATTTCGCAGCTTTTAACGAGGTATATGCAAAGTACTTCACATCGAAGCCTGCAAGATCATGCGTTGCAGTTAAGACACTTCCAAAGAATGTGCTCTGCGAGATCGAAGTAATTGCAGAAGTATAATTGATAAGAATCTAAAAGGCTGATGCGATGTGCATCAGCCTTACTTCTATAGTACCTTAGACAGGAAGTCCTGAAGTCTCGGATCCTTTGGATTCTCAAAGATGTCTTTAGGAGTTCCTTCTTCTTTTATATAACCCTCATCCATAAAGATGACGTGGTCGGATATCTCGCGGGCAAATCCCATCTCATGTGTTACGACTATCATGGTCATGCCTTCCTTGGCGAGAGCCTTCATTACGTCGAGAACCTCGCCGACCATCTCAGGATCGAGGGCGGAAGTCGGCTCATCGAACAGCATAACGTCAGGGTCCATAGCCAGAGCTCTTGCGATGGCAACTCTTTGCTGCTGACCTCCCGAGAGATTCCTCGGGTACTCATTGGCCTTCTCCGCAAGTCCTACTCTGTCGAGCAGCTTGAGGGCTTTTTGCTTGGCGCTGTCTGCGCTCTCTCCCTTTACGTTAACAGGACCCATAGTCAGATTCTCGAGAACTGACTTGTGAGGGAAGAGATTAAAGGACTGGAAGACCATACCCATTCTGGTCCTTACTTTGTCGATGTTCTGCTCTGTTATAAGCTCGCCATCTATATAAATCTCGCCACCCGTAGGCTCCTCGAGACGATTGATGCATCTGAGCATGGTTGATTTGCCTGACCCGGAGGCGCCTATTATACAAAGCACCTCTCCGTCGTTTACAAGCTGGTCTATTCCTTTCAGGACGTGAAGGTCGCCAAAACTCTTCTTAAGATTCTTTACTTCTATCAATGTGCGGCCTCCTTCTTAGACATCTTCTTTTGATAACCGTTAATCAGTTTGGACAGAGGTACGGTCAGCAGCAAATATGCACAAGCTACGCCGATAAAGGCAGGGAATGTCTTATACGATGATGCATTCCAAAGCTGACCTCTTCTCAAAATCTCGGCAACGCCTACATATCCCAGCACTGATGTCTCCTTGATGAGCGTTACGAACTCATTGGCAAACGCCGGAAGAATGACTCTTATGGCCTGCGGTATTATTACGAGTCGCATCGCCATGCTGTGCGTCATACCGAGAGACCTGGCTGCTTCCATCTGTCCCTTGTCTATAGCCTCGATGCCGGATCTGATTACCTCAGACATATAAGCGGCTGAGTTTAGTCCGCACACAAGCGTGGCGGGAATAATAAATGACGGCCATTTGAAGTCTACGCCTTTTGATTGTATCAGCCAGACCAGACCGTACGCCATGATAAGGGCCTGAACAAGCATAGGCGTGCCGCGGACTATATCTATGAATAGTCTGACGACGGCACGGAGTGGCCTGTTTTTTGCCTGCGAGCATAAGGCAAGGAGCAGACCTATGGCTGCTCCCAGTATTACTGCCATTATACTTACACTTACTGTTACAGGGATTCCCTTACATGCGATTAAAAATCCTTGAATATAGTCTTGCATTTTCTTTCCTTAATAAACAGTGTGTATTAGCTGAACCATTTATCGATGAGCTCCTGAAGCTTGCCGCTGTCTTTGAGATTCTTGAGACCTGCATTAAGCTTGTCGAGAAGTTCTGTGTTGCCTTTCTGAACTGCAAACGCAAACTCTTCTTTATCACCGAAGGACTCGCCTGCGAACTTAGCTACGTCGGAGTGAGCATTTAGATAAGCTTCTCCTACAGGCTTGTCCACGATTACGCCCTGAACATCACCGTTCTGAAGCTGCATATAGCAATCTGTCCACTGGTTGAGAACAACGCCTGAAGCGATCTTGCCTTCCTGCTCCATGCTCTGCACCATCTCGCCACCGGTAGTACCAATCTGGCTGGCAAGCTTCATATCCGGAGTTACTGCTTCGATGCCGGCGATGTCGCTGTCGGCCTTAACGAGGAGCATGAGTACGCTCTCGAAATATGTCTCTCCGAAGTCAACTTCCTGTGCACGTGTGCCCGAAAGCTTATTCATACCTGCGCAGATGATGTCGCCCTGGTTGGACTGAAGGGCAGGGATCAGTGAGTCGAATTCGAGATTGACCCACTCAAGCTCGAGGCCTTGATCCTCAGCGATAGCTGTCATCATGTCTACATCGAAACCCTTGATGGTCTCATCTCCGTCCTCGGTAAACTCAAATGGGGCAAATGTAGCCTCGGTAACAACCTTCAAAGGTGTTGCAGCCTCTTCGCTGCCGCCTTCGGTGCTCTCAGCACCGCCGCCTCCACACGCGGTGAGGGAGACGATCATCACGGCTCCGATAATCAGTGCAAATAGTTTCTTGTAAGTTTTCATTGTTCTGTTCCTTTCCGATCATCCTTCCGAAATTTTATGCTTCACTTTGCATAAATATTAATCGCTTACAAAGGCAATTATACTCACTGAAACGCATAAGTCAACATTATTCTGCATAAATATGCATACTTCTTGTACTTTCGACCGTGCATATTGTTAACATTAAAAATAAATTAAAAACTGTGCCAAAATCCATTTACAAGTGTTGAAAATGCGAGTAAAATCAGAATGGTTATAAAAGAGTTACAGAAAAGTTACCGAAGAGTTACATTTCGTGTATATAGCGGAGGCTAATCTTGAAAGACATGAGAACAAATAAAGGAACAAAAAGAATCTGCAGCGTCATTTTTGCGCTGCTTCTTTCAATTGCGATGTGCATTTCATCCGTCTCACTTACGATGCTTGCATACGCCGAGGACGAAAACACTCAGCCTGCGGCACCTGCTGCTGACCCAGCTCCGGAGACAGATCCTGCTCCAATCACTCAGGGAGTTGCTTCGATAGGAGATGTTCAGTATGCGACACTTCAGGAAGCGATAGACGCCGCGGAAAATGGATACACTATAACAGTACTTGAAGATATCACCGCGTTTGTCGAGATTGCCGGCAAGGAAATCACCATCGATTTGAATGGAAACACAGTGACGGCTGGGGAATCCGGCGATAACAAGTACTCATTTCTTGTCAACAAATCATCAGATGTAATGATTAAGAACGGAACTATTACAGGCGGATCCACAATGAAATATGATGATCCTGCTAGTTTCCATGTAACCGAGGCTAAGGCTACAGTAGACAATGTTACTTTTAAAGGCAATTCAGGTAAGGTTGTCAGAGCCCTTAGTGGCACCTTGGATCTGAACAACTGCTTATTTACCGAGAATGATAACGTAAATAAAGCGAGCGGAGCTTATGTGCTCAGTGCATTTGGTAAGAATTCTGATGTTACTGCTAAGAATACTGTATTTAGAGCTAATAATTATGAGACAGGCAACATCGTTGGAGCTCTTTATAGTACCGGGAATAAAGTAACTCTGGAGTCATGTGATGTAGTGGATAACAAATCCGCAGAGACTCTATATATATGCAACGATGGAACCATCACGCTTAGGGATACTACTGTCAAATCAAATATAGGAAGCGGAGAAAGCGGTGGAGTAAGACTGCATGATGGTTTTTTCTATATGTATGACAGTGCTGTATATGGAAATGAAGTTCTGGGATCAAGCTTCGGAAATGACTTTAATGTCATATATGAATGGATGGATGATGGAGAGATTCCTCTTCCGCAGGACATGAAAGACCACGGAGTAGCGCTCACGGATTATGAGATGATTGCCCCTCGATATGGCAAAGTCATTACTAAGCCGGTCAGCAAGGCAAACGGTGGAGAAAGAGAACTCAGCATTGAACCTAAAAGCGAAAACTCAGGTATAGCTGAGTACGATGGTGTTGTTTATGATTCCATAGCAGATGCTGTGGCTGCAATGAACGGTCAGCCGGGGACAATAAAGATTACAGCGGATTCTGAAATAGCAGAGACAATTACGGGATTTGACGGACTTGTCATAGACCTAGACGGACATACGCTGAGGGGCAAGGGAAACAAGAGCACAACGCTTCGCATTAACGGAGGCAATGTCACTGTCAAGAACGGTACTTTTGCCGACAACAAAGCTAATACGGCAGAAGCGCTGCTCTTCCAAGAAGGCAGTGGCTCTGTGGAGAATATAAACTTTGAGAACAACTCAGGAAAGGGTCTGTATGTTTATCACAATATAAAATACAGGGCTACAATTGACGAGGATCCTAAAAGCGTGAGCATTTCTAATTGCGTATTTACAGGCAACGGCCATGCAGGTAAAAAATACGCGCTCTCGGCGGTAGGCGCGTCACTGGATATTCAGTCCTGCGAGTTTACTGATAATTATCAGGGCTTCAGATACGCTCAGACCAATATATTGGATAACCCGCCGACGATTGTTATTGATGACTGCACATTTACGGGTCATGCGGGTGTTGCG
>CACWIO010000041.1 GCA_902760855.1 uncultured Eubacteriales bacterium
CTTTGATTTTCCAATCACGCTTAGCAATGTGTCATATGGCGTTCCGGAGATCTCTATAAATTCATCTCCGGGTGCGAGCAAACCGAGTAAAGTGCTTGCAATTGCATGTGTACCATTAACTATATTAGGCCTTACAAGCGCAGCTTCCGTATTAAATACTGAAGAATATACCTTTTCTACCGCTTCTCTGCCGGCATCATCATATCCGTATCCACTGCTCCAATTGAAATGAGTGGCGTTGATATGATTCTCCTGAAATGCCTTGAGCACTTTAAGCTGGCATATTCCGGCTATTTCATCAGCTTTATTAAAAGAATCCGAAAGCTCAGCCTCCAGATTGCTTACATAATCTATTACCTTCCTGTCAATTCCGAATTCCTTTACCAGATAATCGGTATAAGATGCTTTCATCAGCTCTCATCCTTTCTTTCTATTTCCCATTCCATGTCGTTAACCAGGTCTCTTTTTACATTCATCTTATGCTGTGCATAGAGCTGAGTCGTGGTCACCTGCTCGTGATCCAAAAGAGCTGCAACATCATAGATGGAATTGCCTCTGTTTATAAGTGAAGTTGCCGCTGTAGCCCTTAATTTATGCGGGCTGTAGCCGGTTCTCCTTGAAGTACCGAGGGCAATCGAAGTGTATTTCTTTACAAGCTCTCTAATAGCTCGCTCGGTAATGCGTTTGCCCTGAAGAGACAGGAAGAGTGCGTCCTCTGCAGCCGCATCCTCTGCTATAACTGTCTTTCTCTCGGTGTTAATGTAGTCATTAAGAACCATAATTACAGACTTATTAAGCGGCATTACGGATTCTTTACCGCGCTTTCTGTATATCTTAAACTCCCCTCTCGAGAAGTTAAAAGAGCTGAGATTGAGTTGTTGAAGTTCGCTTAATCTAAGGCCGTAAGTCACAAAGACCACGAGAATTGCCTTATCTCTCAGCTTGGTCTTCTCCCAATATGTGCGTTCGTGATCCGTAAGGCCGGTGCCGTTTGTGACGGCATCCAGCATTATCATAACCTCGTCGTCCTGCAGTGCTTTAATCTCCTTCTCTCCCGGTTTTGCGACTTTGATAGGATCGAAGCCGTCCGTAATATTCTTTTCAATCAGTCCGTCTCGGTAGAGCTGTTTGAACAGAACGGATATAGAGGATTTCTTCCTTGCAAGCGACCTGTTGTTGTTTTCGAATACTGTTACGGTATTACCGTCATCGACCATGTATTTGCGGCAGTAGTCGATGAAGAGGTTTATATCCTGGGCAACTATGCCGTTAAGATCATCAGAGCTTATCTTGGCAGTCGTCTCAGCATGAGTCAGGTCCGTTTCATTAATCAGGTAATTAAAAAAGAACTTGATGTCATGAAGATATGCAAGCCTTGTCATGGGCAGGACATTTCCCTTGAGATATGCAAAATACGAGCGCATGAACGACGGAAGCTCCTTTTGAATGGCTTCACATTCCATATAAATATCGTTCTCTTTTTTAACGATATTATCAGGCTTATCACTCTTATTATGGCTTTTGAACTCTGCGCTATCGTAGCTTTTCCTGGCCATTGCTGAAATGCTCCGGTTTGTAATACAAAATGCTGTCGACTATTTCTCCTACGCTCTCACCCTTCTTGATCTCAATCCAGTTAGCATCATCATAACGTCTGAGCCATGTGAGCTGTCTCTTGGCATAATGCCTGGTGTTCTTTTGGATCTCGGAGATCGCGGTTGCCAAATCGCATTTGCCGTACAGATAATCAATGCTTTCTTTGTACCCTATGCCCTGCATGGACGGCAAATTCACGTCGTAGGATTTCGCAAGCAGCGACGAGACCTCGGTGACAAGGCCGTCGTTGATCAGTTTATGGACGCGCCTGTTGATCCTGTCGTATAGCCATTCCCTGTCCATATTGATGATGTAGAATTTGAAATCGTATTTGGGATTCATCTTAAGGTTGTTGATGTCACCGATGCCCTTTCCGTATTCATAGGCCTCAATGGCCCTGATGACTTTACGGACATTGTTCGGATGGATGCGGGATGCTGCATCGGGATCGAGGGCTTCGAGGTATTGATGCATATACTCTGAGCCTCTCTCGTCAGCGAGTCTTTCGAGCTCTTCCCTGCGTTTGTCATTATCCGGGTTTGCGCCGAAGTCCATATCATAAAGGATGGAATTGAGATAAAGACCTGTGCCTCCGCATACTACAGGAATCTTGCCTCTGGACAGAATCTCATCGATTGTGTTCGTGGCAATTTCCTGATACTTCGCTACGGTCATGCTCTCATCAGGCATACAAATAGAGTACAGATGATGAGGAATCCTGGCCATCTCCTGCTCGCTTGGCTTAGCGCTTCCTATATCCATATACTTGTACAGCTGGATGGAATCACAATTTACTATCTCGCCTCCTATTCTTTTAGCCAGATAGTATGCTATAAGACTTTTTCCTGTGGCTGTAGGCCCGGTAATAATAAATACAGTGTTGTTCATATAATCCTCGTCTGTGAAATTAGTTACTTTCTCTTGAATGCTCTTTCCGCTTCGTACTTCGTAATCTTAATGAATGTAGGTCTGCCGTGTGGGCATGAATATGGATTTTCGCATTCCGAAAGGGCTGAAATGAGCTCGTATATCTCCTTCTCAGACAGACAGTCCCCTCCCTTTACGGCTTGTTTGCAAGACTTCATTATGAGCTTGTCTATAACGCTGTCGTTCAGTCTGCCCGGCGCTTGCTCAAGGCTGCAGAAAGAGTTCGCAAATTCCTCTGCCTCCCCGCTGCTCATATATGACGGAATACCCCTTATTATAAAACTTCCGCCACCGAAGTCTGCTATATCATATCCGAAAGATACAAGCGCTTCAATAATATCATCCCTGAGGCTGTACACATCAGCGCTTACGTTAATCAGAATCGGGCTTAATATCGGCTGTGAGAGCTTTTCTCCTGATTTATATACACTGAGTAGTTTTTCATAAAAAATCCTCTCATGAGCCGCATGCTGGTCAATTACATATACAGCATCTCCTGCCTCTGTAATGATATAAGTGTCAAATATATAGCCTTTGAATACCATATCATCGAACAATCTATCTCTGCTTGATATAGATATGGTATCTGTAAATGTACTTTCGGAAGATTCCGGCTCATCTTCCGGCAAATCAAAACTTGAGACTTCGCTTTTGGTATCTCTTTCGAGCCCGCCAAGATACTCATGAATTGATGCTTGCTCTGAAACTGAGCTTATATCTGTCGAAAGCTCCGTAGCAGGACTGTATTCACTAACGCTGTCTGCAGGATGCTTTACTATATCTCTCTCGATCGTAGTAACTCTGGGAACAGATATCTCGCTGTCCAGTGCGTCTGATACGGCAGCCTTAATCTTTGCACTTATATCATCCGGATGGAGGAATAGTATCTCCCTCTTAGCTGGGTGAATATTCACATCGACTTCAAAAGGATCGACATCTATGAAGAGGATTGCCACAGGGAATCCCGAAAATACTCTCTCTCCATATCCGTCGGCGAGAGCTTTTTCGAGTGTCTTGCTGCTTACCAGCCTGCCGTTAACATAGAAAAGCTGCCCTCTTTTGCTGCTGATTGTGCTGCCCGGATGAGAAATCAAGCCATTAACGCTATCACCGGATACTGTAATCAGTGATGAGTGTGCTTGGTCAGGATATAAAGATCTGACTGCTGCATTAACATCGCCGTTACCCGAAGTACTGAATAGGGTCTGGCTGTTGTTTATCATCATGAATCTGATCTTTGAATAACAAATAGCATATTGTTGCACAAGCTCAATTACAAGAGAGGCTTCTCTTGCATCAGTCTTAAGGAACTTACGGCGTGCAGGTGTATTATAAAATAGATCTTCTACGATGATAGTAGTGCCTTTGTTCGCTCCCACCTTTTCTTTTGAAATAACTCTACCTGCATGCATCAGCATTTTGGTGCCTACCTGCTCTCCCTCTGTCCTGCTAACAATAGTAAGTCTGGACACTGCGCTGATGCTCGCAAGAGCTTCTCCTCTGAATCCGAGCGACTGTATATTATCAAGGTCTGATGCGCTTGAAATCTTGCTGGTTGCGTGCCTTAGAAATGCCGTTTCTATCTCGTCAGAAGAAATACCTGAGCCGTCATCGGTAATTCTCATATATGAGCATCCGCCGCCTCTGATTTCAACTATTATTGAAGAAGCGCCGGCATCTATGGAGTTTTCTATTAGCTCCTTAGCAGCCGAGACAGGCCTTTCAATAACTTCTCCGGCAGCTATCTTATCCGCTATAAAGCTATCAAGTATCCTAATCATCACTGCCACCATCCTCAGCAATTCTTATAAGCTCTTGCAATCTGTTGATAGCCTGCAATGGAGTTAGGTTGTTAATGTCTATCGATGTAATCTTATCTCTTAAAACTTGGTAATTCTCATTAACTTTACTATAAACATTATCCGTTAAATTCTCAGCGGCCTTGCAATCTAAAGCTTTAGAGCCAAGACCAATTGATTCAAGCTCTCGTTGTTTGATGGTAGCTGCCTCTCTGATTTCCTGCGGTACACCGGCAATTCTCGCAACATGTATGCCGTAACTCTTACTTGCAGAACCTTCGATGATGTTATGAAGAAATACCACGTCATTGCCATCTTCGGCAACGGCAACCGACAGATTGAATATGCCCTCTTTTATATCTGCGAGCTCTGTCAGCTCATGATAGTGCGTGGCAAACATAGTCCTTACCCTGTGGTCCTCGTCTGCAAGATAATCCGCTGTAGCCCATGCGATGGACAATCCGTCAAACGTGCTTGTGCCTCGTCCTATCTCGTCGAGTATAATAAGGCTCTTCGAAGTTGAATTTCTGAGTATCCCGGCAAGCTCACTCATTTCTATGTAGAAAGTTGACTGACCGTAGGAGAGATTATCCGACGCGCCTATCCTGGTAAATATCCTGTCGCAGACGCCGATTACAGCTGAAGACGCAGGCACGTAACAACCTATCTGTGCCATAAGAACTATTACAGCGGTCTGCCTCATATATGTGGATTTACCTGACATATTAGGACCTGTAATGATGAGCATTCCCCTATCAGACATATTCATATATGTATCATTTGATACGAACATGCCGCTTCCGAGGAGCTGCTCAACGGCAGGATGGCGCCCAGCTTTAATATCTATGATGTCGTCGTCATTAACGACAGGTTTAACATAATTGTTCTCAGCAGATACGTTTGCAAAGGATATCAGCACATCCAGTGCAGCAATTGCCGAGGATGCCCTTTGCAAATCATCTATATAAGGTACGATTGAACTTCTGAGCTTGCAGAATTCCTCGTACTCGAGTTTGTTTATCTTATTCTCGGCGCTAAATACTATATCTTCTTTTTCTTTGAGCTCAGGCGTGATAAAGCGTTCATTATTGACGAGAGTTTGTTTGCGGATATAATCCTCCGGGACTTGGTCGGCCATGCCCTTGCTCACATCGATATAGTAGCCGAACACCTTATTAAAACCGACTCTTAAAGTCTTGATACCGCTGCGTTCCTTTTCGTACGATTCAAGACCGGCAATCCAAGCCTTCGCATCGGCAATCGAGTCTTTCATTGAATCGAGCTCCTCGGAATATCCCCTCTTGATGATGCCACCGTCCGTGATGGTCATCGGAGGCTCCTCCGCTATAGCTTTTTCAATGCTCATATATAAATCATCAAAAGATGAGATATTGCCGTTAATATCTTTTAGTAGTTCGGAACTGTAATAATCAAGGAATGATTTGATATCCGGAAGCTCTCTCAGAGTCTTCTTAAGAGCTATGAGATCTCTTGCGTCAGCTCGCCCTGCGGCAATTCTTGCAGTAAGGCGCTGGAAGTCATACACATTCTTTAGAGAATTGCCGATATTGTTGGCGTTTAGAGGATCTGAGATAATATCCTCTACTGCATCCAGTCGTCTCATAATAAGAGATGTGTCGGTTAAAGGCTCTCTTATCCATGATTTAAGAAGCCTGCCTCCCATGGCTGTCTTGGTTTTATCCAAGACTCCAAGCAGTGAGCCCTTTGTATTATGATCGTATACGGTTTCGAGAAGTTCTAGATTTCTGACAGTATTCCTGTCAAGCCTCATATTGCTCCCGCTCTTTTTTATCGATAATTCTCTGATCTGAGCGGGGTCGGCTTTTTGTGCTTCGGAGAGATATATAAGAAGCGCGCCGAGAGCAGATATCATCTCGTCCCTTCCTTCGAGATCGAGAGGTATCAAGGATGCAGTCTCAAAATGCTTCAGCAGATAATCCCTGCATGCCTTAGGGCTGTAATAAGAATCGTCAACTTTATCAATATAAGGATGAAGTTGATGCGAATTGAGGCTATCTTCAATCTTAGCAAAATCTTCTTCGCTGATTATCAGTTCTTTAATATTTAATACGGAAAGCTCATTAATGAGATTTTCGTTATCTTCGTTATCATTGAATTCGTTTGCGGTAAGTTCTCCCGTAGTAATATCGGCAACTGCAAGAGAAGTCAGTTCATCGCATATCCTGACAGAAGCTATATAGACATTATCGCTTGCGGCATCAGGGTCCGGTATATCGAGAGTGCCCGGTGTATATATCCTCGTAATCTCACGTTTAACAATGCCCTTGGCCTCCGCGGGGTCTTCGACTTGCTCGCATATGGCTACCTTATAACCCATCTTGACCAATCTGACTATATAGGAGTCTACCGAGTGATGAGGAACGCCGCACATAGGTGCCCTCT
The DNA here is from genome assembly GCA_902760855.1 of uncultured Eubacteriales bacterium. GTDB lineage: Bacteria > Bacillota > Clostridia > Peptostreptococcales > Anaerovoracaceae > Crickella. The sequence continues at coordinate 6,747 of CACWIO010000041.1, forward strand.
CCTCCAGACCGCAATTTCGACCTGTGAGAGTAAGCTCAAGTGCTGCGGAAGCGGTCAGAGCATCATCAAAAAACATCTCATAAAAATCACCAAGTCTGTACATCAGGATTGCATCCTGATATTCATCCTTGATCTTTTTATATTGTTGCATCATCGGTGATAGCTTCTGCTCTGACATATTTCAATTATTCCTAAAAAACGGTATTAGATCAAAAAATTGTAGGGGGAATGATAATTCCCCCTACCACCCTTACATTATGCTTAGTATGCCTCAAGATGAAGAGGCTTTATCAATTATCTGTTGTTGTAGGCTTCAACTCCGAGTTTGATAATCTCGCATGCTCTTCTCATCTTATCCGGTGAGAGAACATATGCGATTCTCATTTCGTTGCCGCCGAGTCCCTTTGTTGCATAGAATCCAGGCGCAGGTGCGAACATAGCAGTCTCACCGTTGTCATCGAATTCCTTGAGCAGGAACATCAGGAAGTCCTCGATATTGTCTACAGGGAGTTTGCACATCATATAGAATGCGCCTGCAGGCTTTTGGCAAACAACGCCAGGGATCTTTGAAATCTCTTCGTAAGCGGCGTCTCTTCTTGCTTCGTACTCAGCCTTAGCCATGTCATAGTAGCTCTTATCCATTCTGTAAAGAGCGGCGGCTCCTACCTGCTCGAGTGTAGGTACGCAGAGTCTGCCCTGTGCGAGCTTAAGCATAGCTTCCATGAAGTCTTTATTCTTGGAGATAGCAGCGCCTACTCTGGCTCCGCAAGCAGACCATCTCTTTGATACTGAGTCTACGAGAATAACTCTGTCTGCGAGGTCTTCGAGCTGACCGAATGAGTGAGCCTCTGCTCCGTCATATACGAACTCTCTGTATACTTCATCGGAAAGTATCCAAAGGTCGTGCTCCTTGGCAATCTCTCCTACGAGTTTCATATCTTCGAGTGTCAGTACGCGTCCTGTTGGGTTGCCCGGTGAGAGGCAGCAGATAATCTTGGTCTTATCTGTGATAGCAGCCTCGATGAGCTCTCTCTTAGCCCAGTTATAGCCATCCTCAGCATTTGTTGTGATTGGCTTAAGAACTCCGTTTACCTCATTGCAGAATGTGGTGTAGTTGGTGTAATAAGGCTCAGCGATGATAGCCTCATCTCCAGGGTTCAGAAGAGCTGTGAATGCGAGAATGATAGCCTCGGATCCTCCGTTAGTGATGAGGATGTCCTTTCTGTCATACTCCATTCCGAAGTCTCTCTTCATGTAGTAAATCATTGCATCTATGAGCTCATTAACGCCGCCTGACTCGGCATAGGCTATTACCTTTTGCTCATATTCATTAATTGCTTCCTTAAAGCATGACGGTGTCTCGATATCCGGCTGTCCGATGTTGAGCCTGTATACTTTTTTACCGTTTGCTTCGGCATCAAATGCGAAAGTGTTGAATCTTCTGATTGGTGAGAATTGCATTCCGGCACAGCGTTTTGATACTTCCATTTCTGTCTCCTTACAAATAGATGAGTTTTGAATAGTGATACGAATCTATTTATGATTGTTCATAGAGTCGTGAGCTTCGTTAACAACGTCGCGCACTGTTAATTTATTATCGCATTTTTTTGATGAAAGTAAAAGTATATATTCTATATTTCCTTTAGTTCCTTTTATCGGAGAATAAGACAATTCACAAGGATAAAGCTCGCTCTCTTCGGCAAACGATATGACCTTATTTATGACCTCCTCATGAACCTTTGCATCGCGTACTATACCGCCCTTGCCCACCTGCTCTCGGCCTGCTTCAAACTGCGGTTTTACAAGGCAGAATACGAGGCCTTCATCAGCTAATAGCTCAGAAGCTACAGGCAGCATATGACTTAGAGATATAAAGCTGACATCTATACTGATAAGGTCGATAGGCTCTTCTATCAAGCTAGTGTCGAGATATCTGATATTAGTCTTCTCCATATTGACTACGCGGCTGTCGGTCCTGAGTTTATAATCAAGCTGGCCGTAGCCTACATCTATGGCATATACCTTTACGGCGCCATGCTGCAGCATGCAATCGGTAAACCCTCCTGTGCTTGCACCCATGTCCACGCAGATCTTATCCTTGCAATCTATGCCCCATTCCAATATTCCTTTTTCGAGCTTTAATCCGCCCCTGCTAACATAAGGACATTCCTTGCCTTCGACCTCGATTAATGAGTCTATATCAAAAGCAGAGCCGGGCTTATCTTCGACTCTGCCTTCAACCTTAACAAGTCCTGCCATTATGGTTCTCTTGGCTTTTTCTCTGGACTCCGCAAGGCCATTATTTACAAGAAGTACATCCAATCTTTCTTTCATCTTATTTGAAATGCTCGATTATCCTCTCCGCTACAGACTCAGCGTCTATGCCACATACCTTCCTGAGAGATGGTACATCACCATGCTCTATAAATTTGTCAGGTATTGCTATGCTCAATATGTCATAATCTCTGTCGTTATATTCCGATGCGAACATCTCACCGAATCCGCCTATTAAAGCATTGTCTTCCAGAGTAACAACGAGTTTAGATTCTAGATCCTTCCATGAGCTGTCCATAGGTTTAATTACGCAAACATTAGTAACTCCAACATCAAGCCCTTTGTTTTTAAGCAGTTCTGCAGCTTCCAGAGCCTCATCGAGCATTGCCCCGACAGCGAGAATTGTTATGTCACTTCCCGTGCTGATCACATTGTTAGATCCTTTGAATTTGCGAAGTCTGAGATGCTTTGCTTCGCTTGAGCCTCTGGGGTATCTGATAGCAACAGGCCCATCAATATCTACGGAGAACTCGAGCATTTCTCTGAGCTGATAGCCATCGGCCGGAGCCAGCACTGTCATGCCCGGTATCATGCTCATATAGGATATGTCGAATTGCCCGTGATGAGTCTCACCGTCTTCACCTACAAGTCCTGCCCTGTCCAGCGCGAATACTACATGTAGATTTTGAAGTGCAATATCCTCAATCAAATAATCGAAAGCCCTCTGCAGGAAGCTTGAATATATTGCAACGAAAGGCTTATAACCTTGTTTAGCCATACCTGCAGCGAATACTACAGCATGCTCTTCGGCAATTCCAACGTCGAAATATCTATCTGTATGCGCTTCGTAAAATGGCATAAGACCTGTGGCAGTGCCCATAGCTGCGGCAATCGCAACGATCTTATCGTCTTTTCTGGCAAGTTCTGTAAGAGTATCACCGAATACTTCAGAATATGAGGCTGCGCTACTTGATGACAGAGTATCTCCGGTTTTGGGATTGAATGCTGAGATGCCATGGAATTTGCGAGGATACTTCTCTGACCACTGATAACCCTTTCCCTTAAGCGTAAGCACATGTATGAGCGTCGGACCGTCGTATTCGGAAGCTGCTTTAATGATATTTACCATATCATTAATATTGTTACCATCAACAGGTCCATAGTATTTGATGCCCAAACTCTCTATGACATGTCCTTCAGTAGTAATAATTGAGTATTTAAGTTTATCTTTACTGCTTCTGAGCCTGTTCGTAAGCGGATTGCCCACTACAGGCACCCTGTTCAAAGCTGTTTTAACCGAGCTCTTAGCTTCATCGTATTTCTTTGATGATCTGATCCTGTCGAGATATTTATTAAGAGCTCCGACATTATGGGAAATAGACATTCCGTTGTCGTTCAGGATGATATTTATATTGGTTTTGTTGGCGCCTATATTGTTAAGAGCCTCGTATACTATGCCTGATGTAAAAGATCCGTCACCAATGAGGGCTGTTACCTGGTAATCTTCACCTGCGAGATCCCTTGCAACAGCCATTCCGTATGCGGCGCTTACGGATGTGCTGGAATGCCCGGTCTCATAACAGTCGTGTTCGCTCTCTCTGCTCTTTGGAAATCCGGACATGCCTTTAAATTTCCTGAGTCTGTCGAAGCCCTCTGCCCTACCGGTCAATATCTTATGAACGTAGGATTGATGTCCTACATCATAAATAATCTTATCTCTCGGGCTGTCAAACACGCGCATCAAAGCGATGGTCAGCTCGACCACTCCGAGATTGGATGCGAGATGACCTCCCGTTTTAGATACTTTATCCACCAGGAACTCTCTTATGTCTTTTGCGAGGACATTTAGTTCCTTTATGGATGCAGTCTTACAAATATTCAATAAATCGTCTTTATATAAATCGTATTTCATATTAATAATCTCTAATTGCAAGCATGTCTGCGAGCTCGATGAAGAATTTCGAATTCTCATAAGCTGATACGCTTGCCTTCGCTTCTTCTGTTAATCTCGCAAGCTCGTTCTTCGCTGCCTCAATACCATGCACAAATGCGTAATTGCACTTATCCTGATTGCTGTCCTTGCCGAGAGTCTTGCCCATCAAGGCCTCATCGCCTTCTATGTCCAGGATGTCGTCGAGTATCTGAAAGGCAATCCCTATATCCTTGGCATATACCGTGAAATCTTCAATCATTTTATCGCCTGCTGATGCGAGCATGAGTCCTGCTCTTACGGGTGCAGTGATAAGATCTGCGGTCTTGTGTTCTTCTATAAAGCTTACAATTTCGGCATTTGCGGCTTTTCCTTCGGAATTGATATCTGCTGTCTGGCCCG
>CACWIO010000042.1 GCA_902760855.1 uncultured Eubacteriales bacterium
GATTTTAAATGACAGAGGTTTCATCGTAAGCGGTACGGATATCAATCCGGGCAAGGTAACAAACCACCTTGAAAGCGTAGGCATCAAGATCTATAACAAGCATGAGCCTGAGAATGTAGAAGGTGTGGATGCCATCGTTTATTCTGCCGCAGTATCAGAGGAGAATCCCGAAGTTATCAGAGCGCATGAGCTTGGCATTCCGATGTTCTCAAGAGCTCAGGTGCTGGGCATGATCATGGATGACTATGAGCATTCAATTGCCATTTGCGGTACGCACGGGAAGACCACAGTGACCTCCATGACATCGCTTATACTAAGACATGCTGACTTCAGTCCTACTATCTTGGTAGGCGGAGAGCTCCCTGAGATACACGGAAATGTCGAGATAGGAAGCGGGGAATACCTGGTAACGGAAGCCTGCGAGTATATGGACAGCTTCCTGGAGCTACGCCCGAGCATTGGAGTAATCCTGAATATCGATTCCGATCACCTTGATTATTTCAAGGATATGGATCATATAGTTAAATCCTTCAGCACATTCGTTGAGAGGATTCCGGAGAATGGCCTTGTAATCGCATTCGGAGACAATCCGTTCGTAAAGAGCATACTCAAGGATTATCCAAACAAGATTACATACGGATACAGCGAGGGCAATGACTTCTATGCAGAGAACATGAAGTTCGACGAGAACGGCTATCCGCATTTCGATATTTGCCGCAAGGGCCGCACGATAACGTCAATAGCGCTGTCGGTGCCGGGCGAGCACAATGTGCTGAATGCCATGGCTGCGTTTGTCACCACTTCATATCTCGGAGCAGACACCGAGGTCATTGCGAAGACTTTGCATGATTATACGGGCACGGGCAGGAGGTTTGATTTCAACGGAACTACGGCAAACGGCGTAAAGGTAATCGACGATTATGCTCATCATCCGACCGAGATCAAGGCAACTCTCTCTGCTGCAAAGCACGTGCAGCATAATAAGATGTGGCTTATTTTCCAGCCGCACACATATACCAGGACCAAGGCTCTTTTCAAAGAGTTCGTGGATGCTTTTGAGGATACGGATGTGCTCATACTCACGGACATATATGCCGCGAGAGAGAAGGATATTTACAATGTATCCTCGTATAAACTGATGAACGCAATCCAGGCCAAGCATCCTGATACAGATGTTTACTATGTCAAGGACTTCGAAGACATAGTTAAATATATAAATAAATTCGCCGGTGAGGACGATATAGTTATGACAATGGGAGCAGGAGATGTCTACAAAGTAGGAGACATGCTGCTCAACAAAGACGAGTAGAGGAGGAAACCCGCCATGTCAAACGAAGCATTTGCCAATCTCAGATTATTCACCTGCAATTCCCACCCGAAGCTCGCGCAGGAAATAGCAGAGCATATGGGAATTGAGCTTGGAAAATCCACCGTCACCAAGTTCAGTGACGGAGAGACCAGCGTGAGCATTTGGGACTCGGTAAGGGGTAAGGATTGCTTTATTATTCAGTCAACAAATGACCCGGTCAACGACAACATAATGGAGTTGTTGATTATGGCAGATGCTCTTAGGAGGGCTTCATGCAGAAGCGTTACTGCGGTCATTCCGTATTACGGATATGCAAGGCAGGATCGTAAAGCGAAGGCCAGAGATCCGATCACATCCAAGCTCGTGGCCAATATGATCACAGCGGCAGGCATAGGCAGGGTTATTACAATGGACCTCCATGCTTCGCAGGAACAGGGTTTCTTCGATATACCGGTAGATCATATGCTCGGTCAGCCTCTACTCACGGATTACTTTAAACTCAAGGACCTCGAAGACCTCGTAATTGTATCACCGGATCACGGCTCGGTAACCAGAGCCCGCAATATGGCCAAGCCTTTCAACGTACCTATCGCTATCATCGATAAGAGAAGGCCTGAGCCTAATAAGAGCGAGATTATGAATATCATCGGTGAAGTTGAAGGCATGAATTGCGTGATACTCGATGACATGATAGATACCGCAGGCACTATATGCAATGCTGCCAAGGCTTTGACAGACCTCGGCGCCAAGAGCGTATATGCTTGTGCAACTCACGGAGTTCTCTCCGGTCCGGCTATCGAGAGGATCGAAGCCAGCCCGATCAAAGAGATGGTGCTGCTCAACACGATTCCTATTCCGGAAGAGAAAAAAATAAAGAAGATTACTGTGCTCTCGGTAGGACATATATTCGCCGAGACAATTTCAAGGGTGTATTCCAACAAACCTATCTCTGTAATGTTTGATGCGAGATAGGCAGAACGTTACAGGCATGCGATGATGGGATTTTTTAAGAGGATTAAAGCGAATAAGAAGCCGGGCATCGGCAGAGCCAAGGACACATTTGTGATTGTAGGGCTCGGAAACCCGGGGGCAGAATATGCGAAGACTCGCCATAACATGGGATACAGAGCCATCGATATACTTGCCGAGTCCACGGGCATAGATATTCGCAAACCCAAATTCCATTCATTGATCGGTCAGGGAAGACTTGCCGGACGCAAGCTAATCCTCGTCAAGCCCGAGACATATATGAACAAAAGCGGGATTGCCGTAAGAGAGGCAGCGATGTATTTCGATGTCCCGTCCGAAAACGTCATAGTCATATACGATGATATAGATATTCCGGCCGGAGCGATAAGAATCAGGAAGGCCGGAGGGGCAGGAACTCACAATGGCATGAAGTCCGTGCTCTCAGAACTCGGGACTCAGGATTTCCCGCGCATAAGGATAGGCGTCGGTGCAGCCGAGGAGGGAGAAGACCTAATTGACAGGGTCATAGGTAAAGTCCCAAAAGAAGAGCAGGCCGTGCTCGATAAAGCTGCGGCGGATGCGGCTGCTGCGGCAGAGGATATAGTGAGACTCGGTATAGAAATTGCCATGAGCAGACACAATCATAAATGATAAGAACTTATACTGGTGTGAGCGGATCGAGAGTGGCATATATGCTCTCGAAGGCTCTGAAAGATAATAATAAATTACTCGCGGTGGTCTCCACAGGGCGCGCAGCCGGCATGCTCGCAGGAGACCTCGTTTTTTATGCGCCTGATGCGGATATTATAGTCCTGAATGAGACCGAGGATATTCAGGTACTCTACGAAGCTAGGGACAGAGCGGCTTCGATTAAACGAATAAAGGCCATACAAGCACTGAGCAGCAGCGCAGATGAGCTAGGCAGGGAGACTGTTGTGATTGCCCCTATATCTGCTGCAATTAAACTGACATCCGATCCTGAGAGATATGCCAAGTCCGTAATTAGACTCGAAGAGGGTGAGAGCATAGACCCTAAGAACCTGAGGGAGATGCTTGCAGCCGCCGGATACAAAGCGAGCTCAGTTACTGAGTCAGAGGGCGAGTTCTCCGCCAGGGCGGGCATACTCGATGTATATCCGCCATCTTCGGACAACCCTATACGTATTGAATTCTTCGATGATGAGATTGAGTCAATCAGAGAGTATGACGGAGAGACCCAAAGATCGCTTGCGAGCCTTAAATCCGTAATCATAGGGCCTGCGGCTGAGTTCATACCGAGCGAGGAAGAGAAGCTAAGGGCACTCGACGCGATTATCAAGGAATATGACAAAAGAATTAAAAGAGTCCAAAAGGAATTGCCTAGCGATGGTGCGACTGACGGCAGGATAGATAAACTCGAGGAGTATAAGGGCAGGATTAAGGACATATTCGAGGAGAATATGAACACTCAGATTTATACTGACTTCCTGGAATATTTTGATTTGCCGAGATACAGACTGTGGGATCATGCCAGAGATGCAGGGATAGCATTGATAGACCCGGCTTCGGTGCAAAAGGAAATAATCGAACCTTACGAGGATAAGGATCTTTTCGAAATATACAAGGCGAGCTCGCTAGATGTATATACACCATTTCCGGAGAGGATAGACGGACTTGAGAGAATCGATGAGCTGGTCAATGTAAAGAGCAGGCAAATAGCGCCATTTAATGGTAAAATCGACCTCTTTGCGTCAGAAGTAGGCAGGCTCACAAGCCGTGGATACGATGTGGTAATAGCTGCCGGCGGTGAAGAGAAGAACCAAAGAGTAAGGGAGTATCTCGAAATCGCAGATGTACCCGATGCCGATCTTAGGGTGTCATACAGGACAGGCAATCTCACATCCGGATTCATCATGGATGATGAGAAGCTGTGCTATATTGCAGAGTCGGATAAATTCAGTGCAAGCAGGATAAAGCCAAAGAAAAGCGTTAAGAGAAAAAGCTCTGCCGACTCAATTAAATTCTCAGACCTCAAGAAAGGCGACTACGTGGTGCACGAGGCGCACGGCATAGGACGATTCGAGGGCATACATCCGCTGACCGCAGACGGACAGACCAGGGATTATCTCCTGATCAGATATGCGGGCTCGGATACTTTATACATACCGACAGAGCAGCTCGATGTAATACAGAAATATATAGGTAACTCAGGAAATGCACCGGCACTATCCAAGCTGTCCGGCGGCAGCTGGGCGCGCGCGAGGGCGCGGGCCCGAAGAGCCGTAGAGGAGATAGCTGAGGACCTCGTACGGCTCTATGCCGAGAGGCAGGCTGCCGGCGGCTATGCATTCGGAGAGGACACTGTGTGGCAGGCCGAGTTTGAGGATGCATTTCCGTATGAGGAGACAGACGATCAGCTTAGAGCTGCGGAAGAGATAAAAGAAGATATGCAAAAGGCCATGCCTATGGACCGCCTGCTCTGCGGAGACGTAGGCTACGGTAAGACAGAGGTAGCTGCAAGAGCCGTCTTCAAATGCATATCCGAAGGTAAACAAGCGGCCATACTCGCGCCGACGACATTGCTGGTAGACCAGCACTACCACAATCTAAAGGAAAGATTCCAAAAGTTCCCGTTTGAAATCGAGGAATTATCGAGATTCAGATCCGATGCTGAGCAAAAGAAGATTTTAGGCGGGCTTAAGGATGGGACTATAGACTTCGTAATAGGTACTCACAGACTGCTCTCCGAGGATGTTGAATTCAAAGACCTCGGACTCCTCATAATTGATGAGGAGCAGAGATTCGGAGTAAGGCACAAGGAGAAGATTAAGCAGCTTAAAAGCAACATAGATGTACTTACTCTCTCGGCTACGCCTATACCAAGGACGCTTAATATGTCGCTCACGGGCATCAAGGATATCAGCATCATTGATGAGCCGCCGGGTGACAGGCTGCCTGTCAGCACATTTGTGAGCCCATATGACGAAAGCGTGCTCGCAAATGCGCTCGAGCGAGAACTCGCTCGCGGCGGCCAGGTATTCGTAGTCAGCAACAGAATAATGGGTATCAATCAGGTTGCCGAGGCAGTAGAGAAACTCGCACCTGATGCTAAGGTTGCCATCGGTCACGGACGCATGAGCGAAGAGCAGCTTGAATCTACCATGATGGACTTCATCGAGGGAAAGACGGACGTGCTCGTAGCTACGACCATAATCGAAAACGGAATCGATATACCGAACGCTAATACAATGATTATCCTTAATGCGGACAGGTTCGGATTGGCTCAGCTATATCAGCTTAGAGGAAGGGTCGGCCGTTCGCACCGCCTCGCATATGCATATTTGATGTATCAGCCGGGTAAGGTCCTGACGGATCTGGCCAGGAAGAGGTTGGCCGCCATCAGAGAATTCACGGAGTTCGGAGCAGGTTTTAAACTTGCAATGCGAGACCTCGAGCTCAGAGGCGCAGGCAATATACTCGGTGAGGCACAGAGCGGTCATATAGAGAGCATAGGATACGAGCTCTACTGCAAGGAAGTAGACAGAGCTGTCCGAAGACTAAAGGGAGAGCAGGTAAGCGAGGGGCGCTCGGATATCAGCATAGAGCTGCCTGTCAGAGCATCTATTCCTGAGTCCTACATACCGGATGAGTCTCTGAGGCTCCAGGCATACAAGAAGATTGCCGGCATAACTGATGAGGCTGACTCCAAGGATATTATCGACGAACTTTCGGACAGATACGGCGCTGTGCCGCAGGAAGCTCGCGACATTATCAAGATTGCCGAGATAAGAGCGCATGCTGAGAGGATCGGAGCCGCCAACATCTCATCAAAAGACAGGAAGATTACGATAAGATTCACAGATATGAGCAAGCTGCATCCTTATGCAGTTGTCATGACGAGTGCAGAGTTCGGATCCGAGCTTAATATAATCAGCGGCAGGAGGAGCTTCATAGAACTTGCCACCAAGAATGCCTCTGACCCTGAGAGACTATTACAGCTTATGAGGGCGCTTATAAGGACGCCGGACGAGGAGCCCGGGACTGCCTCATAACTTCACATAACAGCTCTAAATGAGTATAATGAGATAGTTTTGGAGAAAAGGAGATAAGCGATGCTTTTTACCAATATCGGAATAATTGACGAGAACTTCAAATACCAAGCCGATATGACCGTCGGAGTTCAGGCCGACAGAATCACATATATCGGTAAAGAAATCCCTGAGGATGCGGAGTTCTTTGGTGAGGTTTACGACGGAAAGAATAAAGTCATGTTGCCGGGTTTTTACAATGCTCACGGTCATTCACCTATGAGCTTGATGAGAGGCTACGGAGAGAATATGGCTCTTCAGGACTGGCTTGAGAAGAGGATTTTCCCTTTCGAGGACAAGCTATACCGCAAGGCTGTCTATTGGGCAACTCTCCTGACCATGGCAGAGTCAATTAGGTTCGGAATTGTCTCCACCACAGATATGTACTACTTCACGGACGATATGGTTAGAGCATACAGCGTATCGGGCGCCAAGACCAATATATGCAGAGCCGTCACAAATCCGACAGGCATGCCGCTTGATGAGCATGTGGGCCTCAAGGAAATGCGAGATGCAATCATGATGTATGACGGCTTTGAGAACGGAAGAATTAAAGTTGACGCCAGCGCTCACGCGGAATACACAAACGACATCAAAACGCTGAGGGCGGTTGCCGACTGCGCCAAGGAATTCGATACGCATGTACATGTTCACCTCAGTGAGACCAAAAGAGAGCATGTTGAGTGTTCGGTCAGATACGGTAAAACTCCGGCAGAGGTGATGCTAGAGATAGGCATGTTCGATCAGCCTTGCACGGCAGCTCACTGCGTATGGGTTACCGATAGCGACATGGATATCCTAAAGGATAAGGGCGTTACGGTGGCGAGCAACCCCGCCAGCAACTTCAAACTTGCCAGCGGAATCTGTGATGTGCCGACCATGTACAGGAAAGGCATAAACGTAGCGCTTGGTACAGACAGCGTTGCGAGCAATAACAGCCTCAATTTCATAGAGCAAATTAAGCTGTTTGCCCTCGCAGGTAAGGTCAAGTCTATGGATCCCGCTGTAATGACGCCTGAGCAGATACTCTTCAGCGCAACAAGGGCCGGCGCTATTTCTCAGGGTAGAGAGGACAGCGGCCTGATCAAGGAGCACTTCAAGGCGGATCTCATAGTAATCGATGCGAGCGGTCCTAACATGAACCCGGTACATGAGATGGCGAATAATATTATATATTCCGCAGACGGAAAGGATGTCTGCCTGACCATGATTGATGGCAGGGTGTGCTATCAGGATGGTGAGTACAAAACTATAGATATAGAGGAGACTATAGCGGAAGCAGAGAATGCAAAGAATAAGATTCTCTCCGAGATATAGCTGATATATGGATAAAACTGAAATTACTGAAAAAAAAGAAATAGTTAAGGATAATTCCGCAATTGATTCATCTCAGGTATTGCTCAAGGGAGCGACCATACTGGCGGCGGCGGGAATAGTCAGCAAGATATTCGGTGCAATTTTCAGGATCCCTCTGACCAATATGATAGGAGCGGAGGGGCAGTCATATTACACGGTATCTTACAATATCTATTCACTGCTCTTCGTAATTGCGACGGCGGGCTTCCCTGTGGCAATCTCAAGGATGGTTTCCTCGAGAATAGCCGAGAAAGATTATATTAATGCTCACAAATCTTATAGCCTGGCTATGAAGTTCTCCGCCGCTCTCGGCGTGATATCTTTCATGATACTTTTCTTCGGAGCCGGAGCCATTGCGAATGCTTATCACATACCGGGCGCTGAGCCATCGATCAGAGCACTATCTCTTGCTCTTTTGATTACACCTATAGTTGCATCGCTCAGAGGCTACTATCAGGGCAGGCAGGAGATGATGCCTACTGCTGTCACCGAGGTGGTGGAGCAGATGGTAAGAGTGGCCGTGGGCCTTTCTCTAGCTTACATGCTCTACAAGACGAGCCTTGAGCGCGCGGCGGCAGGTGCGACTTTCGGCGCATCCGTTGGCATCACTGCGGCATTTGCCGTCATGATTATTATCTACCTCAGAGATAAGAAACAAAGAGATGCTATGTTCTCCGATTCCATCCGAAGAGATGAGGACGACAAGTCGAGATTTAAGGAGCTCATATCATTCCTAATTCCTATCACCATAAGTTCTGCGGTTATGCCTATAATGTTCAACATCGACTCTGCCATAGTCGTCAGAAGACTTATGGCTACAGGCTGGGACCGCACTATGTCCGAGAAACTATACGGACTCATGGGAGGATTTTGCGACCCTATTATTAACCTCCCGAATATATTTATAGATGCTATTTGCATAAGCCTTATGCCTGCGGTAACCGCGGCATTCACATTGGCTAATAAGAAAGCGCTCGATGAGCACCTGAGAACGGGGCTCAAGACGATGATGATTATCGCTTATCCTTGCACCATAGGATTGATAGTACTCGCGCGCCCTATACTGACATTGCTCTTCTTTAAGAAGTATGACGAGGCTCTGCTCGCAGTGCCGACTATGAGAATACTCGCGCTTTCCATAGTGACTACCGCAATAATGAGGACATTCTCTGTCAGCCTGCAGGGCATAGGAAAGATGATGCTTCCGGTATGGAATCTCATCATCGGGGCAATTGTTAAAATTGCCGTTTCATATGTGCTCCTCGGAGTGCATGCCGTGCACGTAAACGGGGCGGCCATAGGCTCTGTGTGTGCATATATAACCGCGGGAATACTGAATTACAGAGCTCTCAGGAAATATGCGGATATCAGCCTGGATGTGAAAGGCGTATTTATAAAGCCTTTGGCTGCATCGCTTTTGATGGGCGCTGCTACTATAGCTGTATACAAGGGGGCATTTGCTGCTACGGGAAGCAATCTCGTGTCGGTTGCCGTGTCGATTATGATAGCCGTAATTGTATATTTCGTAAGCGTGTTTAAGACGCGTGCAATCAGCAGAGAAGAAATGCAACTTATCCCGAAAGGTGATCTGATTTACGATATGGCAGTCAAACTGAAAATTGCCGAATAATCGCATGTTAAAAAATGTATTTTTTCATGAAAATTCAACACTTTGAGCCATTTTTTTGTTGACATGCCAAATATCGAGAATTATAATGATTAAAGGTTTTGAGACTTAACTTTTAAGGAGGAATTGATTATGAATAAAGCAGAATTGGTTGCAAAGGTTGCGGATAAGACTGGTTTCAAGAAGAAAGACGCAGAGGCAGCTCTGGACGCAGTACTTGAGTCCATCGAGAAGGCTCTCGTTGCAGGCGATAGCGTAAGACTGATTGGTTTCGGTACTTTCGAGACAAGAAAGAGAAAAGCAAGAACGGGCAGAAACCCACAGAAACCGGACAAAGTTATCCAGATTCCGGCTTCCAAGGCTCCTGTATTCAAGGCTGGTAAGTCACTCAAGGATGCAGTTAACAAGTAATTTGTGAAGCATAATACAGGGTACGGATGGCTCTCGGTCATCCGTATCTTTTTCATTTATATATGAGATTAGATAAGTACTTAAAGAATTCAAGAATAATCAAAAGGCGCACTGTCGCAAAGGATGCCTGCGAGCAAGGCAGAGTCGAGGTGAACGGTAAAGTAGCCAAGCCCGGACTAGACCTCAAAATAGGCGACATCATCAAGATTACATTCGGCAGTAAGGAGCTCGAGGTGAAAGTGGTTTCTATGCCGGACAATGTCCGAAAGGATGATGCTCAAGACCTGTACGAGGTAATCAATTAAACAAATTCGCCAAACCAAACACGGACTGCTTTCGAAAACTCCTTTTTCGTATACAGATATTGATTGTGAGACCCGGGTATAACACAAAGTATAGCCTGCCATTTCACAGCAAATAATCCGAAAAGCCTACTTTTCAACAGATAGAGCAGAAATGCTCTTTTTCTTTATCTGTTTTGGAGAGCTGGCGAATTATTCCGCAAATGCTTTGCACCTTATCTGCCAGCGAGGGCGCCAAAGCCAGTAATAATGCCATGATCCGAAACAGCGTTTTGTTCTTATAAATTTTATGCTTAGTTTTTTCTCGAAAAATATCGAAAAGTTTTTATCTACAATATATATAAGTATGTGCAATTATAGAATTGCGAATTAATCTGCAAGAAGATGCTCGTTACAAATTCCAGGAAGTTAAGAAACGGAGGATCGTTATGGCAGAACTAAAACCTAATGGCAGATTGCAGGCACCGCCGGAGTTCATATCGGTTATCAGTTCCAATCATTGCGCGAGGATACGAATAAGCGATATCGAGATAATAGAACAGGAAGGCCGGAGGCTTCACGTAATTACGCCGGATAGAGATTACTCTTTCTATGGCTCGTTGAATTCAATAGTAACCTCACTTGTAGACAGAGCATTTTACAGAACCTTGCGAAGCATGGTAATTAATTTCGACCATGTAAAGGACATAACAGGAGGAAGCGTAAACTTCGTATCAGGTCAGAGCATAATCCTGGGAAGAAATGCTATCAACAAAACCAAGAGGGCGTTCAAGAAGTATCTGATGAAGTATCCGCCTTACTCGCTTTGGGATCCGTATCAGATAATGCCGATGAGCGTTTTTGAGAGCTCAGAAATAGATACTGATGAAGGTTCAAAAAGTTTTGATGAAAATACATAAAAAGTACAAAAAAGTATCTTGACACCCCTTAGACAGATATATATAATAATCAAGCTGTCGCTCTGAAAGACAGCAGAACCTTGAAAACTTCATAGTGCAGAACAGGTCTTGAAATTTAAAGGGTTTCGGCCCTAAAAATGAAAGACTTTG
>CACWIO010000043.1 GCA_902760855.1 uncultured Eubacteriales bacterium
TATGAGGCGTAAGCATCTCGCGCCTTTTCTCCTGCACAAGCTTCCTGCTTTGGAGTTCATCATAGTATTCTTTTAGCGTTGCAATCGTTCTGTTTTCCATGCATAAATGATATACAGAACTCCCTTAAATAATCAAATTTTTGGAGTATGAAATCCTACAATTTTTGCACTTTATCCGACATTTTCTGCACTATTTTTTTCACATTTTTGCAAATTAAAAAACAGCTCCAACAAGAGCTATATTTCAGGCTTTTTATCAGGCAGGCACATGGCCGCAGGTTCTTTATTCTGCAAGACAGATGCCAACACTTCTACTGTCCTGCAAAGCATTCAGCCACATGCTTACGTTCTCAATATAGGGCAAATGAGCATAAGCATGTCGTATTTGGTACAGATTCCAATGCCCTTCACGCTACTTTTGTACCAATGAGGCCCATTTCATCATGATTTGGTACAAGATCCACTTCTGAAACTGATAGTCATTCTCATTATCTATACCAAATCCGACTAAGATAATCGATTCTGCCCTAAATAGCAGTCTGTAAGACTCCTTGATCTGTTCCAGATTCACACTAAATGCTTTGATTTGCCGTAAATATAGCTATTTGCAGTGTTATTTCTTGTACCAAATAACAAGCTTATCCACGGATTTGGTACAACTGCCCCCGTGAGATAAGGAGGGCCATGGATTATATGGATAAGCGATGAGCCATGGAAAAGTCCAAGGATAGATTCAGGCTCGCTGCGTAAATGCGAATCTATCCTCCGACTTTACCACAGCTCAAAGATGCCGGGCGTCGCTTATCAACATATTCCACAGCCCCTGCTACTAAGGAAGATGAAGAATAACAACAATACAGTTTTGGGAAGACAAAGAAGGCCGGCTATAGAGCATGATGCATCTGCGCTTTATGCATGGTTTATCAGTTGGGACTAATCAGCTATTGTTGTTGCTGATGTCTAGATGTAGTAGTAGCAGCTGTGCAGGCTGTGGACAATCGCAGTTTCAAGTGCGCTTGTTATGATGAGCGCTCCTTCTCCTGCAGGGCTGTGGATAAGCATGTGGGCAGCGCGCTCTCTGCTGTCCATGTGCTTATCCATAGCCCTGCTGCGATTGTCCATAACTGCACAGCTGACTGTCACCGCTAGCGGAACAACCCTAATAAAAAGCAGGCGTCATGCCTGCTCTACATAATGATTAATCTGGTTTCTTGCATATTATTGAAGTCGATAAAGATCCTGACTCAGCCTCTTAAATCAGGCCGCCGTTGACGGGGATGACCTGGCCGGTGATGAAAGATGCGTCGTCTGAAGCGAGATACTTCATGACGGCGGCCACTTCCTCGGCCTGCCCCACTCTCCCGAGCGGAGTTTCATCTGCGATCTCGGAAACTGCTGAGTCGTCAACATCCTTGTTCATGTCTGTGTCTATCATGCCCGGTGACACACAGTTTACTCTAATGCCGGAAGGTCCGACTTCCTTAGCCAGAGCCTTGGTCAGTCCGATAACTCCAGCTTTGGATGCAGAGTAAGCCACCTCACAGGATGCGCCTACCTCGCCCCACATGGATGATACGGTAATAATGCAACCGCTCTTGCGGCTTATCATGGATGGGAGCACATGCCTTATAGCATAGAATACTCCGCTTAGGTTAGTGCTGATAATCTCTTCCCATCTGCTTTCGGTAATCTCCGTAATGAGATTGAAATCGGCAATCGCCGCATTGCAAATAAGGACATCAATAGAGCCCATCTCTGAAATGGCCTTATCGACGGCAATCTTAACAGAGTCGCTGTGCTTTACATCGCAGCGAACGGGAATAGCACCCGTCTCCTGCCTCAGCGCATCTGCCTCAAGCTCAGATCTGTGATATGTGAAGACCACATTATCTCCGCCTGATCTAAATGTCCTTACGGCGGCTGCGCCTATGCCGCGCGAGCCACCGACTATAAGAATATTACTCATAGCTATAATCCTTTATCTGCCTTACTCACAGCAGTAACAACCAAGGTCCTTAGGCTTTTTCATCAGCCTTAGCTTCGAGGGCTTCCACTTCATCCTCGAGCTTCTCATTCTCAGCTTCGAGCCTTGCATTTTCTTCTGCAAGTTTAGCCATTTCCTGTTCATGCTTGGCTCTTTCCTTTTCGAGTTTCTTCTGCTCTCTTTCCTTCTTGGCTTTGTTAATGGCGCGCTTGATCAAAAGAAGGAGTATCAGCAGCGCAACTATTACAATAATCGCTATAGTGACACCGAAGCTGGCTTCAGCCTTGAATCTCCTCCAATTCATCTTAACGAACATGCCGACAAATACCATCACTACTAAGAGTACGATGATTAAAATTACAGTCGCATTACCTTTTTTGTTGTTCAATTTCTTTCCGATTCTGTTCACAATTACTACCTCTTTCGCAATTTATTACTTTATTTTTTCTTAGCCTTCTTCTCTCTCGGCCCAATGAACTCTCTGAGTATCGAATTGTCAGGCACCGCATCAGCAGACTCGATCTTATCGAAGAACTTCATGAAAGTCAGTATTCTCTGAGCTTCCTCGTATTGCTCGCTTGCCTCCGATATCTCAAGAAGCAGAGGTTCTGCGAAAGTCTTAAGAAGGCAAGTTTCATACACCATACTTGTGTTAATGACCTTATCTGCAGAGCTGCTGTAAGGGAACACGTTGACGCTCTCTCCCGCTCTGACCTTAGGCCAAGCCTCAAGAGTCGCCTCAGCATTGTAGCCGCGGAATTGATTATCCCTGACCATGCGGCGGAGCAGCCTAGCATCAGCTGTCGACACTCTGTTATGCCTGTCGATTCCGAGCTGAGTCAGCGGGCTGATATACAGTTTATACTTATCCTCACTTGGGATATTCTCTGTAAGCACATCGTTTAGGCTGTGTATGCCCTCGATTACCAGCACCTGATTCTTTTTAAGAGTCGTGATCCTCTTCCCGAAGACCTTGGTGCCGTTGATGAAATCGAATTCAGGGATATCCACTTTCTTGCCCGCAAGCAGATCTTCCATCTGCTGATTAAAGAGCGGCAAATCCACCGCGTCAAGCCCCTCGAAGTCAGGTTTGCCGTCCGGACCTATCGGAGTCTCGGAGCGCTCCACGAAGTAGTCGTCGGTTCCGAGGTACAGCGGATCCTGCCCCGTGAGCCTTTTAATCTCTTCACAAATTCTCTTGGCTGTTGTAGTCTTGCCGCTTGATGACGGACCGGAGATAAGTACAACCTTTTTGTTTCCGTCCACGACAGCTGCAGCAAACTCCTCAAGCTCTTTGGCATAAAGCTCCTCACTGGCCTTGATAATCTCATCAGCCATTCCCTCTTTGATCTTTTCATTGAGGTCGGCAAGATAATCAATGCCGGTATGCTTTCTCATCCTCTTGCTCTCGGCATAAGCCTCGTAGAGCTTATCGTCGTCGCGATATTTCGGAATCGTATGATTATGAAGAGCATTCGGGAGCCTGAGCAGAAGACCGTTTCTGTATGGTCTGATATCAAACAGATTGATATATCCCGTGCTCGGAAGCAGCTTGCAATACATCACAGCCTTAAAGTTATGAAGGTCGGCAAGCTCTACCGTATCACTGTCCGGTCTGCCCTCAAAGAGCTTAACCTTCTCAGTATGTCCGAATGTCTTCCAAAGCTCCGCGGCTTCAGTAGGAGTAATATCCTTACACTCAATCGGAAGATCCTGCGCGATATACTTCTCCATCTTATCCCTTATCTTGTGGATATCCGAAGACTCAAGCTTGGCGCCCTTCAGATTGATATAGCTGTAGTAGCCTTGGTTCAGCGAATTGCCGATAGTAACATCCACATCGCCAAATACTGCGTGCACAGCCTTTAAATAGATGAGAATCGCGGTGTTATGATACGCCCTCTCATCCGAAAAAGTCTTAATCACATAATCCATATCTTCACTCCTGTTTATGTCATAAGTTGCCATAATGTGCGTCCTAACATTTCGCACGAAGTAATTTTACCATAATTGCGAGAGATGTTGACAATTCATTGAGAATTCAGCTGTCAGTTATGGTAAAATAAATGCAATATTGAATAAGAATAAGGCCATGCGCCGACTGCTTTTGTAGCGCGCCTTGCGCAGGAGGACTCCGATGAAGAAAGAATACGAATCCCTGTTTACTCCTTGGAAGATAGGCAATGTCGAAATACCCAACAGGATAGTGCAAACATCCATGGGAGGTACGTCGCTCTTCGGCTGGCTCGAGCCATGCCATTTCGATAAAGAAGCAGCTCATCATATACTGGGCCGCGCACAGGACGGCGTCGGTCTCGTGCTTCCGGGCATGCAATGCGTCAGAGACACCATGGGGCGCAGATGGCTTTATCAGAATAAGAAAATGTTCAAAGATCTCGCAGAGTGGATGCCTGAATTCCACAAGACAGGCTCCAAACTCTTCATACAGCTCGCAGGAGGCTTCGGCCGCTCGATGGCCATCAACGACATGTTCGTCAAGATGCTCGAGAACAAAGCCTTCGGGGCAATCTCCAAACCTATAGTAGATATCGAATATTGCTGCGCTTCCGCAGGAGAGACACCTAACAGATGGTACCCATCCATCAAGTCCCGTATGATGACCATCGAAGAGATACAGGAGATGGTAGAAGCGTTTGCCAAGACAGCCAAGCTCTGCCAGGAGGCAGGCGTGGACGGAGTTGAGATACATGCCGTGCACGAGGGATATCTGCTCGATCAGTTCACCATCGCAAACATGAACTACAGGACAGACCAGTACGGCGGTTCATTCGAGAACAGATTCCGCTTCCCTGTTGAGATAGTTCAGGCTATTAAGAGAGAATGCGGAGATGACTTCCCTGTCGCCCTCAGATACTCGGTAGTATCGAAGACCAAGGGCTGGCTCAGCGGCGCTCAGCCTGGCGAGGAATTCGAAGAATTCGGACGCGACATGGCAGAGTCAGAGAAGGCAATTAAATATCTCTCGGATATGGGATATGACATGTTCAACTGCGACAACGGTACCTACGATGCTTGGTACTGGGCACATCCGCCGGTCTATATGCCGGATAACTGCAATCTCGAAGATGTAGAGCACATCAAGAAGTTCACTGATAAGCCTGTAGTATGCGCAGGTAAGATGGACCTCAAAGTAGGCGCTGATTCAATCGCAGCCGGTAAAATAGACGGCCTTGGAATTGCCCGTCAGAACTTAGTAGATCCTGACTGGGTCACCAAGCTGAGAGAAGGCAGAGAGGAAGAAATCAAGCCTTGCATCAGATGCCACAACGCTTGCTTCAACTTCGCGAAGTCCAAGCACACAGCTAACACCCAGCCGCTCTTCGACTCGCTTCAGCTCGCACGCTGTGCACTGACACCGTCTACGATGCAGCATAATAAATATAAGATTGTTCCTACTTCAAAGCCTAAGAAAGTCGCCATAGTCGGCGCGGGATTCGGCGGACTCGAGGCTGCCCTCGTACTCAAGAAGAGAGGCCACGAGCCTGTAGTATTCGAAAAGGATAAAAAGCTCTTCGGACTTTACAACACATCAGCGGCCATGTCCTTCAAGGATGCGGACAAGCAGCTCATGAAGTGGTACGAAAGAGAGCTTAAGAAATATGAGATAGACATCAGGCTCGGCACAGAGATAAACGACGTGACTTCTCTGCTCAAAGCTTATGACGATGTCATCGTATCCATAGGTTCATATCCTAAGGAGCTTCAGATTCCGGGATTTGGCAAGGCCATTTCATTCACGGATCTTCTGATCGGTAAGAACAAAGATAAATACGATAAGATTGTATTCCTCGGCGGCGGACTCTCATCCTGCGAGGCAGCATATGACGCAGTTCTTGCGGGCAAACACCCTGTCGTTGTCGAGTTCATGGACGACCTCATCACAGCGCCGGGCACCTGCCTTGCGAACTCATCATTCCTGAGAGAGGCCCTTCCGTTCAAGGGAGTTCCTGTGCATCTCACATCTACCGTCACAGAGATTGGCGATGGCTATTGTATGATCAAGAATGTCGAGACCGGGGAGGAATGGAAAGAAGAATGCGACTGCGTAGTTAACGGGCTGGGATTCGTGCCGAATGACAGATTCAGCGCAGTTAAAAACAGGCACCTTCACAGAGTCGGTACCTGCGTCAAATGGGGCGCACTCCGCGAAGTAATCTGGGGCGCCTGGGATGTCGCTATGAAGATCTAATTATTCCAGACTGCTTTATACTGGCGGTATTTACCGATATCGGAGGCCGCGTTCCACGGGATGAAACCGCCCGTGAGACCGGCCTTTTCGAGTGCTTTCACCTGAGCCTTAAGCTCCTTGTCACCGTAGTCTAAAGTCGGATTCCAATGCGGCGTATTATAGCCTGTAATCCAAGTTCTCGCAGCCGCAGGATTCTCAATCTTATCCTGTTGCTTTTTAGCCTTCTTAGACCAGGTGAGCATGGTCTCGTATGGCTTCTCCCATGTGCCGTCACCGCCCATGTGATCCGTATAAGGCATTGCGCTTATCGCATCTACTACATTGGCAATCCCCGGCCAGTACTGACCATATGCAGTCATATAGCCATACGCACTCTCGCCGAACACATCGACAGACATGTAGACGCCGTTATCATGCAGCATATCCGCGGCATAGATACAGAAATTCTGCACTGCCTGCCCCTTTTCCTCATCGTAAGCATTCCTGAAATTAGCCTTGCCGGACTGAGACATCTCATAAGAGCTCTCGGGGAATCTCACATAGTCGAACTGTATCTCATTGAACCCAAAGAGCTTGGCAGCCTCGAGTGCAAGCTTCACATTGTACTCCCATACATTCCTCGAAAAAGCGCTCGGCCATCCTGCATCGCCTCCGTATTTGATGCAATCTTCAGGATGATCCTTGGCATAAATCGGGTCGTTAAACACAACTATGCGCCCTATCAGATATGCACCGCTCTTCTTATATGCATCGACGCCTTTCTTGAAGTCCTTAACAGATGCGTATGCAGTCTCATATGAGGACGGTGACATTTCCTTAGCCACGTCAGACTTGTACGTCAGATATCCATCCTTTATGTCGATTACAACGGCATTACAATCAGTCTCCTTGATGAGTTTAACGTAGTTCCCCGGCTTGATAGCCGCCGTTCCGTTGATATACATAGTCCTGGCATCAGAACAGAATTCGTTATTATTAAAGGCAACTCTTTCCCTAGGATAGTAGTCAAGGCTCGAGGTTTTACCTCCGTAGAGTTCCATGTCATACTTGTCATTTTTAACATTATCGTAAACTTTATTATACACTGCATCTGCTTGCTCCTGAGTGCGCGCAAGATACCTGCTGTACACATACCCCTCGAGTTTAGCGCCTTCTTTGGACTCTCCGTAAGCAACTTTATACTTATAGATGCTACCGTCGGCGAGCATTCTGTCATATCCCGTAATCTCAAACTTGGTGCCCTTTGCAGCAAACGAAGCAATCTCAGGCCCACTCGCGTTCTCGTAAATCGTAACAGGCGTCCTTACATATGCTTCTTTCTCCTGCACAATATCTGTCTTGGATAAAGTGGAGTTCCTGGGCTTCATATAATATGCTTCGTTCTTATCTGCTTCTGTTTCCTCAGTTTTCACAGACATAGGACCTGTAAGAAGTTCGTAGCCGTTGATAAGCTTTATATACATCACGCCGTCAATTCTCTCCCTATCAGCGTAATTCTTTATCCTCACACCTCTCACTACGCGCCCGGCTTCAGTAAGAGTGCCGTCTTTAACCACATAAATAGGCACATTCTTCTCGTCGTTGGCAGCGAACCCGAATTCAACATCAGGCTCATATAAAGTTAAAAGCATGTACGCGCCAAAAGACCCTGCTGCTACCAGGGTCAATAATACAATCGCTATTAAGTTCCCGAGAACTTTTTTTGCTTTCATCAGTTACTGTATTTACCTATCTTTCAAGACTGACAGGTCTAGAAGCCTCCTTTTTCTTGTACATCTTCTCATCGGCATCGGCGATCATATTGTTCATAGAAGTTGCCGGGCTCTCACACTTAGTAAATCCAAAGCTCATCTTAAGCTCATAAGGCAAGTCCGTAAGCTGTGCTTCTTTGGACATAGCGGCTATAAAACTTTTCTCAAAATCATCCGGATCAGATATATTCTTAGATTCTATCGCAGCCAGGAACTCATCGCCGCCCAGCCTGCAGACAAATCCTCTGTACTCGTCCGCGACTTTTCTAAGGACGTTCGCAGCTATGCGAAGAGCCTTGTCTCCTTCAATATGTCCGTATGTATCATTGATGCCTTTGAATCCGTCTATATCCATCATGTAGAGATAGAAGGGATTTCTTGCACTTGCATGTAGCTTGAGGTCCTCCAGGTATCTCTCTGCGCTCTTTCTGTTATATAGACCGGTCAGCGTGTCGTTATTGATCAAACTTCCCTGTATGTTCAGGAATATGAAGAGCATTGCGATTCCGGTAGCCGGAGCCACGAATGGATGATTGCCTACGAAGAGCTGGAGCAATCCGCCAATAAACGGTGCAATAAGGTACATCGATAGGATGTAATACTGCTTCCTTTGCATAGGAGATGGCTCGCTCTTAGCCTTGATAATGGCATGCACTGTCGTAAACAGGAAATACAAATAACTCACCCCTGTCTGCACAGCCCAGAGATTTCCTCTTGAGTATATTCCGTTTTCGTCTACTTTGAAGAACCAGCCTGTCTTAATGCTTGCGAAACACATCATAGACACTATGGCAAGCGGAATGATGCTGAGGATCCTTCCGACCGGCCGCCTTATGAACCTGCTTCCCAGTCTTACTTCAGCAAAGTTAAACCAAAGGAATGGTAAAACGCCTGAGAATAAGAACATGTAAGAAGCATACAAAAATGCCACCACTCCAGGCGGCATATGCAGCGCTCCCCTGTACTGCGCGTGTGTAAATCCATCTATTATAAGCGCAAGCATAAGCGACGAAAGGAAGGCTCTGAATATAAGTACTTCCTCGTCACTTCCCATTTCTCTTCTTACACTGAAAAACAAAATTGCCGTGTACAGGAAGGCTTGCAGCAATACTTCACAATAAACTATTAAGTAATCAGTGTAAGCTTGTGTCATTCGTAATTAGTAAATGGCAGTTGTGTCGTTTATTTGCCGGATACGCCTTCATTCAGTTTAATGCTCCTGTGAAGCAAGGCACTTGCAAGGAGTTCTCCCAGCAGATAGCATCCTATGACTTCACCTGCGAATATATAGAGAGCAATATACGGAAGCATATCCGGTACTCCGTATCCGTACTTGAGTACGAAAGGAATTATCAATGTGTTAGCTATGATAGCAGGAACGGGAACTAGCCAGCGATTCTTCCTAAGCATATACCCGCCCAGAGCTCCTATTAGGGTAGCCAGGCTTCCGAATATTACATCCACAGCCACGCAGCCTCCCATTATATTGGCGATCAAGCAGCCTACAAAGAGGCCCGGAATCGCAGCCGGTGTAAACTGCGGAAGTATAGTGAGAGCCTCCGCCACCCTGACCTGTACCACGCCAAATGATATAGGTGCGAATACCATAGTCAAGACCACATAGAGTGCGGCAATTATCGCACCCTGAGTAATCTTAAGGGTTTCCTTAGATCTTAGCATTTTATTCTTTTCTCCTTTGGTTTTAATATTTTAGAAGCAGGATATCGGACCCGAACTGCTTCACCGTCACATGACGGCAATTATATTACAGCAGCATCTTTAGTTGCTGTTTTTATTACTATGCATTTGATGGTCTGCCTCAGTGATAATAGCGCTTGTCTTACCTGCAGGCGAATCCACCTTGGTATATCCGAAGTCAAGTTTAAGCTCGTATGGAAGATTCAGATTCTTGGCTTCTCTTTCCATAGCATCCTTAACGGTAATCTCGTAATCCTCAGGATCGATGAGGTTCTTACCGTCTACTACAGCCAGGAATTCAACACCGCCCAGCCTGGATACAAATGCTCCGAACTGAGTAGATACATTCTGCAGCACTTTGGCAACTGTCTTGAGGAGTTTGTCTCCTTCGATATATCCGTACTCGTCGTTGATTGCCTTGAAACCATCAACTCCCATCTTGAAAACATAGTATGGATTTGATGGGCTTGTGTGCAGCTTGATCTCTTCGATATGTCTCTCTGCACTCTTACGATTCATGAGCCCTGTCAGGGAGTCGTTGTGTATCAGGCTGCCCTGGATGTTCAGGAATATGAAGAGCATCGCGATACTTGTAGCAGGTGCTACGAATGGGTGATTTCCTATGAATAGCTGGAACAATCCCCCGATGAAAGGTGCGATTACGAAGCTGGCGAGTATGTAATACTGATGCCTTTGAATTGATGACGGCTCTTTGCTTGCCACAAGAAATGCGTGTACTGTCGTAAATGCGAAGTAGCAATAGTTGACTATAGCCTGCAGTGACCAGAGTTTGCCACGGGTATAGATGCCGTACTCATCTACCGAGAAGAACCATCCAGTCTTCATGCTGGCATAGCACATGAATACCATGATAAGCAAAGGTATCATGCATATTACAATGCTCGAGCGTTTCCTGACGAGTCTGCTTCCCAGCCTCATCTCTACGAAGATAAACCACAGGAACGGCAGGACTCCGGAGAACATGGACATGTAAAACGCATACAAAAATGCCACCAGCATAGGAGGCATATGCAGGAATCCTCTGTACTGAGCCTGTGTAAACGCGTCTGCGATGAGCGCTACAATCAAGGTGCTCAGAAATGTCCTGAAGATCTTAACTTCCCAATCATTACCCATCTCACGGCGCACGCTGAAAAACAAAATAACCGTATAAGTGAGCGTGAGAATAAGCACTTCCAGATAAACTATAAGATAATCCATAAATAATTCCCTACGAATATAAGCAACAACAACCTGTAACTCCGTAATTCTAACATTTACAGGGAAAAAATGCCACCAATGAAAGCCTAATATTTAATATTATTAACAATTATTTTGCAAAAGTCATGCCGGCTTTATTGACGTGAGTAATGAGCACCTGTATAATCCAATCTGTAACCGGGGGAGCTACGGCTGAGAAATCCCAAGAGGATGACCCTTACTA
>CACWIO010000044.1 GCA_902760855.1 uncultured Eubacteriales bacterium
TAGATCTGTAAGCTCATCCATCTTCTCATCGAAGTTGACAAGTTCACGCTCGGCAAGCATGATATGCAGCTCAAACAACGCGAAGGCTATGCTCGCATCCTTGAAAACCGAAAGGTCAATCTGCTCGTACAGCATCTTGGCTTTCTCATATGTCAGCTGCGCTTCCTGCAATTCTCCGAGCCTGATTGAAATCATGCCGTCATTGATGTGTCCACCCAGCATATTGTGCAGATAATAAGGGCTGTCTGCAAAACTCTCCGCAAGCTCCATTCCTCGTCTGCAGTACTCACGGGCGTAGTCATAATCTTCGATCTCGTAGAATATGATCGCGAGGTTTCCCACCATAGGCGCCACAGCTCCCGGATTATCCGACTTCTCCGCAAACCTGATCGCGGCATGATAATAGTGGTAGGCGACATCAAGCGCTTCGTTTATATAGGCATCCAGCGCAAAGAGGTTGTACGCCCTCGCGAGAAGTTCACCCTCATTGCACCTCAATAAATGATAAACCGCCCGCTTCAAGTGCTCCTGATACCTCTCTGTATCCGGGCGGTCGTAATACCAGTTGGCGGTATAATACTCCGCATAGCCAAGCAGGGCGTTATCATCGATGCTCATTGCGAGCTCTCTCAGTTTATCCAGACTCTCTATCGCATCCGGATCTCCGCTGACAGACAAATTCTCGCAATTCTTTATTAATTCTTGAGTTGTATTATCGTATTTAGAATAGTCCATATGCCTCCTCAGCACACACTATCGATTATACAATAATAACTAGTTCTTCTCTATACCAACAGCCAGATTTGTCTCATCGGTAAAGTATGAATCCACTCCCATATCTATCGCTGACTTAATCTCATCCTCTGTATTCAAAGTCCATGCTCCGAACTTCTTTCCGCGCTCGTGAGCCATTTTGCAATAGTCGGCAATCATCAAATCCTTTTTCACGGAGATAGTGTCTACCTGGGCGAGCCCAAGCGCCTCTCCAAACGAAACATCATCTTCGCAAAGGAATATCTTTGGAATGTCAGGCATGTCGTTTTCAAGAGTCTTGAGACCGCTAAAATAGGTGCTGGCAATTGCTACATTACCCTCAAGTTCATTCTTCTTGATAAAATCTTCCAAGGCCTGTATGTTGCGGTCGCTCGTGTACTTAAGTTCAATTATGTAATTGATATTCTTCCCGTGCTTTTCGACAATGTCGCTGAGCTTCGCAATATCCGCGCCACCCCTCGTCTTGAGTTCGGCAATCTGCCCGTCGCTCATTCCGGAGAAGTATCCCGAATATCCCGTCAAACCTTGCGACTCATCGCTATCAGCCACGAAGAGCGTCCCATCACCGGATACCACGAAAGGCATGGATATAAATCCGGATCCGGCTTCAACTGCATGGTCATATGCAGCCATGGTGTATGCTTCATCGTCGGAGCTCCCTTTATAAGAATAAACTCTCTCAGGAGCGCTTGCTACACCCGAAGCCTCTTCGGTTTCGGCAGCAGTCTCAGCCTCTGCAGCCGCCGCTTCTTCCGCTGCCTGTTGCTCAGCCTCTGCTATGGCTCTTTCCGCCTCAGCCTGTCTGGCCTCTTCCATCCTGGTGTGTGCCAGGTTAAGGATATAGACAGTAGCCACCGCGCACAGCAGCAGCATCACAGCTATAGCAGCCAATCGTTTTGTAGTTCCAGCTTTCTTCTTCATTTTCTCGTTCTCCTCTAATCTAAACTATTATTATAATAATCTCACATGCAATAAGATTTCGCAATGCAAAACCGAAGCCGTTTATAAATAGGCTTCGGTTTTCCATGTAGTATATATAGTTTTTAGCACTTATCTGTTATTACAGCACTACACCGTCCTTAAAGATCGAAATCTCTCTGGCGCCATGCTCCTCTGACTTTGTCAGGCGACCGCTCGCTACCTCAATTACGAAGTCCAGCAGGCGTTCTCCTGCATCATCAAGTTTTTCTCCCTCTGCTACACTTCCCGCATTGAAGTCTATCCAATTGCTCTTTGTTTCAAAGAGCTGGCTGTTCGATGAAATCTTAATGGTCGGAGCCGGAGCACCAAACGGTGTACCTCTTCCTGTAGTGAAGAGGATTATATGTGCGCCGGATGCCGTAAGAGCAGTAGACGACACGAGGTCGTTGCCCGGACCGGTCAGCATATTAAGCCCTTTCTTAACTACAGGCTCTGCATATCCGAGCACATCTACTACCTGAGCGCTTCCTCCCTTTTGAACGCATCCGCAGGACTTGTCCTCCAGAGTCGTGATTCCACCGGCTTTATTGCCTGGACTTGGATTCTCGTAGACCACCTGATCATGTTTAACAAAGTAGTCTTTGAAATCCTCTACCATCTTTACTGCCTTTCCATATACAGCCTCAGATTCGCATCTCGAGAAGAGTATATTTTCCGCGCCGAACATCTCCGGCACTTCTGTCAGAACTGTCGAGCCACCGAGGGCCACAAGCCTGTCTGAGAATCTTCCGACAGTAGGATTTGCCGTAATGCCCGAGAGACCGTCCGAGCCTCCGCACTTCATTCCTATTACGAGTTCGGAGGCATCGATGCTCTCACGCTTGAACTTGCCCGCGTACTTTGCAAGCTCAGCAAGTAAAGCAGATCCTGCTTCCATCTCATCCTCTACATCCTGGCAGACCAAGAATTTAACTCTGTCATCATCCCACTCTCCGAGCTCTTCTTTAAATTGCTCCTGAGTGAGATTCTCGCAGCCTAGCGAGAGCACGAGTACAGCTGCAGCATTAGGATGTCTGACCAGGGCAGCCAGGAGTTTTCTGGTCTGTGCATGATCGTCTCCCATCTGACTGCATCCGAAAGGATGAGGGAAAGTATATAGTCCTTCTATGTTTCCTGTAACGAGGTCCTGATTTTCTCTTACCAGAGCCTGTGCGACTCCGTTTACGCAGCCGACTGTAGGTATGATCCAAATCTCATTTCTGACAGCAGCCCTTCCGTCAGCTCTCTTATAGCCTTCAAAAGTCCTGGCCTTAGTCTTTGGAAGTTCATATGTCTTGTGATCATACACGTACTCTGCAGTCTCGGAAAGTCCGGTCTTGGTATTGTGAACGTGCACCCATTCTCCGGCCTTGATATCCTGTTTGGCATTTCCTATGGGGTTGCCGTATTTGACTACAGCTTCCCCAGTCTTGATATCCGACAGCGCTATCTTATGTCCGCGCCCTATATCTTCAGAGGCCGTAACGCTTATGTCTTCAACCTCAAAGCTTTCCTCTTTTGCAATGTCCGAGAGAGCTACAGCTACGTTGTCATCCGGGTGTATTCGAATAAGCCTCATTTTACGAGCTCCTTCATAACCTCATATGTTCCGACAGCATCGATTTTCTCGAGATAGTTTGCCACTGCCTCTTCGAAGCCCGGAATCTTAGCGAGCTCTCCGCCCCACATATCTTCGTTATTGACTACTGCATTCACGAGAGTCCTTGCATCGTCTCCTTTATGTGCCTCGAAGAAATCAAGTACCCACTGGTCGTCTCTTACAAATTCTCCACCCTTGCGATAGTATGCGATGAACGCAGCAAGTGAGAATGTAAGTCTCTCTGGCAGGCTGCCCTTACGGTTTACGTACTCTTGGATGCTAGGCATCACGCGAGCCTTCCACTTGGCTCTGGAGTTGAGCGCGATGTCTGTGAGCCTGTGATCTATGTAAGGATTATTAAAACGGTCTATTACAGAATTCGCAAATTCCGTAAGTTCAGCCTCAGGGAGATCTAAAGTAGGGATTATTTCATCAAATATTGACCCGTTCATGAAGTCTCTTATTACTTCATCTTCCATGCACTCACGTACAATGGATTTGCCTGCGAGGTATGCGGCAAGAACCATCGAAGTATGGGCACCATTGAGTATGCGCACCTTGCGCTGTTTGTACGGCATGTGATCGTCTGTGATTAGTATAGGAAGTCCCGCCTTCTCAACCGGGAACTCGTCCTTGATTGACTGCGGTCCCTCAATTACCCAGAACCCGAACACTTCTGCTGTGTTAATAAGATTATCCTGATATCCGAGCTCCTCACAGATTGCAGCAGCCTCTTCACGAGGATATCCCGTTACGATTCTGTCTACGAGAGTTGAGCAGAAGATATTCTCTTCATCAATCCATTTTTCGAAATCTGCACCGAGATTCCAGAGCTTTACGTATTCCTTTACGCAACGCAGTAACTCAGCACCATTGTGATCGATAAGTTCACAAGACAGAATGATGAATCCGCCGAGGCCGAGTTTGAAGCGCTCATACATGAACGCAGTCAGCTTACCCGGGAAGCTTGACGGCGGAGTATCATCTGCCATGCAAGAAGGATCAAATACGATTCCTGCTTCAGTCGTATTGCAGACTATGAAGCGGAGATCAGGATTCGTAGCATTTTTCATAAGTCCGTCGAAATCCTCATAAGGATTGTTGCAGGACTTAACGCAGGAGATTACGCGTTTTCTGTTAACCTGCTCTCCGTTTTCGCGGCCGCGAAGGAAGAGTGTGTAAAGTCCCTCCTGCTCATTAATCATAGGAGCGAGACCCTGAGCTATAGGCTGAGTCAGCACGACCTTTGAGTTAAAGCCTGCCTTCTCATTCATTACGTCGATGAAATAGTCAACGAAAGCTCTGAGGAAATTTCCCTCCCCGAACTGAAGCACGCGTACCGGCGCATCTTCGAGAAGATATCCGTCATATCCCTGTTCTCTAAGTGTCTTGTAAGTCAGTTTTTCCATTTGTCTGCTCCTTTTAGTTCAATCCGAAATATCTCATTGCGTTTGTATAGCTGATGCCCTCAACGATTTTCTTAAGAGCCTCATCATTTGCAGGATACTCACCGTTTTCAACCCAATTTCCTACGAGGTTGCACATGATTCTTCTGAAATAATCATGTCTTGCATAGCTCAGGAAGGAACGTGAATCCGTCAGCATTCCCACGAAATTGCCCAAAAGTCCGAGGCTTGCCAGCGACTTCATCTGAGCCTCCATGCCGCCCTTGGTATCCATGAACCACCATGCCGATCCCATCTGGATCTTACCCGGCACCTCATCTGACTGGAAGCATCCGAGCATGGTTCCGAGCACGTCATTGTCCACGCCATTCAGTGAATACAGAATTGTCTTAGGGCAAACGCCATCTTTATCGAGGGCGGAGAGGAACTGCGCTATCGATACGGCGCAATCGGTCTGCGCTATCATGTCGAAACCTGTGTCAGGTCCGAGTTTTCTGTACATTCTCTCATTCGCGTTTCTGTAGCATGAGTAGTGGAGCTGCATGGCAATTCCAAGCCTGTGATACTCCTTTCCGAGGTGCATGAGAATAGCCGTCTGATACTTCTCGGCATCTTCCTTGCTCACGCTTCCCCCGTTCATGACTATTGAGTAAATGGACTCTACACCTATATCCGTATACTCAGCATACGGGATATAATCGAGTCCGTGGTCGCTGGCGCGGCATCCGTTCTCAGCGAAGAATTCAAGCCTCTCTGTTAGGGCTGCTTTTACTTCTTCTACGCTTTCGAGCTTGGTCTTTCCCACGCTTGCAGCGAGCTGAGTCATATACTCAGCAAAACCTTCTTTATCTATGTTAATGGCCTTGTCCGGTCTGAAGGACGGAGCCACCTTAACTTCTATACTTGTATCTGCCGCGATTTTCTCGTGCCATTCGAGACTATCGACAGGATCGTCTGTAGTTCCGATGAAAGCGACCTTAGCTTTTCTAATCAGGCCGCGTACGCTCATCTCCGGATCGTTTACGAGTTTATCATTGCAATAATTCCATACTTCCTCGGCATTCTCCGGTGTGAGCGGCTTATCATATCCAAAGAACTGTCTGAGCTCGAGGTTGCACCAGTGATACATAGGATTTCCTATGGCCATCTGAAGCGCATCTACGAATTTGAGAAATCTCTCGTAAGCAGGTTTATCGCCTGTGATGTAATCCTCGTTTACTCCGTTGGAGCGCATAACACGCCATTTGTAGTGGTCGCCGAAATATGTTCCGTCAGGATTCTTTCCTCCGAGCCATAGTTCAACCAAGTTGTTGAACCTTCTGTCCTCATATATTTCCCTCGGTGAAATATGGCAGTGATAGTCCACAAGCGGAAGGCTCTTGGCATAGTCGTGATAGAGATGTTTTGCGGTTTCAGTCTCCAGTATGAAGTCCTTATCCATGAATTCTTTCACTTCTCTTACCTGTCCTTTCTCGCTTCTTTTACTATCTCAACGGATTGCTTGCAAAGCTCCATAATCTCATCCCATTTGTTGTTGTCGATGAGGTCTGCTGTTACCATGTAGCTTCCGCCGCAAGCAGCAATTATCGGCGATACGCTGTACTCTCCGAGATTCTTGAGAGAGATGCCGCCTGTAGGCATTACCTTGAAGTTAGCAAAAGGTCCTGCCAAAGCCTTGATCTTAGCAAGGCCTCCCGACTGCTCGGCAGGGAAGAACTTAATGACCTCCAGTCCGAATTTAAGAGCCTGGTGATATTCACTTGCAGTAGTGCAGCCCGGAAAAATCGTGATGCCTTTCTCCTGAGCATAAGCTACGAGCTCAGGATCAAATCCCGGTGATACCACAAATTCGCCTCCGACCTCGATTACCTTATCAATCTGCTCGGTATTTGTCACAGTACCCGCTCCGACTATCATGTCAGGGCAAGCCTCTTTCATGAGCTTTATGGCAGTGTCAGCTCCTGCAGCGCGGAATGTTATCTCAGCTACAGGTACACCCCCTGCGCACAGGGCTTTTCCGAGAGCCGCTGCGTCTCTTTCCGGATTGTTCAATTTGATAACAGGCACAACGCCTATCTCGCATACTCTTTTCTGGAGTTCATTCATTTTGTTATCCTCCTCGTGGATAATCATCTAAATCTGTTTGTTATAATTGGGGCCTCGTCATTCGCGAGGCCCCGAGGCACTTATAAGCAAGATTCCATAGGAACCTTCATGACTATTTTGCGGAACGCTTTAGGGCCTTCTTCAGTCATAAGTCCGGGCACATGCACGTCCCAAGGGAAGTAGACCGCATACGATCCGACTTCCATGAACACAGAGCACTCGAGCGCGTCTGCGTTGTTCTCGTAGAAGAGAATATCTCTTTCTGTATCAAGTTCGTCTGATTTTACGATGTTGTTTCCTTTATCGCTATACCATGTAGCCTTTTCAGGACCACCGGAAGCACAGAACTGTACATCTATATACTTTCTGTGGATTTCAGGTGAGCCCTCTTCTCTAGGCTTGGTCGTCAGATCCATTACTTGCAAGATCATAGGCACTCCGTCAAGCTCAATCGGGAATCTACCCGCCTCGTGATTTGCCATATCCTCGTTCTTGAGGAAGTAAAGCGCATCTCTAAGAGGCTTAGCCAAAACAGCCGCCTGCTGATCAAAGAATTCATTATTTACGTTTCCGCTTATCATTTGTTACTCACTTTCTCAGCTGCAATTATGTCGTGCCAGTTATAGGAACAAGCTCGGGAATATAGCAGCCGGGATGGCTAACCAAAAGTCCGGGAACAGTATCATCAGAAGCAATACAGCAACAGATGAGAGGAAGTAAGGCAGTGTGCCCTTGAATCCTTCTTCGATAGTTGTACCGCTTATCGTTGTGGCCAGGAGCAGGCAGAGTCCGTAAGGAGGAGTTACCAGTCCGAGAGCCAGTGTAACGATGATGATGAGTCCAAGGATGATTGGGCTAAGTCCGAGTGCTATTGCCGATGGCAGGATAATAGGCACGAAGAGAATCATAGCCGGTACGGCATCCATAAATGTTCCTACGAAGAGGAAGAATACTACTACTACAAGCAGGAATATCAGCTTTCCTCCCGGAAGAGCAGTGAAGAATCTCTGAGCAATTACGTTAAGCTGATAATAGCTGAGGAGTTCTCCAAGTGCGTTTGCAGTTGCAAGAGCAAAGAGTGACAGAGAAGCCATCTTCATTGTCTCGAGCAGGATGTGCGGCAGTCTGCTGATCTTGATGGACTTGTAGAAGAAGATTCCAACCAGGAGAGCATAGATGCAGGCAAACGCAGCTGACTCTGTCGGTGTGAACAGTCCGGACACGATACCTCCTATGAGGATGATAGGTGTCAGCAGAGCCGGCATCGACACGAGGGTGTGCTTCATTGCAGTTTTGAAAGGCACCTTCTCACTCTGCGGGAAATTCTTTCTCTTTGAATAGAATTTAACTACTGCCATCATGGCTACTCCGAGAAGTATGCCCGGCAGAATTCCCGTCATAAAGAGAGCTCCCGTAGATACGTTGGCTATGCCTGAATACACAACCATTGTGATGCTCGGAGGGATAATCGATCCGAGTGTTGAAGATGCTGCGGTTACTCCGACAGAGGTTCCTTTGTCATAGCCTTGTTTCTCCATCGACGGGATGAAGATCTTACCAACGCCTGATGTATCAGCCTGAGATGAACCGGAGATACCGGCAAACACCATGGATACGAGTACGTTAGCATGTGCGAGTCCACCCTTCTTATGACCTACGAGGTCGCAGATGCACTCGATGAGTTTTTCTGTGATTCCACCCTCGTTCATAAGGTTTGCAGCGAGGATGAACAGCGGTACAGCCAGCAGTGTAAAGCTGCCAAGGCCGTTAAACATTTTTGTAAATACTACGATGTTCGGAATTTCCGGAAGGCATGCGATACCTGTGAAAGATACCACTCCCAAGGCGAATGCGATAGGAACTCCGATAGCCACGAAGACTACGAACATCAGCACTAATAATGCTCCTAACATTATGCATTTCCTCCCTTCTTAAGTTTTCCGAAATCCTCATATATAGAGTAGAGCAGATAAATAGTAGATGTCAGTCCGCAAAACGGTATGCAAAGCCATGTAGGGCCTCTGCTGATAGTCGGAAAAGCAATCCACTTGTTGCTCCAAAACTGCTTGGCTGCTACAATGCCGTAGATAAGCATAAGAACAGCAAATACAAGCATAATAATGTCGATTATTAACTGCAGGATAATCTTAGCGCGTTCATTCTTTAGTCCATCCTGAAGTGAAGCAAAAGCGAAGTGTGCCTTTGAATGGACCATCGCGCCAGCGCCTGTGAATACAGCCCAGATAAACGAGTACTGCGCAACTTCTCCGGTCCACATTGCTGAAATGCTCAGGTAGCGGCAAGCCATCTGTATAACAACTGTGACCAGGAAGATGATTAGGAAGATTCCGCCAAGCCCTATCTGTGCTGCTTGCATTTTGTCTACAAATGATTTCATCTTCTTATTACCTTCTCTCTTAAAAAGCAATATTCTTTAGAAAAAGCGGTTCACCGCAACCGGTGCGGTGAACCGCCCACATTTAGTGTTTCTTATTTTGCAGCGTTGCGAACCATCTCGAGCTGCTCTTTCATGTTGTTTGCCTCAGCAAATTTGTCCTGGATACCTGTAGCGATAGCCTTGAATGCATCGATGTCGATGTCAGCGTGCTCTGTTACAACAGCGCCGTCAGCGATAGCTTTCTGCTTTGACTCTTCGAACATTCTGTAAGTAGCCTCTCTCTCAGCTGCTGTAGCTGCTTCGCAAGCAGCCTCAATCCACTGCTTCTGCTCGTCTGTCAGCTGATCATACTTGTTGCCGTCCATGAGGTAGAGACGAGTAGTTGTGTCATGGTGAGTCTCAGAGATGTACTTACCATTGTCCGTTTTGTGGTGCTCTTTGAGAGTGATGTTTGTGTAGTCATTCTCAGCTCCGTCTACAACACCCTGCTGGAGAGCCTGATAGAGTTCACCCCAGTCAACTGATGTAGGAACAGCTCCGCAAGCCTGGAAGAACTCCTGCTGAACCTGTGAGTTCTGTGTACGGATTGCGAGACCCTTAAGATCTTCCGGCTTTGTGATAGCTTTCTTTGCATATACGTCTCTGATGGAAGTTGACCAGTATCCCATAATCTTGAACTGGTTGCCAGTCTTCTCAGTTACGATATCGCTCATTACCTTACCGAAATCTCCGTCTACGCACTTCTCCCAGTGATCAAATCCGTCGAAGAGGTACTCGAGTGAGAAGAAATCTACTTCAGGAACGCCTATAGCATTCATGAATGCAGGAGCTGCTACGATCATGTCTGCAGCGCCCATCTGGAGCTTTTCAACGAGCTCAGACTCGTTCTGTCCGAGAGTTCCCTTGTGAACTGTAACGGCAATCTTTCCGCCGGATACTTCCTCAGCAACCTTCTTGAACTCTTCAAGTCCGATGCTGTAAGGGTTAGTCTCGTCTGTTGCGTTTGAAGCAACGTTCAGAGTGAGTTCTGCTGCTGCAGTTTCTGTAGCGGCTTCTTCTCCGCCTTCAGCTGCAGGTGCAGGTTCTGATTTGCTGCAAGCAGCAAGCATTGATACTGCCATAATCATGGCTAACATTAGTGATACTATCTTTTTCATTGTGTTCCCTTCCTTTACATATGTAATCAACGATAGTTATATATGTTATCCCCTCTATACGGGGTAAACACCTTAGTTGTGATTATTCGCTGAACTCAGCAAGCCCTTCGATTGCATATACGCGTACCGGGCATGAATCCAGTCCGATTATCGGCAGCGGTGCGAAGCTTATGAAGAAGCACCCTGTCTTAAGAAGCTCGAGGTTTTCCAGCACTTCCAGGAAAGTGCAATTCTGGGCCATGAGTATGTCGTGGAACGGCTTTACATTCTCTTCATAGTCCTCGATTGTAACTCCGTCTCCGAAACCTACGCTTACCACACCGTGATCTGCGAGCCACTGAGCGGACTCTGCTCCTACGTGCAATCTCTTATCCGTAGGTCCGTTCGTAAGTGGAGTGAAAGGAGGAATCTTATAAGGGCTATCCAGTATGACCGTATCTCCCGGCTTTACCTTTCCTCCCAGGTGCTTTTCAAGGCACTCTGCTGTTATCTCGGCTTTTTCCGGCAAATCATCAAGCACTTCGTAAAGACCACGTCCCATGAACTGTGTCAGAGGGAGCTCTGCGACGCTGTTCCAGTCCTCATCATGGTGATAAGGGCATTCGCAGTGAGTTCCGAGGTGGCTGGTCAAATCCATGATTG